>DATBZY010000361.1:0-22418 GCA_036512915.1 Pseudolabrys sp. | reverse complement strand
CAAATCGAGCCGCTGCTCGAAGATGACCTTGCGCTGGTCGTTCATCACGTCGTCGTATTTGAGCAGATTCTTGCGGATGTCGAAGTTGCGCGCCTCGACCTTCTGCTGCGCCTTCTCCAGCGCCTTGTTGATCCACGGATGAACGATGGCCTCGTTCTCCTTCAGGCCCAGCTTTGTCAGCATGCCGTCGAGCTTGTTGGAACCGAAGATGCGCATGAGATCGTCTTCGAGCGACAGGAAGAACTTGGAATGGCCGGGATCGCCCTGGCGGCCGGAACGGCCGCGCAACTGGTTGTCGATGCGGCGGCTCTCGTGCCGCTCGGTGCCAAGCACAAAGAGGCCGCCGGCGGCCAGCGCCTTGTCTTTCAGCCGCGCGATTTGTTTGCGGATTTCATCGGCGGCCGGGCTTTTCTCGCGCGCGCGCGGATCCTCGATATCGGTGATCTCCTGACGGATCCGCATGTCGGCATTGCCGCCGAGCTGAATGTCGGTGCCGCGGCCGGCCATATTGGTCGCGATCGTGATGGCGCCCGGCACGCCGGCCTGGGAGACGATATAGGCCTCCTGCTCGTGATAGCGGGCATTCAGGATGGCGAACACCTTGGTCTTGCTAGCGCCGTCATCGCCGGAATAGAGCGCAGCGAAGGCGTTCGGGTCGGAGAAATCGTGCGCCTCCCAACCGCGCTCGCGCAGCATGTCCGCCAGTTGCTCCGACTTTTCGATCGACGTGGTGCCGACCAGAACCGGCTGGCCGCGCAGCTTGCATTCCTCGATCAAGGTGATGATCGCGCGGTATTTCTCGACCGCTGTGCGATAGACCTCGTCGTCGTCGTCGATGCGCACCAACGGCATGTTGGTCGGCACTTCCAGCACTTCGAGACTATAGATGTCCATGAATTCGTCGGCCTCGGTGAGCGCCGTGCCGGTCATGCCCGCAAGTTTCTCGTACATGCGGAAATAATTCTGGAAGGTGATCGAGGCGAGTGTTTGGTTCTCGGGCTGGATCGGCTGGTGCTCTTTGGCTTCGAGCGCCTGGTGCAGCCCTTCCGAATAGCGGCGGCCCGGCATCATGCGGCCGGTGAACTCATCGATGATCACCACCTCGCCGTTGCGTACGATGTAGTCCTTGTCGCGCTGGTACAGTTTGTGCGCGCGCAGGGCCTGATTGACGTGATGGACGACCGAGACGTTCTCGACGTCGTAGAGCGACTCGCCCTTGAGCTGGTCCGCCGTGCGTAGCCGCTGTTCGAGCTTCTCCATGCCGACTTCGGTCAACGTCACCGTGCGCTGCTTCTCGTCGACCTCGTAGTCGGTTTTATCGAGCAGCGGGATGTAGGTGTCGATGGTGTTGTAGAATTCGGAGCGGTCGTCGAGCGGGCCGGAAATGATCAGCGGCGTGCGCGCCTCGTCGATCAGGATGGAGTCGACTTCGTCGACGATGGCATAGATGTGGCCGCGCTGGACCATGTCCTCCATTCGGTACTTCATGTTGTCGCGCAGGTAGTCGAAGCCGAGCTCGTTATTGGTGCCGTAAGTGACGTCGCAGTCGTAAGATTTCTTGCGTTCCTCATCGTCGAGCCCGTGCACGATGTTGCCGACCGTGAGCCCCAGGAAATTGTAGATTTGCCCCATCCATTCGGAGTCGCGCTTGGCGAGGTAATCGTTGACGGTGACCACGTGCACGCCGCGCCCCGACAGCGCGTTAAGATAAACCGACAGGGTCGCGACCAGGGTCTTGCCTTCGCCGGTTTTCATCTCGGCGATCTTGCCCTCGTGCAGGATCATGCCGCCGATCAACTGCACGTCGAAATGGCGCTGGCCAAGCGTGCGCTTGGCCGCCTCGCGCACGGTGGCGAAAGCCGGAATGAGAATGTCGTCGAGCGAGGTGCCGTCGGCGACCTGCGTCTTGAACTCGGCGGTGCGCGCCTTCAGCGCGTCGTCGGATAGCGCCTCGATCTCCTTTTCCAGGGCGTTGATGGCATCGACCCGCGGCTGATAGCTGCGGATCCGCCGTTCATTGGCGGAGCCAAACAGCTTGCGGGCAACGGCGCCGATCATGCGGGAGCTCCTAATTTATGCCGGGCGCTTCTAGCACGCCGCCGCGGCCGGATGTTGCTTCCGGCACTCCGGAAATAAGGCACTTTTCGGGCAAATTCGACGCGAATTGCGCCTGTAAAGCGCAACCCGCCGAGGTTAATCGAGAGATAGGAGGGGGTCGGTTTATTGTCAATTGGCGGCTTGCCGCGGCCTTAACCGGTAACCCGGTCACGCGGACGTTAAGTCCCGCGCGCCAGTCCGCCATTGCAAAGGCACGGTTGTTGGGCGACAAGTCCGCCGCCGTCCGCCCCGTTTGCGGACTCCATTTCCAAGGACAGCGCCATGACGATCGCCTTTCTCGCCGGTTTCTCGGCCCAGCCGCGCCGAGCCGGTATCCTTGCCGCCACCCTGGCGCTGCTGATCGCGTCGGGCGGGGCGCTGCGCGCCCAGGACAAGGACCCGCTGGTGGCCAAGGTCAACGGCACCGAGATCCACCAAAGCGACCTCGCCGTGGCCGAGGAGGAGGCTGGACAGCTTCCGCCCATGTCGCCGGACGCCAAGCAGGACTACCTGGTGCAATTCATGGCCGACATGCTCCTGGTGTCGAAAGCCGCCGAGGCCAAGAAGCTCGGCGATGGCCCCGATTTCAAGCGCAAGCTGGATTTCACCCGCAACAAACTGCTGATGGAAAGCCTGCTGCAATTGGTCGGCAAGGAAGCGCTCACCGACGAAGCTATGCACAAGGTCTATGAAGACGCCGTCAAGCAGATGGGCGAGGAGAAGGAAACTCACGCCCGCCACATCCTGTTCCGCGCGCCTCCGGGCGACGAGAAGGCCGGCAAGGAAGCCGAGGATAAGGCCAAGGCGGTGATCGCGCGTCTGAAGAAGGGCGAGGATTTCGCCAAGGTCGCGGGCGAGCTGACCGAAGATCCGTCCGGCAAGGCCAATGGCGGCGATCTCGGCTATTTCAGCAAGGAGCAGATGGTGCCAGAATTCTCCGACGTCGCCTTCGGCTTGGAGAATGGCCAGATTTCCGGGCCGGTGAAGACCCAGTTCGGCTGGCACGTGATCAAGGTCGAGGACAAGCGCACCAAACCGACGCCGAAATTCGAAGAGGTCAAGCCGCAGCTCGAGCAATATGTGGCGCGCAAGGCGCAGGCCGAACTGGTCGCCAAGCTGCGCGCCGACGCCAAGATCGAACGCCTCGACAAGCCGGCCACGCCGGCCGATCCGGCGAAGAAGTAAAGCGATCATTCCGGCCGGCGCGCAAGCGCGAGAGCCGGAAACCATAACCCCGGGCCTTGCGATTTGACTGAAAGCTTGGTGGATATGGATTCCGGGCTCGCGAGCTGCGCTCGCGCCCTGGAATGACAGAGACCTTTACATGTCCACCGCCATCTCCCCCCTCGCCCCCAAACACGCGCCGGATCTGCCGGCGGTCGACGGCGTGCGGCTCGCCACCGCCGAGGCCGGCATCCGCTATGCCAGCCGCACCGACGTGCTGCTCGCACTGTTCGATGCCGGCACCACCACGGCCGGCGTGTTCACCCGCTCGAAATGCCCGTCGGCGCCGGTCGAATGGTGCCGCGCGCATCTCAAATCCGGCAAAGCTAAACGGGGCAAATCTAAACGGGGCTTGGCGCGCGCGCTGGTGGTCAATTCCGGCAACGCCAATGCCTTCACCGGGAAAAGCGGGCGGGCGGCGACCAAGCTCACCGCCGACATCGCCGCCAAGGCGGCCGGCTGCAAACCGTCGGAGATTTTCCTCGCCTCCACCGGCGTGATTGGCGAGCCGCTCGATGCCTCCAAATTCGCGCCGGTGATGCAAGGCCTCGCCGAACGCGCGCGTCCGGGAGACTTCTTCGCGGCCGCCAAGGCGATCATGACCACCGACACGTTTCCGAAGGTGGCGACCGCGCGCGCGCGCATCGGCAAGACGACAGTGACGATCAACGGCATCGCCAAGGGCGCCGGCATGATCGCGCCTGACATGGCGACCATGCTCTCGTTCATTTTTACCGACGCCGCGATTTCGGCGCCGGCTTTGCAGGCGTTGCTCAACGACGGCGTCGCCGACACCTTCAACGCCGTGACGATCGATGGCGACACGTCGACCTCCGATACGCTGATGATGTTCGCGACCGGCAAGGCGGCAGGCAGCCCGCGTATTGCGCGCGCCGGCGATTCGCGTCTCAAAGGTTTCAAGAAGGCCTTGCAGCAGGTGCTGGCCAATCTTTCCGAGCAGATCGCGCGCGACGGCGAAGGCGCGCGCAAGCTGGTCGAGATCGTCGTCGAAGGCGCGGTGTCGAAGGCCTCGGCGCGGCGCATCGCCATGTCAATCGCCAACTCGCCGCTGGTGAAAACGGCGATTGCCGGCGAGGACGCCAATTGGGGTCGCGTGGTGATGGCGGTCGGCAAGGCCGGCGAGCCGGCCGACCGCGACAAACTGTCGATCTGGTTCGGCGGTATTCGCGTGGCGCACAAAGGCGCGCGCGATCCCGGCTATGACGAGGGCGAAGTCAGCGCGGCGATGAAAAAGCCGGAGATCAGCCTGAAGGTAGCGCTCGGGCTCGGCAAAGGCCGCGACCGCGTGCTCACCTGCGATCTGACCAAGGAATACGTCGCCATCAATGGCGATTACCGCTCGTAATGCTCCATTTACCGTCGCGGCAGGAGTGCCTGCCGATTTCACACCGTTGATGGCCTCTTATAACCAAGGCCTCCCTATCGTCGAGGCTGAAGGGCTGTGAGCGCAAAAATCGTCCTTGTTGCCGCCTGCGCCCTCGTCGACGCCGACGGCCGCGTGCTCATCGCACAGCGCCCTCCGGCCAAGACGATGGCGGGCTTGTGGGAGTTTCCCGGCGGCAAGATCGAGGATGGTGAACGGCCGGAACAAACCTTGATCAGAGAGCTGAGGGAGGAACTGGGAATCGTCGTCAGCGAGGCCTGTCTCGCGCCGCTTACTTTCGCCAGCCACAGCTATGCGGACTTTCATCTCCTCATGCCGCTCTATGTCTGCCGGCGCTGGGAGGGAACGGTCACCGCGATGGAAGGCCAGCGGCTCGCCTGGGTGAAGCCAAACCGGCTGTGGGACTATGACATGCCGCCGGCGGACGTTCCGCTGGTGTCCCACTTGATGGCGCTGCTGTAATCCCGGCCAACACGTCGTCCGAGCAGGAAAATCCGATGCGTCGTATCATTCCGAGGGCTCAAGGCCGCCGCTTCCTGCCTGCGCAGGAGGGCGCCACGGCCATCGAATATGCGATGATCGCGTCGGGCATCGCCGGTGCCATTGCCGTGACCCTCACTACGCTCGGCGCCTCGGTGACCGAAATGTGGACGACCGTTGCGAATGTGTTCCAGTAACTTGGCGCTAGCTCTGGCGCGGACCGCCTGCCTTTTCTCCCGTCGATATTTCTTTGCTGCCGAGCGCATCGGCGAGTCGCTGCGCGGCCGAGCCGGGCTTGAGCGGTTTCTGCTGGCTCTCATGCGGCGCCCAGCCCAATAGCCAGGCGATCTCGAAGGTCGCGCGCACGCGGCCGTCCGCATCGGCGAAACGTTGCGCATAGATCTCCGCCATCCGCTGCAATGTCGCGCGCCTGAGCGGCGTGCGCCGCCGTTCGCTCAGAACATTGGTCGCGCCCATGCGGCGCAGATCGCGCATCAATGCGAACGCCGATTCGTAGCGTACCGTAAGCCGATCCGAATCGACCACCGGCAGCCCGAATTCCGCGCGTTGCAGCAAGGCGCCGAGCTCGCGCAAGTCGGCGAACGGCGCCACATGGGGCGAAGCCCCGCCTTCAACCTCGCTTTCGGCGGCAGCGAAGGCTTCGCGCAGCTCGATGAGGCTGTCGCCGCCGATGAGTGCGGCGAGCAGCAAGCCGTCGGCTTTCAACGCGCGGCGGATCTGGATCAGCGTGCCCGGCAGGTCGTTCACAAATTGCAGCGATAGTGCGGACACCACCAGATCGAGCGAGCCGTCGGCGAACGCCAGCGCCTCCTCGTCGGCAACAACGCGCGTGTATGATGCATCGAGCCGCGCGGCCGCGGGCTCGGCGGCGACGATGGTTCCGATTTTTCCGCTGGCGGCCAGCACGCGCCGCACCGCATCGGTCGGCGTGCCGAGATCGACGGCGCGCTCGAACTGGCGCAGCACGACCGACAGCCGCTCGCCCAGCTCGGCGGCGACCCGATCGATCAGGAAGGTCTCGGCCCCCAGCGTGCGCGCGCGCTGTTGCCGCGTGCGCAGCAGCTGGCGGTCGAAGATGGTGGGGTTCGCTGACATCTGATACCTTTGCAGCATGAACGAGCTGGTGTCGGCAAGCCAGGAAGAGGCGCCATCGCGTCTTGCGCAAATCGGCGGCGGATTGCGCGCCGCGCTGCGGCTCGCGCTCGATGTGGCGTTGCCGCCGCTGTGCCCGTCCTGCCGCGAGCCGCTCGGTGACGGTGTCGGCCTGTGCGCGTCCTGTTGGTCGAAGCTCTCGCTGATCGAGCCTCCCTACTGCGCGCGGCTTGGCATTCCCTTCACCTACGATCCCGGCCCTGGCCTGTTGTCGATGGAGGCGATCGCCGATCCGCCGGCCTACGACCGGGCGCGCGCCGCGGTGCGCCATGACGACATCGCCCGCGCGCTGGTGCTTGCCTTCAAATATGGCGACCGGCTCGATCTGGCGCCGATGATGGGCCGCTGGATGGCGCGCGCCGGCCGCGAACTGCTCACCGATGCCGACGCGCTCATGCCGGTGCCGCTGCACTGGCGCCGATTGTGGGCGCGGCGCTTCAATCAGGCGGCGGCGCTGGCTGGCACGATCTCAGGGATTTCCGGCGTGCCGGTGCTGCATGGCGGCATCAAGCGCGTGCGCGCGACGCCGCAGCAGGTCGGCCTGTCTAGACCCGAGCGGGCCGACAATGTGCAAGGCGCGTTTCGCGTGTCCCCCGACCAGAAGGCCGATATCGCCGGAAAGCGCCTGGTGCTGATCGACGACGTGCTGACCTCCGGCGCCACGGTCGATACCTGCGCCCGCGCGCTGCTGCGGGCAGGCTGCGCCCATGTCGACGTGCTGGTGTTCGCCCGGGTTGTCGCGCCAGTGCGCACCCCCATATAACTTCCGACGAGAAACACCAGCGGAAGCCCTATGCCAGCTATCGAAATCTACACCACCCGGTATTGCCCCTATTGCCATGCCGCCAAGGCTCTGCTGAACCGGAAGGGCGTTTCCTTCACGGAAATCGATCTGGCAGGCAACTGGGAGCGGCGCGACGAGATGATCCAGCGGGCGGATGGGCGGGTGACCGTGCCGCAAATCTTCATCGGCACGCTGCATGTCGGCGGCAGCGACGACCTGCATGCGCTGGAACACGAAGGCAGGCTCGACGCGCTGCTCGCCGGCGAAGGGCAGTCCGCATGACTGACGGCGCCAAATCTGCAATCAACAAGTCTGCAATCAACAAGCCTGCGACCTTCAAGGCCGCGATGATCCAGATGCGCTCGGGGCTGGCGCCCGCCGCCAATCTCGATGCCGCCGTGCGCATGATCGGCGAGGCGAAATCAGCCGGCGCCGATTACGTGCTCACGCCGGAAATGACCAACATCATGGAGATCAAACGCGAGCGGCTGTTCGCCAATATCGTGGAGGAAGAGGCCGATAGCTCGCTCGCGAGCTTGCGCGAACTCGCGCGCAAGCTCGGCATCACCATTCATGTCGGCTCGCTGGCGATCAAGCTCACACAAGACAAAGCCGCCAACCGCTCGTTCCTGATCGATCCCAAGGGCGACATTGCCGCCCGCTACGACAAGATCCACATGTTCGACGTCGATCTCGCCGGCGGCGAGAGCTATCGCGAATCGGGCAGCTACCGGCCGGGCGAGCTGGCGGTGCTTTCCGATCTTCCCTGGGGCCGGCTGGGATTGACGGTTTGCTATGATCTGCGTTTTCCGGCGCTCTACCGCGCGCTGGCGGAAGCCGGCGCCAGCATGCTGGCGATTCCGTCCGCCTTCACCAAGCAGACTGGCGAAGCGCACTGGCACGTGTTGAACCGCGCCCGCGCGATCGAGAACGGCTGCTTCGTGTTCGCCGCCGCGCAAGGCGGCAAGCACGAGAACGGCCGCGAGACCTTCGGCCATTCGTTGATCGTCGATCCCTGGGGCCGCATCCTGGCGGAAGCCGGCAGCGAGCCGGGCGTGGTGATGGCCGAGATCGATCTGGCGGAAGTGGCCAAGGCGCGCGCGCGTATCCCATCGCTGCAGCACGGCCGGCGATTCGAGATGGTCGAGCCGATGGCGGAGCCGACCCACCTCCATGTCGTGCCGGGGGCGGAATGATCCATTACGCACTCATTTGCGAAAAGGGCCACGCGTTCGAAAGCTGGTTCCAGGATTCCGCCGCCTTCGACAAGCAGGCCAAGCGCGGACTGGTGACCTGCCCGCATTGCGGCTCGGCCAAGGTCGCGAAGGCGATCATGGCGCCGCGGTTGGCGTCCTCGCGGAAACGGAAAGTGCCGGCCGAAGCTCCGGTGCCGGCCGCGGCGGCGCCGGAAAAATCGCCGGTCGCGATGATCTCGCCGCAGGAGCAGGAATTCCGCGCCAAGCTGAAAGAGCTGCGCGAGCATCTCACCAAGAACGCCGACAATGTCGGGCAGAAATTTCCCGAGGAAGCGCGCAAGATGCACTATGGCGAAGTCGAGCCCCGCTCGATCTATGGCGAGGCCTCGCCCGAGGACGCCAAGGAGCTGGCCGAGGAAGGCATCGAATTCCACCCGTTGCCGATTTTGCCGGACGAGCGGAACTAATACGCCCACACCAGCAGCGCGACACCGATCACCACCAGCACGATGCCGATGGCCTCGCGCTTTGTGGTCGGCTGCTTGAACACGAAGCGCGTGACGCCCTGCGCGAACAGCACCTCGACCAGCGCCAGCGTGCGCACGTTGGCGGCCGTGGTGATGGCAAAGCCAAGAAACCAGAATTCCGAAGCGAAGGCCCCCATGAAGCCGGCGAACCTCGACGGCCGCCAGGCGCGCGCGATGGCGCGCAGCACTTGCGGGTCGCGCAGCGCCAGGTAGAGCGACAGCAACGCCGCCTGCAGCACCAGCCCGACGCTGACGGTGAAGGTCGCCGCCAGCACGAAATCCGGTAGCTGCAACGCGAGTATCGCGCCGCGATAGCCGATCGCCGACAAGGCGAACATCGTGCCGGCGCCGATGCCGATCAGCGTCGAGCGCCTGGTGCCGGCGCTGCCGGCGCCGGGCTTGAGCGACATCACGATCACCCCGGCGGTCGCGATTAGGATCCCAGTGACGGATAGCGGCGTGATGCTGTCGCCGAGGAAGATCAGGCCGAACAGCGCGACCTGCACCGGCTCGGTCTTGATATAGGCATAGGCGACGACGAACGAGCGCTCGCCCATGGCGGAAAGCATCAGCGCGGTGGCGGCGATCTGCGCCAGTGCGCCGCCGATCACCCAGGGCCAGAAGGCGACCGGCGTCGGCGGCAGACTGGCGCCGGTCACCGCCATGACGCCGAACAGAAAAATCAGCGCGAAAGGAAATCCGAACAGGAACCGCACATGGGTGGCGCCGACCGTGCCGAGGCTGGCGGTCAGCTCGCGCTGCATGCCATTGCGCGCGGTCTGGGCCGCGGCGGCGATCAGCGTAAAGACGGCCCAGAGCATTGCGTGCTGCTAATTCAGTGCGCTCAGGCGGCGGTGAGGATTTCGGCGGCGGCGGGGAACTCGGTCGCCGTACCCTTCTCATTGTCGATGAGCAGGAACAGGTCGAAATAGCGGATGGTCGGCGCAGCCCCGGTGCGCTTGATCACCGATTGTCGCCAAGCCTCGTCATGCGCTTTCTGCGCGGCCTCGACCGACGGCCAGATATAGACGCCGGCGCCGGTCTTGCCGTTGAGTTCGAGCAGGAAATGCTTGCGCAGCAGTTCCTTGTTGGCCTGCCATTTAGGGATGACGTGTCTCGCTTCTTCGGCCACTTGCGCGCGGGTCCAGCCCTTCGGCGAATTGAATTCGACCAGTTCCAGGATCATGCGGACTTATCCTTCTCCTTGGTCCGTTCCGCCACCAGCATGTAGTTCACATCCATATCCGACGACAATTGCCAGCGATCGGCGAACAGATTGTAGATCACGCCGCGCTCACCGATCACCCGCAGGCCGCTGCTCTCGAACGCGGTCTCGAGCTCGTTCGGCGTGACAAACTTGTCCCATTGGTGCGTGCCGCGCGGCAGCCAGCGCAGCACATATTCGGCGCCGACAATGGCGAGCGCGAAGCTCTTGAGCGTGCGATTGAGCGTCGCCGCGATCATCAGCCCGCCCGGCTTTACCATCGACGCGCAGGTTTTCACGAACAGGCCGACATCGGTGACGTGCTCGACCACCTCCATGGCCAGCACCACATCGAAGCGCTCCTTGGCGGCGGCGAGGTCCTCGGCGGTGGTGGCGCGGTAGTCGACCGCAACGCCGCTCGCCTCGGCATGGGCGCTGGCGGCGGCGATGTTTTCTTCCGACGGATCGGCACCGACGATCTGCGCACCGAGCCGCGCCAGCGGCTCCGACAGGATGCCGCCGCCGCAGCCGATATCGAGCATGCGCAGGCCCTTCAGGCAGTCGAGTTTCTTGGGGTCGCGGGCGAAACGCTCCGCCGTCTTATCGCGGATATAGACAAGCCTGATCGGGTTGAACTTGTGCAGCGCCGCCATCGGCCCGCGCGCGTCCCACCAGACGCTAGCAATGCGCGAAAAGCGCTCCACTTCTGCTTGGTCGACGGAGCTCTGCATGGTCAACGGCCCTCCGGCGCATGAACCCGCGCCACGTCGCCGGCGTTACTGGCGGTAACCCATCCGCGGTCGCCGTTGCGATCGGTCACCCATACCTCCCACTCGATCGCCTTGGCGGGATTTCCCGGCGTGGTGATATGGATTTGATCGACTTTCCCCTGCGGCATCTTGAGACTCTGTTTCGCGGCAGCCATCACCTTCGGCAATGTCGACCAATTGACTTCATCGACCGAAAACAGTGCGACCGGCATGCCGGGATTGGGCTTCTGAAGGGCATCGTCGCCGCTATAGAGCAGCCCGTTGAGATTCCATTTCCATTCGCCGACTTTGCCGGGATAGGTGGGGCTCGCGCCGGTGAACCAGAGATGGCGATCGCTGAAATTGAATCGCCGAATCGTCGGCCCCGCGCCAAGCGTCGCGCGGATTTCGGCGATCGCATCGACAAGCGGCTGGCCGCCTTGATACATGTCGAGCTTCTGCGCGCGCTGCGTGCCGTCGAAATTGCCGCCGGTGACAACGCCCTTGGCATTGGCGAAAATCGAAGCCGATTCCCGGCCGCTGCGCACGTCGAGCGTCCAGCGCACGTCGCCATTCGACGGCGATGGCATCAGATAAATCCGGCGCTGGATCGTCACCCGGGTGACGCGCGCCGGATCTTGCAGCCCCGCGCGTGCGACCGCGGCCTGCGCGAGTTTCGGCCAGGCGGCGAAATCAATGTCAGCAAAGTTGAAGAGATTCTCCTCGAGCTTGGGATTGATCAAAGTGGGTTCCACCGGGCTCGGACCGCTCGCTCCTTCCCAGCTAATGAAATTGCGGTAAGTCGCGTGATAGCGCGTCCAGGCATCGATGTGAGTCGGCGCGGCCGGATCCTGCATCTCGATGGTGAAATCGCTATCGTTGACGTCGACGCGAAAGGTTCGCGAACGCTGCCCGATCTGTGCCTGCAGTGCCGCCACCGCCTCCTTGAATGACTGCTCGGTGAGCATCGATTCGGGCGCCCCATCTTGCATGAGCCCAGCAGCAGCGCGAACAGAACGAGGCCAAGCGGCCGTAAAAGATACGATTTCATAGGATCCATAGCATAATCCGGGCGTCCGGGCCGGCCGCCGTGGCGAAGACGTTAACGATCTGGCCGAAACAATGCCAGATGGCTATCGAGCGGGCGATCGATGGTTGCTGCGCTGCGACCCCACCGGTATGAATACGCGCCATTTACGCCGGAAAGCGCGGAACGCCCGCCATGAGTCGTTTAGTGATGAAATTCGGCGGAACGTCGGTCGCCGATCTCGACCGCATCCGCAACGTGGCGCGCCACGTCAAGCGCGAGGTCGATGCCGGCTACGACGTGGCCGTCGTGGTCTCGGCCATGGCGGGCGTGACCAATCAGCTGGTCGAGTACTGCCGGCAGGCCGCCGTGCTGCACGACGCGCGCGAATACGATGTGGTGGTGGCGACCGGCGAGCAGGTCACCGCCGGGCTGCTCGCCATCGTGCTGCAAGGCATGGGCGTCAATGCGCGCTCTTGGCAAGGCTGGCAATTGCCGATCCTCACCGACGATGCGCATGCCTCTGCCCGCATCCGGGATGTGAACGGCGCGGAGTTGATCAAGCGTTTCGAGGAGCAGGGCCAGGTCGCGGTGATCGCCGGCTTCCAGGGCATGCACAAGGAGACCGGCCGCATCACCACGCTCGGCCGTGGCGGCTCGGATACCTCGGCGGTGGCGATCGCCGCCGCCATCCAGGCCGAACGTTGCGACATCTACACCGACGTCGACGGCGTCTACACCACCGACCCGCGCGTGGTGCCGAAGGCGCACCGGATGGACAAGATCGCGTTCGAGGAAATGCTCGAGCTCGCTTCGCTCGGCGCCAAGGTCATGCAGGTGCGCTCGGTCGAACTCGGGATGCTGCATAACGTGCGCATCTTCGTGCGCTCGAGCTTCGAGAAGCCGGAGGACATCGATCCGCGCAAGCTGCCGTCCGGCACACTCATTTGCGACGAGGGAGACATCGTGGAACAGCAAGCCGTCACCGGCATCGCCTTCTCCAAGGACGAGGCGCAGATTTCGATCCGCCGCGTGCAGGACAAGCCCGGGGTCGCCGCCGCGATCTTCGGCCCGCTCGCCGACGGCAACATCAACGTCGACATGATCGTGCAGACCGTCTCGGCCGATGGCGCCACCACCGACCTCACCTTCACGGTGCCCTCGGCCGATTACGAGCGCGCCCGCGCCATCATCGAGAAGGCCAAGGGCGCGATCGGCTTTGAGCGGCTGGATGGCGCGACCGACGTCGCCAAGGTTTCGGTCATCGGCATCGGCATGCGCAGCCATGCCGGCGTGGCGGCCATGGCGTTCAAGGCGCTGTCCGAGCACAACATCAATATCCGGGCCATCACCACCTCCGAGATCAAGTTCTCGGTGCTGATCGACGCCGCCTATACCGAGCTGGCGGTGCGCACGCTGCATACGCTGTACGGGCTGGACAAGGCCTGAACCGTCATTCCGGGGCGCGGGCGATAGCCCGCGAACCCGGAATTCAGATGCAGGCGCGAAGATTGCCTCTGGGGCAAATAAAATAACATGAGCGCGCCGATCCTCTCCTACGCGCAGCGCTACGAGGACATTCACCTTCTCCGGTGCTTCGGAGACCAGGTGACCGGCTTCTACATCGACATCGGCGCCGGCCATCCGGTCTACGACAACGTCTCGTTCGCGTTCTACTTGCAAGGCTGGAGCGGGGTCACCGTCGAGCCCAATCCGTGGCTGGGGCAACTGAGCGAGGCGGTACGGCCGCGCGACCGGCGCATCCAATCACTGGTTGGAGCCTCGCCGTGCGAGGCCATCTACTATCTGGTGGAGGATTTTCACGGCCTCTCGACCACGATCGAACGCCATGCCCGCGCCGCGCTAAGCAAATACGGCAAGCGATCGCAGGCAATGCGCGTACCGGTCACGACGCTGCGGGCGTTGTGCGAACAGCACGCGCCGGGCGCGATCGATTTCCTCAAGATCGACGTCGAAGGCGCCGAGCACGACGTGCTGGCCGGCGGCGACTGGCGGCGCTTCCGCCCCAAGGTTGTCGTGCTGGAGGCGCTGGCCCCGGTGACGCTCGCGCCCGCTTGGCAGGCGTGGGAGCCGCTGCTCACCGATCAGGATTACCGATTCTCCTTGTTCGACGGCCTCAACCGCTACTACGTCGCTGACGAGCACGGCGCGCTGGCGGAGCGGCTCGCGGCCGCGCCGGCCTCGTTCGACGGAATCGCGCAATTTCGCAATTTCAAGCCGGCGCTGGACGATCCCTCGCATCCTGACCACCGCATTGCCCGACTGCTGGCCGGCGAGGACATGGTTCGCTTGCCGCTGTGGCCGCCGGAGCGAATGGTGGAGCGGCTCACTGCCGGGATCGAGGCGACCACGCTCAATCGGGCGGCCGCACCCGCCGACATTGCCGCCGTCCACCAGCGCCTGTTCGCAAGCCCCCTGCCACCGGGATGGGCCGCCGCCCTGCGGCTCGGCCCCCAGGCATCCATCCGCGGCGTCTATGAACGGCTGGTCGTTAGCGACGAGTTCCGGGCCGCCTGCGGGCGCATTTCGGCAAGCACCGCCTGGTAATCGGCCCGTGGTATCGGCCGTCTGAAGCGCGCTTTGGCTTGCCCCTTGCATAGGCCATTGGCTATAGCCTGAGTGGGAAGCGGCCGCGGGTGCTCGAGTCCCACGGTCGCTATTCGTACACGATCGGGCCGTAAAGGAGGCCGCGGCCCGAGCCGCGGCTCTAAAGGACCTCAATATGCGTGGCGCGCTCGGCGGTCCGCGCGTGCTGTTGCGTCGGCTTCGCGAGGTGATGGCGGAGCCGGTCAGCGCGCAGGAACGCCTCGACAAAGTGGTTGTGCTGATCGCCGCCAACATGGTGGCGGAGGTGTGCTCTGTCTACGTCTTGCGCGTGGACGGAACCCTCGAGCTATACGCCACCGAGGGCTTGAAGCGCGAAGCTATCCACCAGACCGTGCTGAAAGCCGACGAGGGCCTGGTCGGCCTGGTCGCCAGCGAAGCCACCCCGATCAACCTGTCGGACGCGCAGGCGCACCCGGCCTTCTCGTACCGGCCGGAAACCGGCGAAGAGATCTACCACTCGTTCCTCGGCGTGCCGATCCTGCGCGCCGGCAATACGCTCGGCGTGCTGGTGGTGCAGAACCGCGCGCGCCGCACCTACACCGAGGAGGAAGAAGAAGCGCTGCAAACGACGGCGATGGTGCTCGCCGAGATGATCGCTTCCGGCGAGCTGTCCTCGCTCGCCCGTCCCGGCGCCGAGCCGGCCGCGCGCCATGCGATGCATCTCACCGGCATGTCGCTGTCCGACGGCATCGCGCTCGGCCACGTCGTTCTGCACGAGCCGCGCGTGGTCATCACCAACGTGATCGCCGATGACGTGCCGCGCGAGCTCAAGCGTTTAGATGCCGCGATCGCCACCTTGCGCTCCGATCTCGACCGGCTGGTCGAGCACCGCGACGTGGTCGAGGGCGGCGAGCATCGCGACGTGCTCGAAGCCTATCGCATGTTCAGCTACGACCAGGGCTGGCTACACAAGATTAGCGAAGCCGTGCTGACCGGCCTGACTGCCGAAGCCGGCGTCGAGCGTGTGCAGTCCGATACGCGCGCGCGCATGCTGCGCGCCTCCGATCCCTATCTGCGCGAGCGCTTGCATGACCTCGACGACCTCGCCAACCGCCTGATGCGGGTGCTGATGGGTCAGGATCACGCGCCGAGGAAAGAACAGCTGCCGGAAAACGCCATCGTGGTCGCGCGCTCCATGGGTCCGGCGGCGCTGCTCGACTATGACCGCAAGCGGCTGCGCGGCTTGATCCTGGAAGAAGGCGGGCCGACCTCGCATGTCTCGATCGTGGCGCGCGCGCTCGGCATTCCGACCGTCGGTGAGATCGCCAATGCCACCGGCCTGGTCGAGCCCGGCGACGCCATCATCGTCGACGGCTCAACCGGCCATGTGCACATGCGTCCGCCGCAGGATATCCAAGCGGCCTATGGCGAGCGGGTGAAACTGCGCGCCCGCCGAACGGCGCAATACCGCGCACTGCGCGAGCGGCCCTGCGTCACCAAGGACGGCGAGCAGTTCGCGTTGATGATCAATGCCGGTCTCACCATCGACCTGCCGCACATCGCGGAAACCGGCGCCGCCGGCATCGGCCTGTTCCGCACCGAATTGCAGTTCATGGTGGCGCCTACCCTTCCGCGCACCGGCGAGCAGCTCGCGCTCTACCGCACCGTGCTCGACGCCGCCGGCAAGAAGCCGGTGACATTCCGCACCCTTGATATCGGCGGCGACAAGGTGCTGCCCTACATGCACAACGTCGAGGAGGAGAATCCGGCGCTCGGCTGGCGGGCGATCCGGCTCGGACTCGATCGTCCCGGCCTGCTGCGCAGCCAGGTGCGCGCGTTGCTGCGCGCCGCCGGTGGCCGCGAATTGCGATTGATGTTCCCGATGATCGCCATGGTCGAGGAATTCGACAAGGCCAAGGCGCTGGTCGAGGTCGAACTGACCCATCTGCGCCGGCACGGCCACTTGCTGCCCGAGCGGGTGCAGATCGGCACCATGCTGGAGGTGCCGTCGCTGCTGTTCCAGCTCGACGAGTTGCTGGAGCGGGTGGATTTCCTCTCGGTCGGCTCCAATGACCTGATGCAATTCCTGTACGCCGCCGATCGCGGCAATACTCGCGTGTCGGAGCGTTTCGACCCGCTATCGGCGCCGGTGCTGCGCGCGCTCAAGGACATCGTCGACAAGGCCCGCAAGCACGGCAAGCCGGTGGCGCTGTGCGGCGAACTTGCCTCGCAGCCGATTGGCGCGCTGGCGCTCGCCATTCTCGGCTATCGCGCGCTGTCGCTGTCGCCGTCGGCGGTCGGGCCGGTCAAGGCGATGCTGCTCGATCTCGATTGCCGCAAAGGCGAGGCCGCCATCCTGCCCTGCCTGGAACAGCCGGTCGGCAGCGTGTCCATCCGCCACAAGCTCGAGGGCTTCGCGGCGGCCGAGGGACTGCAGCTTTGATCGCGCTTCCGCAACACAGGCTCGACGCCCTGCTTTCCCGCCATTCACTGGTGGAGAGTGAACTTGCGACCAATTTGAACCGTGACGACTACGTCAAGCTGTCGCGGGAATTCTCCGAGCTCGGTCCCGTGATCGAGGCCATCAAGGCCTACCGCGCCGTCACCGCCGAGATGGACGATCTCGATGCGCTGATCGCCGATCCCTCGACCGATGCCGAGATGCGCAAGCTGGCGGAAGCCGAAAAGCCGGCTTTGCAGGCGCGCAGGGGAAAGCTCGAACAGCAAATCAGTCTCGCCTTGATCCCCAAGGATGCGATGGATGACCACGACGCCATCCTCGAAATCCGCGCCGGCACCGGCGGCGATGAGGCCGCGCTGTTCGCCGGCGACCTGTTTCGCATGTACGAGCGCTACGCCGACCAGCAGGGCTGGAAGACAGAAATCCTGTCGATGAGCGAAGGCACCAAAGGCGGGCTTAAGGAAGTCATCGCCGAGGTCCACGGCCGCGGCGTCTTTGCCAAACTCAAATTCGAGTCCGGCGTGCATCGCGTGCAGCGGGTGCCCGACACCGAAGCCAACGGCCGCATCCACACTTCGGCGGCAACCGTCGCGGTGCTGCCCGAGGTGGAAGACGTCGACATCAAGCTCAACGATGACGATCTCAAGATCGACACCATGCGCGCGCAGGGCGCCGGCGGCCAGCACGTCAACAAGACCGAATCCGCCATCCGTATCACCCATCTGCCGAGCGGAATTATTGTCTTCGTGCAGGAAGACCGCTCGCAGCATAAAAACAAGGCCAAAGCGTTAAAGATGCTGCGCGCCAAGCTGTACGACGCCGAGCGCAGCAAGCTCGACGCCGAGCGCGCGGCGGACCGGCGCGGGCAGATCGGATCGGGCGACCGCTCGGAGCGGATCCGCACCTATAATTTTCCGCAAGGCCGCGTCACCGATCACCGCATCAATCTCACGCTCTACAAATTGCCGCAGGTGATGGAAGGCGAGGCGCTGCACGAGCTCATCGATGCGCTGGTGACCGAGCATCAGGCCGAGTTGCTAGCGGCCGAGGGCGCGGCGTGATGCTGGCCAGCACCACACCGACCGTCGCGACGGCGCGGCAAGCGCTCACCGAAGTGCTTCGGCAGGCCGGGATCGATTCCGCCGAAGCCGATGCCCGCCTGTTGGTCGCCCATGCGCTCGGCATCGATCGCGCCGCGATGATCGCGAACGGCGAACGCACTCTCACCGAGAATCAGACGCGGGCGATCGATGCGCTTGGCGAGCGCAGGCTCAAGCGCGAACCGGTCGCGCGCATCTTCGGGCACAAGGAATTCTGGAGCCTGTCGCTGCAAGTCAGCGAGGCCGTGCTGGTGCCGCGGCCGGACACCGAGACCGTGATCGAAGCCGCACTTGACTTTGTGGTGCGCGGAGGCTTGCGGATGGAGCCGCTGCGCATTCTCGACATCGGCACCGGGTCGGGCGCGCTGCTGCTGGCGCTGCTCAGCGAACTACCCAACGCGCTCGGCACCGGCACCGATATCAGCGCGCCGGCCCTGGCCATCGCGCGCGCAAATGCCGAACGCCACCGCCTTGCGTCGCGTTGCAAGTTCGTCGCCTGCGATATCGCCGCGACCTTGCAAGGCCCGTTCGATTTGATCGTTTCGAACCCACCCTATGTGGCGCGCGGCGATATCGCCTCGCTCGCGCCGGAGGTGCGCGACTACGACCCGGCGGTTGCACTCGACGGCGGCGCGGATGGTCTCGATGGTTACCGCGCCATTGCCGCTGAGGCCCGTCGCCTGCTGGCGCAGGGCGGCCGGCTGATCGTAGAATTGGGGGCAGGCCAGGAGCCCGCGGTCCGTGCGCTGTTTACCAATGCGGGATTGACGGTCGGCGCCGCGCGCAAGGATTTGGCCGGAATACCGCGCGCGCTCGGCGCAACGGTTACGCCATGAGGATGCCGCATTGCGACCTGGCGAAAAGCGCAGAGTTCCGTTGTGGGCGAAAAAACCTCTTGGAATATGGTACGGAAACGACTAGCTTCGGGTTACGGAATCGACCCGTGACGGTTGCATCGCCACAAAACCCCGGAGCCAGAAGCTCTGTGAGGCGGCGCCGCAAAGCCGATGACGAAAGCCGAACAAGACGGCAAACGAAATCGCCAATACGGGTTTGGATGCTTCACCGGTTGGGCGCATCACAATTTTAAACTTTGAGAGATGCGCGTAACGAGAGGTTGGCAACGCCGCGGCAGGACCGCGGCCATGGGGTTGCTGTAGCTATAGCGATAAAGATCGCAAACGTTCGAACATTCGCGCGGACAACTGACGCAAAGTCCGGCCGCGCAATGAGATTGGTATGGACTTGCGGGTTAAATCTTGTGGGTTGAGTAGAGCAATCGGCGGCTAACGCCGCGGCAAAGCGAGCAAAGCGAAAGGTCGGCGAACAGGCACATCATGAGAAACGGTCAGAAACGTATGCGGGGACGCAGCGGCGGCGGCGGCAACAACCCCCACCGCAAAAGCCAGAATCCGCTGACGCGGGTCTACGAGTCGAACGGCCCCGACGTGAAAATTCGCGGCACCGCCTCGCATATCGCGGAGAAATACATCCAGCTTGCGCGCGACTCGCAGAGCTCCGGCGATCCGGTTGCTGCCGAAAACTACTACCAGCACGCCGAACATTATTTCCGGCTGATCGCCGTCGCCCAGGAACAGTTCCGCCAGCAGAACCCCTATTATAACAATCCGCAGGGGCAGCAGGGCCAGGCCACGCCGCAGGGCGCGGCTGACGACAACTATGATGACGGCGACGACGACGGCCAGCCGTTCTTGGGCCAGAACGAGCCGAGCTACGCGCCGCAACCGCCAGCGCAGCAGCCGCAACCCTTTATTCCGCGCGACGCGCAGCCGTTTCCGCCGCGCGACCAGCAACAGCACGCCCGCCCGCAACATCAACCGCAGCAGCAACCGCCGCAGTCCTTTCCGCAGCCGTCGGTTCAGGGCGGCAATGTCGGCGCTCCGGACGTGGCGGGCTTGCCGGCTTTCATCACCGGCGGCGGCGGCCAGCCGCAGCCGACTGTCGCCCCGAACGCCAACCAGGGCGGGGGCCAGAACGGCCACGACCAGGGCGACCGCAATCAGGATCGTTTCGGCCGTAGGCGTAGACGCCATCGCAGCGGCGGCGGTTTCCGCCCGGACAATTTCGGCAATGCCAATCCGCAAGGCGCGGCGGCGCCATCCGTGCCAGGCGAAGGCGGCGACGAGCCGCCGCGTCAGCCGGGCGATTGAGCGACTAGTTCGTCATCGTTCGCGCGGCGCCGCCGGGTGACGGCGCCAGTGCCGGCTCCAGGGCCGGCACCAGCCTGCGCTTTTCGCGGCGCGCGGGGATGGCGCGATAGACCTGCTTGGTCGCTTCCACCAGATGCACGCCGGCGAACGGCGCCGACAGCGTCGCCCCGGTGCGCTCCCAGGCCACCGCCGAGCGCAGAAACCAGCCGCGCGCGATCGGCGGCACATAAAGCGCCTCAGTCCATCCGGTCGGCGTGAACCAAGTCTCACGCAGAAGCTGATTGATCTGGCTGCGCGAATAGGGCCGGCCATGACCGAACGGCGTCGTGTCCATGCGCGCCCACAGGCCGCGCCGGTTCGGCACCACCGCCAGCAGCCGCCCGCCCGACGCCAGCACCCGCCACACTTCGCGCAGCAGCACGGCCGGGTCGTAGGTCATCTCCAAACCATGCACCAGCAGCACGCGATCGACCGCGCTGTCGGTGAGCGGAAGTTCGTTCTCGTCCACCAAGGCCGAGAGCGCCGGCTTCGTGGTCGGCCATTTCACCACGCCCTGCCCGGCCGGCATGAAGGCGAGGCAGCGCTCGGCCTCCTCGCGGAACAGGCCGAGATAGGGCGTCGCATAGCCGATGCCGAGCACGCGCTGGCCGGAAGTATCCTTCCACAAGCTGCGAATGCCGCGCCCGACAAAGCGGCGGGCCACCACGCCCAGCCGCTGGCCATAGAAATTGCGCAGGTCCACGACATCGATCGACATGCGGCAAAACTATCACGAAATGGCAGGCCTTGGCGCGGCCCACGCGGAACACTCGCGCATGATCCCGAAAAGTGGCAACCGGTTTTCGGATAAGATCATGCTCAAGCAAAGGCCTGCGAGACAATTCATCAGCATGATACGGTTAACGCCGTCACGAGGTTCAAGAGGTTCAAGCCCATGCCCGCGGAAACTCGCCTGTTTCTCTGCCTGAACGACAATTACGGGGTGCTGCTGCATGACCCGGCGAGCGGGGCCACCGCCTCGATCGATGCGCCGGCGGCGGAGCCGGTCGAGGCCGCGCTCAAGGCGACCGGCTGGAAACTCACCGACATCCTGGTCACCCATCACCACGCCGACCATACCGACGGCATCCGGGCGCTGAAGGAAAAATACCAATGCCGCGTGGTGGCGCCGGCGGCGGAAGCCGCCAAGATTCCGGCGGTGGACCAGACCGTGCGCGAGGGCGACAAGGTTTTGGTCGGCAAACTCTCGGCCAATGTGATCGAGACGCCGGGCCACACCTTGGGCCACATCGCTTACTGGTTCCACGCCGACAAGCTCGCCTTCGTCGGCGACACGCTGTTCTCCATCGGCTGCGGCCGCGTGATCGAGGGCACGCCCGAGATGATGTGGCGCTCGCTGTGCAAGCTGCGCGATCTACCGAATGACACCAAAATTTATTGCGGGCACGAATACACCGCCGCCAATATCCGCTTCGCGCGCACCATCGAGCCGAACAACGCGGTGCTGGCGGCGCGCGACGCGCAGGCGAAACAGCAGATCGCGCAAGGCGAGCCGACGATTCCCGTTACCATCGGCGACGAGAAGCTGGCCAACCCGTTCCTGCGCGCCGGTCTGCCGGAGGTCGCGGCCGGCATCGGCATGGCGGGCAAGCCGGCCGCGCAGGTGTTCGCCGAAATCCGCGCGCGCAAGAACAAGTTCTAGCGACACGCATGCCCACCCACACCGCCGCCGAAATTATCCGCCGGCTCGATCTCAAGCCGCATCCGGAAGGCGGCCACTACCGCGAGACCTTCCGCGATCCCCGCCAGATCGACGGCCGCGCCGCGTCGACCGCGATCCTGTTCCTGCTGGCGCGCGGCGAGCGCTCGCACTGGCACAGCATCGACGCCGTCGAGATCTGGCACTATTACGCGGGCGCGCGCCACTTAAACTGTCATTGGTCGACGGCGCGACCGAAGAAATTATCCGGCTCGGCGCCGATATCGCCGCAGGCGAGGTTCCGCAGGTGACGGTGCCGGCGCGCGCCTGGCAGGCGGCGGAAAGCCTCGGCGACTGGACGCTCACCGGCTGCACGGTGGCGCCCGGCTTTACGTTCGAGGGCTTCGAGCTGGCGCACGGCTCGGAATCCAGGTTAACGGTCATTTGAGTTGCAGGATTTGGAGAAGGAAGCCGGGGTTCCAGCCGGCGCTTTTGCGTCGTGTCTTGACGCTTCCCTTCGATTTGTTGGCGCGTACGAGGCCGAGAACGAAGC
>DATBZY010000360.1:0-15562 GCA_036512915.1 Pseudolabrys sp. | reverse complement strand
TCGTCGCCCGGCACGGCTATCGTACCCCAGCTCAGGTGCGAGCCGATCAATCCCGGGTTGATCAGACAGTCACAACCGACCTATCATTGGCCGCCTGAATAAGCTCAGCCGGGTGTCTCAAAACCGGGCCGCAGTACAGATTGCTATCGGGATTGGCCAGGAACGCCCTGTCCCTGTCGCTAAGCGCTTGCCCAGCCCTAGTGTGTCGCATGTGATATATATACCACATATGGTGTCATGCTGCAATTATCGGTATTGGCTCAGGCGAGGCCGCCCATACGCTGGATCGGGCAGGCGGCTACTTGGGATGCCTCAAACCAATAAGAACGAACAGGGAACATACTGGAAGCGGCTGGCGGGGTGTTCTGGGGGCTTTGCCCGTCGGATCAAGGGGAATGGCGGCCTAGTTCTTGGCAGCGTTTCCGACCCCAGCACCGCCCGGGTACACCACTTGGACTGCGCCGAAACTAGGACGACCCCTTTCGGCCGGCCGAAAACAGACTTTTCCCGCTAAAATGCAATAAAAACCCGCGAAAACAGGCAATAATTGGCATTTTTGGCCCTGAAATCGCATTTCGGCTTAATCGTGCCATCGCGGCGGCCGGCACATTGCTATGGCCGGGGGCACCGACTTCCGAACGACCGACTCCGAGATCGGGGTGAGCCGGTGGGGCCAGAGTTGGGCCGGACCGGTGGGGGTCAGAGTTGGGCCGTACCGGTGGGGGTCAGAGTTGGGCCGGACCGGTGGGCCAATCGCACAGAATTAGTTCCATGCTGGTCTAGGGCGCCCGGGTAGAAGATGAGTCCCCAGCGAGTCCCCGGTGGCGAAACTCGCCCTCTATTTCGCGCTTCGAAATAGCTCGTAAGTCATTGAAAAGTAAGGTGGAGGCCACGCCCGGAATCGAACCGGGGTGCAAGGATTTGCAGTCCTCTGCGTAACCACTCCGCCACGTGGCCGTTAGAAGGCGCGCCCGGCGCGAAAGGCCGCACGCTCCGCCTAAGTGCCAAGCCTATATAGGAGCAAATGCAAATCGACAACGCTGCCCTTCACTTGCCTTTTGCCCGGCCTTGCCGCACAAAAGCCGCGCATTCCTTCAGCCTTATGAGGATCGCGATGACCGACTTTGCCGCCGCGCGCCGCCATATGGTGGACGGCCAGGTCCGTCCCAACGAAGTCACCGATCTGCGGGTGATTTCGGCCATGCTTGAGGTGCCACGCGAGCGTTTCATGCCGCAGGCCGCCACCTCACTCGCCTACCTCGATCTCGACTTGGCCGTAGGCGAGGGGGCAGTTACTTCGCGCCGCCTGCTCAAACCGATGGTGCTCGCCAAGCTGATTAATGCCGCCGATCTGGAGCCAACCGACCGGGTGCTGGATGTCGGCTGCGCCACCGGCTACGCGGCGGCCCTGCTCTCCCGCGTCGCCGGGCAGGTGGTTGCGCTCGAACAGGACGCTAGTCTTGCCAAAGCAGCACGGGCGGCACTGGCTTCGCTGCCGAACGTCAGTGTGGTCAGCGGGCCGCTCGTCGACGGCTGGGCGCAAGGCGCGCCTTATGACGCCATTCTGCTCGAAGGCGCCACGGAAGTTGAGCCGCAGGCATTCTGCCGGCAGCTCAAGGATGGCGGGCGGCTGCTCTGTATTTTCGGCGCCGGGCCCGGCGCCACCGCCATGCTGTATAGCCGCAGCGGCGAGGAGATGGGCGGCCGGTCGATCTTCGGCGCCACGGCAGCGGTTCTGCCCGGCTTCGCGAAGCCGCCGGTTTTCGCATTTTGATAGCGCCGCCGGTTCCAAACGTGGCGCACAATCCCCAGCTTCTCGTCTTTCTGTGGGCGGGACCCGGCAGGGGGTTTTAACGTATCCCCGGTCCGCCTATGGTTTCCAGTTCCTCTTTGTAACGCAAAGTACGCGTTGTGTTGGTCGCGTTGTGGTCGGGTCGTAAAATGTCGGGTCGTGGTCGTAGTAGGTGGGCAGGCGGGCTTGCGGTCGGTGCGATCGCATGCGCGGCATTGCCGATCGTGGCATCGCAGGCGCGCGGCGAGACGCTCGAATCCGCGCTGATGCAGGCCTATCAGAACAACCCGACGCTCAATTCGCAGCGCGCCTCCGTGCGCGCCACCGACGAAAGCGTGCCGCAGGCGCTGTCCGGCTACCGACCGAGGATTACGATCACCGCGTCCGGCGGCGAGCAATCGCTGTCCTCGACCTCGAAGGTCGTCACCGTCTCCACCCCGCTCAACTCGCCGGCGACGTATTTCACCCAGAGCGGCTACAATGCGCCGTACGGCGCCGGCGTCACCACCACGCAGACGCTATTCAATGGCTTCCAGACCGCCAACAAAACCCGCCAGGCCGAGGCTCAGGTGCTGGCGGCGCGCGCGACCTTGCGGGTGACCGAGCAGACGGTCCTGCTCAGTGCAGTGACCGCCTACATGAATCTGTTGCGCGACAGCGCGATTCTCGACCTGCAGCGGCGCAACGTCGAGGTGCTGCAGGAGCAATTGCGGCAGGTACGCGACCGCTTCAATGTCGGCGAGGTGACGCGCACCGACGTGGCGCAGTCGGAATCGCGGCTGGCCGCCGGCCGCTCGCAGGTGCTCAGCGCGGAATCCAATTACAAAGCGTCGGGTGCAATCTATCGCCAGGTGATCGGCATCAATCCGGGCAAGCTCACGCCCGGCACGCCGGTCGATCGCTTCTCGCCGCGCAACCTGCCCGAGGCGGTCGGCTTCGCGAGTGCCACCCATCCGGCGGTGACCACGGCGCAATACAATGTTGATGTGGCCCAGCTTCAGGTGAAAGTGGCGGAGGGCGCCCTTTACCCGACGCTGTCGGTGCAAGGCAATTTCCAAAAGAACTACATGGGCGTCGGCAACCTCAACGTCATCGAGAGCTATAACGCCTCGGTGCTCGGTCAGCTCAGCGTGCCGATCTACCAGGGCGGCGCGGAATATTCCGCCATCCGTCAGTCCAAGGAGACGCTCGGGCAGAAGCGGCTCGACTTCGACACCGCGCGCGATCAGGTGCGGCAGGTCGTCGTGCAATCCTGGGGACAGCTCGATGCGGCCAAGGCCAATATCGATGCCACCACATCCCAGGTGCAGGCCGCCGAGATCGCGCTCAACGGTGTGCGCGAAGAAGCGCGCGTCGGCCAGCGCACCACGCTCGACGTGCTCAATGCACAGCAGGAGCTCGTGAATGCGCGAGTGGCGCTGGTCACCGCGCAGCGCGACCGGGTGGTGGCCTCGTACACCCTGTTGTCGGCGGTCGGACGGCTGGCGCCGGAGGTGCTGGGGCTGCATGTGCCGGTCTATGACGCCCAGGTGCATTATGAACAGGTGCGCGACAGCTGGGCCGGCGTGCGCACGCCGGACGGGCGCTGAAGCCGGGGTTCTCGCCAGCGCGGCGTTATGTCCACAGGTCATTGCGTTCTTCCGACTTTCGACCTGCCACTTCCATCCCTCTGGCGTATAAAAGGGACTCAACGACGATTCGCGCGGCTCGCGCGCCAGCAGGCGCGTCGTCGTGCGGGGTGCGAGGACTGCGGTCGGGAAATAAGCAATGACCCAAACGGCGAAGGCCCAAGAACCCTCGATGGAGGAAATCCTGGCCTCCATCCGGCGTATCATTGCAGACGACGATTCCGGTAAGCCCAAGGCGCCCGAGGCGGCCGCGCCTAAGCCGGCGCCGCCGGCGGCTGCGGTCCCAAGCCGTCCGGTTCCAGCCGCGCCCGCGCCGCTGCCGCGCCCGGCACCACCGCCGGCCGCCGGCAATAATCAGAACGATATCGATGCCATGCTCGCCGACCTCGACGCTCCGCCGAAGGTCACGGCCAATCCTGCGCTGGCAAAGCCGGAGCCGCTTAAGCCCGCCACACCGCCACCGCCAGATGTGCTCGATCTGACCGAGGCGATGGCGGCGCCGACGCCGCCACCGGGACCCGCGCCGAGCTTTCGCACCATCGACGGCGCCTCCGACGTGGTGTTCACCGACCAGCCGCCAGCCGAACCGGCGGGGCGCGCGGTCGAGGAAGCGCGCCGCCAATTGACGCAAAACGCCGCGCCGGACCACGGCCTGATCTCGAACGCGACCGTGTCGGCGGTGGACAGTGCGTTCAATTCGCTCGCCTATACCGTGCTCGGCCAGAATGCGCGCACGCTCGAGGATCTTGTGAAGGAAATGCTGCGCCCGATGCTCAAGTCCTGGCTCGACGACAATCTGCCGGGCCTGGTCGATCGCATCGTGCGCGCCGAGATCGAGCGCGTCTCGCGCGGGCGGACCTGAGCTTAGATCGTTGCGTCGCGGCGGCGCACCAGCTGCCGCGAAAACCATACGCCCAGCGCCAGCAGAACCACCGCCGCGGTCAGGAACACCGGCACCGCGGTCAGGCGGTCGAAGATCACGCCGCCGGCGGCGACCCCCGCGGTCTGTCCGAGATAAAGCGCCGAGGAAAAAATCGCGACTGCGGTGCCGCGCGCTTCCGGCGTCATCTGCGTGGCGTTGGTCTGCAGCGTATTGTGCAGCATGTAGAAGCCGAGGCCGATGGCGGTGATGGCGAGCGGCGCGATCCAGGCGCTTGGCTCGAACGCGAGCGTGACATAAGCGAGCGCGAGCACCGCGCCGCCGCCGGCGGCAAGTCCGATCTGTCCGAAGCGGTTCACCAGTACGCGGACAGACAGGCTGTAGATCAGTCCGCCGATCGCGAAGGCGCCGACGCACAGGCCGACCAGCGTGAAGTTGAGGCCGAAGCGCAGATGCAGATCGGCGCCCACATAAGTGAAAGCACCGAACATCGCGGCGGCTTCGATGAAGGCGATGGCGATCACCATCCGCGCCCAGGGCGAGCGCAGCACGGCGGTATAGTCCGTAACGAAACCGCGTGCGCGTTGCACCGGGCTGCTCCTCGCATGCGTGATCGGATTACGCCACAGCTCGACGAACAGGCCGACCGTGGCCACGGCGAGCAGGGCGGCGAGAATAAAGAACACGTTGCGCCAGCCGAAGTAATCGCCGAGCACGCCGCCGGCGGCCTGGCCGAACAACTGGCCAAGGATCTGCCCGGACAGGAAGCGGCCGATCACCTGCTGGCGGCGCTCATACGGGATCACGTCGCCGACGAAGGCGAGCGCGAACGGAATGATCCAGCCGGTGGCCAGCCCGCTGCCCAGGCGCGCGGCCACCAGAACGGGAAGCGATGGCGCCAGCCCGCAGGCCAGCACCATCACGGTCGATCCGGCGGCGGCGATGGCGACGCAGAGATATTTGCCGAAGCGGTCGCCGATCGGGCCAATCACCAGTTGCACCGAGCCGTGCGCCAGCATGTAGACAGTGACCACGATCGAGGCCGCGCCGACGCTGACGGCAAGATCGGCGGCAATCTGCGGCAGCAGCGAATCGGTCACCCGCACCATGGCCTGGGCGGCGAAGGAGGCGAGCGCCAATAGCGTGATGGCGCTGGTGGCGCTGCCGCGCGATACGGATGAGGCTTCGGACAAAAGTTGACTCTCTGTGGCGTGGTGGGCTTTCTAGCCCACGATCCGAACAAAAGCTTGCCCCCGGACTTGAGCCGGGGGTGGGAACCGGTTTTCAGACAAGATCATGCGCAAAGAAAAACGCGCCACGTGATCCAAGCAAAACGCCAATGATCGATAAGACCTATCAGCCCTCCGAGGTCGAGGGCCGCATTTACCGGACTTGGGAGCAGGCGGGCGTCTTCCGCGCCGGCCGGCCCGAGCGCGCGCAGGCCAAGCCGTACTCTATCGTCATTCCGCCGCCCAACGTCACCGGCTCGCTGCATATGGGCCATGCGCTCAACAACACGCTGCAGGACGTGCTCTGCCGCTTCGAGCGCATGCGCGGGCGCGACGTGCTGTGGCAGCCGGGCACCGACCACGCCGGCATCGCCACCCAGATGGTGGTGGAGCGGCAACTGGCCGAGCGAAAGGAGCCTGGCCGTCGCGAGATGGGGCGCGAGGCGTTTTTGAAGCGGGTGTGGGAATGGAAGGCGGAATCGGGCGGCACCATCGTCAATCAGCTCAAGCGCCTGGGCGCGTCGTGCGACTGGTCGCGCGAGCGCTTCACCATGGACGAGGGGCTATCCAAAGCGGTGCTGAAAGTGTTCGGCGCGCTTTATCGCGACGGGCTCATTTACAAAGACAAGCGGCTGGTCAACTGGGACCCCAAGCTGCTGACGGCGATCTCTGATCTGGAAGTGGTGCAGAAGGAGGAAAAAGGACACCTCTGGTACATCAGGTATCCGATCCTTGGAGAGAAAGACCGCTTCATTACGGTTGCAACGACACGCCCGGAGACGATGCTTGGTGACATGGCCGTCGCCGTGCATCCGGATGACGAGCGATATAAGGACCTTGTGGGCAAGGAGGCGCTAATCCCACTTGTGAATCGTCCCATTGCAATTATCACCGACGAATATTCCGATCCTGAAAAAGGTACAGGCGCTGTAAAGATTACCCCGGCACACGACTTCAATGATTTTGAAGTGTGGAAGCGCTACGTCGCCCGAATTTCGGATGCTGATCGTCGTAGATTTGAAGATGAAGTTAACTATCGCAAAGTCGGAGACCTCATCAATATCTTTACTACGGAAGCAAAACTAAAATCGTCGCAAAAAGATGATCTTGAGGGAACGAAAAGCGCTGAGTGGCCAGTGCCGGAACACATCCGCAAGCTCAGAGCAACAAATATGCCGGACGACACTCTGTCTGCGGGTCTCGAAGACTTCAATCTGATACCAGCAGAATTTCGCGGCCTTGATCGCTTTGTGGCACGCAAGAAGATCGTGGAGCGATTGGAAGCCGAAGGACATATCGAAAAAATCGAACCTCACACGCATGTGGTGCCGCACGGCGACCGCTCCAACGTGGTGATCGAGCCTTATCTCACCGACCAGTGGTATGTGAACGCGAAGAAACTCGCCGAGCCTGCCAGCGAGGCGATGCGTTCAGGCAAAACTGTGTTCGTGCCGAAGAATTGGGAGAAAACATACTTCGACTGGATGGAAAACATTCAGCCTTGGTGCATCTCGCGGCAACTCTGGTGGGGACACCAAATCCCTGCCTGGTATGGACCAGAGGGAAAAATTTTCGCTGCTTCCTCGGAGGCTGAAGCGACTGCCGATGCGGCCACATACTATGAAAGCAAGGGAAGTCACTTCGAAACAGACTTCATGCCGCTTGACGGCATTGATTACGCGGAAGGGCTTCGTAGTGGTCGTTACAAGCTTTATCGCGACGAAGACGTGCTCGACACCTGGTTCTCCTCGGCGCTGTGGCCGTTCTCGACGCTCGGCTGGCCGGACGCGACGCCCGAGCTCGCGCGTTTCTATCCGACCAGCGCGCTGGTCACCGGCTTCGACATCATCTTCTTCTGGGTCGCGCGCATGATGATGATGGGCCTGCATTTCATGAAAGAAGTGCCGTTCCATGACGTCTACATCCACGCGCTGGTGCGCGACGCCAGCGGCGCCAAGATGTCGAAGTCGAAGGGCAACGTCATCGATCCGCTCGCCATCATCGACGACTACGGCGCCGACGCGCTGCGCTTCACGCTCGCCGCCATGGCGGCGCAGGGCCACGACATCAAGCTGTCGACGCAGCGCGTCGAAGGCTATCGCAATTTCGCGACCAAGCTGTGGAACGCCGCGCGCTTTGCCGAGATGAACGGCTGCGCCAGCGTTGCCGGCTTCGATCCGAAATCGGCGAAAGAGACGATCAACCAATGGATCATCACGCAATTCAGTGACACGCTTGCGCAGGTTGAACTTGCGCTGGCGGATTACCGATTCAATGACGCAGCAAATCGCATCTACCAGTTTGTCTGGAATTTCTATTGCGATTGGTATTTGGAGTTCACCAAGCCGATTCTCCTCGGCGGAAACAGCGCAGAGAAGTTGGAAACCCAAGCAACCACCGCATACATTCGCGATGAGATATTGAAGCTGCTGCACCCGTTCATGCCGTTTATTACTGAGGAACTTTGGCAAGTAACAGCAACAGCTCCGCGGCAATCGTTGCTTGCGCTTGCTGATTGGCCGGGCCAAGGGCCTGTCTTTGCCGAGGCCAACGAAGAAGTCGCGTGGGTGATTGATCTGATCACCGCCATTCGCTCGGTGCGGGCGGAGATGAACATTGTCAACGCCATTCCGCTGGTGCTGGCCGGCGTATCGGCCGAGACCAAGGGGCGCGCCGAACGCTGGGCGGAATTCATCAAGCGGCTGGCGCGGGTGTCGGAGATTTCTTCCGCCGCGACGGCGCCGCAGGGCTCGGTGCAACTGGTGGTGCGCGGCGAGGTGGCGGCGCTGCCGCTGATCGGCGTGATCGATCTCGTCGCCGAGCGCGCGCGGCTGGCCAAGGAAATGCAGAAGGCCGAGGCCGACATCGCCCGCGTCGACGTCAAGCTCGGCAATGCCAATTTCGTCGCGCGGGCGCCGGAAGAGGTGGTCGAGGAAGAGAAAGAAAAGCGCGACGAGGCGGTGGGGCGTAAAGCGAAAATCGCGGAGGCGCTGGAACGGCTCAAGGGCGCGGTATGACGCCGGACCCCAACAACCGCCCCGGCGGGCCGCACCTGATTCTCACTGCTAAGAGCGCCAACAAGCTGCAGTTCTTTGACGCGGCCACGCTGGCGAAAACCGCCGAGATCGACATGCCGGCCTCCACCCATGAGATGATCCGCTCATCCGACGGCGGTAAAATCTTTGCCTCGGTCTATGGCGGCGGCATCTTCGGCAAGAACAAGGACCCCGACCGTCGCATCGCGGTAATCGACCTCGCCGCGAAGACACTCGAACGCACGATCGATGTTGGCGATACCGTCGCCCCGCATTCGCTGATGATGGACGCGGCCGGTAGGCTATGGTCGACCGCCGAGCTTGGGTCCGCGGTGCTGGCGATCGATCCCGACACCAGCAAAGTCGAGCGCATCGATGTCGGCGGCGCGCCGCATTGGATTGCGATCAGTCATTCGACCGGTAAGCTGTTCGCCTCGTTCAAGACCAAGGGCGCGGTCGCGGTGGTGGATACCGCCTCGCGCCGCGTCACCGGCACCATCGCGATCCCGCATGGCGCCGAGGGCATCGCGGTCACGCCCGACGGCGAGACTTTGTTGGTGTGCGCGCACTGGAAGGGCGTGGTGCACGTCATCGATGCGCGCAGCCACGCGCTGCGCCAGACCATGCCATCGCCGGCGCGCCGGGTGAGGCCAACCAGCTGCGCCGTGTGCGGGTGTCGCCGGACGGCCGTTATGTTTGCGCCTCGTCGCACGTCGACAATTTCGCCGCCGTCTACCAGGCCGACACGCTTAAGCAGATCGCCGGCTTCGCTACACCGAAGGCGCCGATGGGCTTCGACTTCGCCGCCGACGGCCGCCACGCTTTCCTCTGCTGCCACGACGATGCCGTGGTTTTGGAGTTTGAATTGGCGAGCGGCCGCATCACACGCCGGTTCCCGACGGCGGCCGGCTGCGAGTTCATCATCGCTTATTCGTGAGCATAGGTTGCCATGAGAATATTTCTGGCCGGCGCGGGCGGGGCAATCGGACGGCGGCTGGTGCCGCTGTTGCATGCAGCGGGGCACGACGTGGTAGGCACCACGCGCTCCGCCGATAAGGCCGCGGGCTTGCGCGCCCTCGGCGCCGAGCCGGTGGTAGTTGACGTGTTCGATGCGGCAGCGCTGACGCGTGCCGTGCAGGCGGCGGCGCCGCAGGTCGTCATGCACCAGCTCACCGATCTGCCGCATGCGCCGGGCACGCCGGGATATGAAGCCGGCCTCGAGCGCAACGCGCGCCTGCGCATCGAGGGCACGCGCAATCTGGTCGCCGCAGCCAAGGCCGCGGGCGTGCGGCGCCTGATCGCGCAGAGCATCGCCTTCGTCTATGCGCCGGGCGATGGTGCGCGCGTGGAGAGCGATCCACTCAATCTTGCCGCCGAGGGCGCGGCCGGCCGCACGGTGGCCGCAGTGAGCCAGCTTGAGCTGGCGGTGCTGGCGATGCCGGAAGGCATCGTGCTGCGCTACGGTTTTTTCTACGGTCCGGGAACCTGGTTCGGTGAGGTACCCGCGCGCCAGCCGGCCGTGCACATCGATGCGGCGGCGCAGGCCGCACTGCTGGCGGTCACCAAGGGCAGCCGCGGCATTTACAACGTCGCCGAGGATGCCCCGGCGTTGTCGTTCGAGCAGGCCACGCGCGCGCTCGGCTTCGATGCCGGGTTCCGGATCAAGGCTTGAACGGCTTGCTCAGAAACTTCGAGCCCTGCAGTCCGTAGCGCCAGGGATGCTCCACCGCCTTGCTGATGCCGATGCGCGGGCCGACCGCGATCTCTGGTCTAGCGGCCCGCGCGCGCAGGTCGAACGGTGCGCGGTCGAGCGCCAAGCCGTTGTGCCGGCGGGTCACGCCCAGCGCCTCGCATAGTTTGCCGGGCCCGGAGCAGAGCGCGCGCTCGTCGGTGAGCCCGCGCTGCCGTCGCATCAGGGCGATCCCTTGCGTGGGCTGCAGCGCGCGGATCAGCACCGCGCTGGCGCTGCCTTGCGCCTCGCACACGAAGTTGAGGCACCAGTGGATGCCGTAGGAGCGGTAGACGTAGGCGTGGCCGGGCGGCCCGAACATCACGGCATTGCGCTCGGTCGGCCCACGGTAGCTGTGCGCGGCCGGATCGGTGTGGTGATAGGCCTCGACCTCGACGATGACGCCGCCGACGCCGTCCACCAAAAGCGTCGCCCCGATCAGCTCGGGAGCCACTTTGTGGACCGAGCGGTCGAAGAAACCACGGCGAATTTTTGGGGTTAAGGCCACGCCCGGATCAGATCCTGTGTCCTGCCTGCAACACCTTTAGAACATTTAAAGTTTGCCTCGCCATGATCCCCGCCGCGCCGCGATTTGGCCATACCCTTCTACATGATCGAAGGCAGCCAAGCGTGGCGCAAGCCGTTGCGCGGCTTCCGGTTTTACCGCCGCGCAAGTGACATAACTTGTGACGTAACTTGGGCCTTCGAATAAAGCCGGCCGGTCCCATCCGGCGGCGGTAACAGGGGCGGGGGGCCCGACGAGGACTATGGAAGCAAAATCGAATTTGAAGGCCAAATTGCCGAGCCGGCACGCCACCGAAGGGCCGGATCGCGCGCCGCATCGCGCCTTCTATTACGCGATGGGTCTGACCACCGAGCAGATCCACCAGCCCTTCGTCGGCGTCGCCACCTGCTGGAACGAGGCCGCGCCCTGCAATATCGCGCTGATGCGCCAGGCGCAGGCGGTGAACAAGGGCGTCGCCTCGGTCGGCGCCACGCCGCGCGAATTCTGCACCATTACCGTCACCGACGGCATCGCCATGGGCCATAACGGCATGAAATCCTCGCTGCCCTCGCGCGAGGTGATTGCGGATTCCGTCGAGCTCACCGTGCGCGGCCACGCCTATGACGCCCTCATCGGTGTTGCCGGCTGCGACAAGTCGCAGCCCGGCATGATGATGGCGATGTGCCGGCTCAACGTGCCGTCGATCTTCATCTATGGCGGTTCGATCCTGCCCGGAAAGTTCAAGGGCAAGGAAGTCACTGTGCAGGACGTCTACGAGGCGGTCGGCAAGCACTCGGTCGGCGAGATGTCCGACGAGGATCTCAAGACGCTGGAACAGGTGGCCTGTCCATCGGCCGGCGCCTGCGGCGCGCAGTTCACCGCCAACACCATGGCGACCATCTCGGAAGCCATCGGCCTCGCGCTGCCCTATTCGTCCGGGGCGCCGGCGCCCTACGAGATGCGCGACAAGTTCTGCATGCTGGCGGGCGAGATGATCATGGACCTGATCGTCAAGAACATCCGCCCGCGCGACATCGTCACCCGCAAGGCGCTGGAGAACGCCGCCGCCGTCGTCGCCGCCACCGGCGGCTCGACCAATGCCGCGCTGCATCTGCCGGCGATCGCGCATGAATGCGGCATCGAGTTCAATCTGTTCGACGTCGCCGAAATCTTCAAAAAGACACCGTATATCGCAGATTTGAAACCGGGCGGCCGTTATGTCGCCAAGGATATGTTTGAAGCAGGCGGCGTACCGTTGCTGATGAAGACCTTGCTCGATCACGGCTTCATGCACGGCGATTGCCTAACGGTGACCGGGCGTACGATTGCTGAGAACATGAAGAACGTGAAATGGAACCCGGACCAGGACGTGGTGCGTCCGGCCGACAAGCCGCTGCTGGCAACCGGCGGCGTGGTGGGCATGAAAGGCAATCTCGCCCCCGAAGGCGCCATCGTGAAGGTCGCCGGCATGACGTCGGCGCTCAAGTTCACCGGCCCGGCGCGCTGCTTCGACGGCGAGGAAGCCTGCTTCGACGCGGTCAAGCACAAGAAATATCAGCACGGCGACGTGCTGGTGATCCGCTACGAGGGCCCGCGTGGCGGCCCCGGCATGCGCGAAATGCTCTCGACCACGGCCGCGCTTTACGGCCAGGGCCAAGGCGACAAGGTCGCGCTCATCACCGACGGACGCTTCTCCGGCGCCACCCGCGGCTTCTGCGTCGGCCATGTCGGGCCGGAGGCGGCGGTCGGCGGGCCGATCGCGATGCTGCGCGACGGCGACATCATCGAGCTCGATGCCGACAAGGGCACGATCAACGTCAGGCTTTCGGATGAGGAACTCGCCAAGCGCAAGAGCCAATGGAAGGCGCGCGAGGCCGAATTCGGCTCAGGTTACTTGTGGAAATACGCCCAGCAGGTGGGTCCCGCCGTCAACGGTGCGGTGACCCATCCCGGTGGTGCGGCCGAGAAGGCATGTTATGCGGATAGTTGAGACCCTGTTGCGCGTGATGGTGATTGGCGTAGGCCTCATGGCCGCGCCCGCCATGGCGTTCGACGGCAGCAAGTCCGAGGACGCGATGGCGTCGGCGCCGGCGGTGACGCCGATGGAGGCGTTCCGTTCCGGCGCGCACTTGCTCAAGGCCGGTGAAACCGCCAAGGCCGTTCATTCGCTCGAATACGCCGCCGAGAAGGGTCATGCGCTCGCGCAGTGGAAGCTCGGCCGCATGTATGCCGAAGGCGAGGGCGTGGCGCAGAACGATCTCAAGGCGTTCGAATATTTCCGCCGCATCGCCGACAGCCATGCCGACGACAATCCGGACACGCCGCAGTCGCGCTTCGTCGCCAACGCATTCGTGGCACTCGGTCACTACTATCTCGACGGCATCCCGAAGACCCAGATCCAGCGCGATCCGGAGCGTGCGCGTGAGATGTTCGGCTATGCGGCGTCGTATTTTCGCGATCCCGATGCACAGTATTATCTGGCACGGCTCTATCTCGACGGCGTCGGCGCTCCGCACGATCCGCGCCAGGCGGCGCGCTGGTTTGGGCTTTCCGCGCAGAAAGGCCAATGCTCGGCGCAGGCGATGCTGGGCGCCATGCTGTTTGCCGGCGACCATGTTCCGCGTCAGGCGGCGCGCGGGCTGATGTGGCTCACGCTGGCCAAGGATAGCGCGCGGACGACGGATCAGGTCTGGATCGCCAAGCTCTATGACAGCGCCTTCCAGCAGGCGACCGAGGACGAGCGCGCGATGGCGCTGGTCTACCTCAAGCGCTGGCTCGAGACCCGCCGCGATTAGACTTCGCTCGTCATTCCGGGGCGCGCGCTTTCGCGTAATTTCCGTGCGCACTGAGAAATGTTGTCGTCATGGCCGGGCTTATCACCGCAAGTCGGATCGATTCGACTTACGGCTCAGTTTTATTGCGGAAGTTGGGTAAGCCCGCCATCCGATGCCATCTACGTCTTCGTTCCTTCGCTGTACAAAAAACGTGAATGTCCGCAAAAAGTTTACCCTCGGGCCGGCCGCAGGCCGGCCCGAGGGTACTGGGCATGACGGTAAATAGTAGGCGCAAGCGAGGGTGCGGACTCATAAGCGCGCGGCCAAATGCGGATGGATGCGAGCTTGATGAAGGCAAGGTCGTTGGCCGCGAGCTTGTCGTAGCGGGTCGCGATGCGCTGCCCGATGTCCGTTATCGGGAGTAGACCGGACTCAACGGCCAGGGGGCTTATTTGGCGGGTGACAGGACCCGCACGGCTTGCTGGCTGTCACCTTATTCGGGCTCGCATCTGCCGGATACGAAGTGAAGGTGAGCGCCGCACCGGCGATCAGGATTGCGGCAGCAACCCCGGTTGCGCGGACCCACCGCGTTGGCGTGCCGCGGTTTAAGACCTTGATAGCCTCTTCATGTTGCATGATTGATTGTTCTCCGATTCGTCGCAGCGATCCGCATTTTTAACGCATGCTCGCGGCGGTACGATGTGATCTACGTCAATGTTGGCAACTCTTTTATCGAACTAGCAATTGTCAGATGATGTATTTTTAGTTGCGTGACACAAGCTTCGCGTGTGCTCTGCAGGGGAACGAGCGCTTCTGGCACACGTGCCGTCTGATGCGAAGGACGTCCGCTTACGGCTCCAATGCGGACTCTGGCAAGCCGTTCAACGGCGCGTTTATCTGTTCACGCCCTAGGGAGGAAACCCTAGCCCGCCGGCGGAATGCCGATTGAGCTTCAGCGCTCCTCGATATCCAGATCCACATAGGCCGGCACGTGGTCGGACGGCTTGTCCCAGCCGCGCACGTGGCGATCGATCCCGGCATCAATCAGCCGGTCGGCGGCCTGCGGCGACAGCAGCAGGTGGTCGATGCGAATGCCGTCGTCCTTGGCCCAGGCGCCGGCCTGGTAGTCCCAGAAGCTGTAGAGGTCGGATGCATCGCTGCTGGCGCGGATCGCGTCGGTGAGGCCCAGATTGAGCAACGCGCGGAACTTCTCCCGGGTCTGCGGCAGGAACAGCGCGTCCTTGCTCCAGGCGGCCGGATGGCGGGCATCGGCTGCGGTCGGGATGACGTTGTAGTCGCCGGCCAGGACGAACGGCTCTTCCAGCTTCAGCCGTTCATGTGAAAAATCAATAAGTCGGTCAATCCATTTGAGTTTATATGTGTATTTCTCGGTATCGGGCGGGTTGCCATTAGGCAGATAGAGGCTGACCACCCGCACCACGCCGTTTTTGGTGGATACCAGCGCCTCCAGGAAGCGGGCCTGCACGTCGCCGTCATCGCCGATCAGGCCAGGCGCCACCTCGTCGAACGGCAACTTCGACAACAGCGCGACGCCGTTGAACGTCTTCTGGCCGTGCACCGCCACGTTGTAGCCGAGCGCCTCGAATGCCTCGCGCGGGAAGGCCTCGTTGACGCATTTGATTTCCTGCAGGCAGACGATGTCGGGCTTTCGCTCCGCCAGCCAGACTTGCAGGCTGTCCATGCGCTGGCGAACCGAATTGACGTTCCAGGTGGCGATTCGCATGGATTATAGCTCCAGCCGGCCCGAATAATGCCGTGTCCGGCGTGTTTACCAGCGAGCGCAGGGATATGCACTTAGGCACGTTTATATGCTAGTAAAGCCGCTAACGCGGCCCTCCAGTGATTGAGACAAACGCTAATCCGCGGAATAGGGAGCGTCCGGGCAGGGCCCAAAAGTGCCCGGACCGAAAATTGCCGATGAGCAAGCGAAAGTGGCTATTTGGGGTGGCGGCGCTCGCCCTAATTGGCA
>DATBZY010000359.1:0-4617 GCA_036512915.1 Pseudolabrys sp. | reverse complement strand
CCGCACCGATCACTCGTTCGCGCAAATCAGACGAATAAGCCCGTGTCATCGCCGCCTCCGAATCAAGACGGTCGAATCCTGAACCAGAAAAAACGTCCCGTGAATCCCCTGACGATTCAGATCAATCTAAAAAGACTCTAGATCGCGGCAATTCAACAATCGGGGGTAAAGCGGACATACCCAATGCTCGATTGTAGCTATCAATGACCGGTCAATTTACGGGTATCACGCCAATCCCTTATTTCAATGGCGGTCCCGAGAGGAGTCGAACCTCCGACCTTCGGTTTAGGAAACCGCTGCTCTATCCGGCTGAGCTACGGGACCGCGTCCGCGCGATTTAGCACAGGCCTTGGCGCCACGCACGGATCCATTCGTGCACGCACGCCGTCCGCTATTGGGCCTGCGCGCCCGACAACGCGATCACGTCCTTCCACATCGCCCGCTCCTTGGCGGCAAAGGCAAGCGCCTCTTCCGGGGTGCTGGAAAGGCAGCGCGCGCCGCCCACCAGGAAGCGTTTCTGGATCTCCGGCTCGGCCGCGATCTGCTTCATGGCGCCGGCCAGCTTGTCGATGATCGGGCGCGGCGTGCCGGCCGGCACCACGAAGGCCGCCCAGGAGGTGACGACGAAATCCTTCAAGCCTGCCTCCGCCATGGTCGGCACATCCGGCATGGTCGGCCAGCGCTGCGCCGAGGTCACCGCCAGCGCCCGCATCTTTCCGGACTCGATGGTGGACATATAGGAAGTTAAATTGTCGAGCGCGAAATTCACGTCGCCCGACAGCATGGCAGGGATGGTCTGCGCCGCGCCGCGGAACGGCACGTGAATGGCATCGAGGCCGGTGCGCTTGGCAAACAGCACGCCCGACAGATGCGGCGAGGTGCCGACGCCAGGGCTGCCGAAGCTGATTTTGCCCTTCTGTTTCGCCCACGAGAGAAATTCGGCCAGCGTCTTCGCCGGCACGTGATCGGTGGCCACAACGAAGACATTGGGCAATTCCCAGGTCAGCGTCGCCGGAATCATGTCGCGTTCCGGGTCGTACGGCATCTTGCTGTAGAGAAACTGGTTGATCGCAAAGTGGCCGATGGTGGCCGCGCCGATGGTGTCGCCGTCCGGCGCGCTGCCGGTGACCGCGGCGATGCCGATATTGCCGCCGGCGCCGGGGCGGTTCTCGATCACGAAGGTCTGCCCGAACATCTCCTTCAGGCGCTCGGCCAAAATGCGCGACAGCACATCGGTCGAGCCGCCGGCCGGATAGGGGATGATTATCTTGACGGTGTGGTCGGGCCAAGTGGTTTGGGCGCGCGCGCCGGTCGCGATGAAGGCGCTCGCGGCCGCGGCGGACTGCAGGAAGGCTCGGCGATTTGGCGACGTGCGCTGCGATGACATTTGTCCCCTCCCCGGTGGTGACAATGACGTCTATGATTGCTCCGGCATTGTAGCGAGTTCCGGCAAGTTACGACCATCATGAAACGCCATCCGCGTCGCATGCTCGTGATTGTTTCGGCCGCCGCATGGGCGCTCGTTGTGTGCAATGCGGTAGCGCAAGAACGCGCAAACTGACCGCGATCGGCACCGCCAACGTCGCCGCCGTGCGCGACGGCCGCACGCTGATGCTGGATGACAGCCGCGAGCTGCGGCTCGCCGGCATAGAAGTCGCCGATGACAGCCGCAATGCGTTGCACGCGCTCGTCGGCGGCCGCCCGCTCCGGCTCGAACGGCTGGGGCCTGAGAGCGACCGCTACGGCCGCCTGGTCGCTTTCGCCTTTGCGGGCGAAGCCCAGCAATCCTTGCAAGCTGCCATGCTGGAGCAGGGCCAAGCCCGGGTATCCGCGCGAATCGGCGACAAGGCCTGCGCCGACCCCCTGTTAACCATTGAACGGGCAGCACGGGCGGTCGGCCGCGGGCTCTGGGCCGATCCCAATTTCGCCCCTTTGCAGGCGGAAAACCTCAGCCGGCTACAGGCCGAACGGGGTCATTTCGCGCTGGTCGAGGGCAAGGTCTTGTCGGTGCGCGAGAGCGGGGCAACTATATATGTCAACTTCGGGCGGCGCTGGACGCGGGATTTCACCGTGACCATTCTCCGACGCCAACAGCGGGCCTTTGCCGCGGCCGGCTTTGAGCCCAAGCAGCTGCAAGGCCGCCGCATCCGGGTGCGCGGATGGATCGAACGGCGCGGCGGCCCGATCATCCAGGCCGAGGTCCCCGAGCAGATCGAATTTGTAAATTAGCGCATGATCCCGAAAAGTGGCTACCGGTTTTCGGCAAAGATCATGCGCCAGCAAAAGGCAATCGCGAGCAAAGCGGTGACGGCGGCAACACTGACCACAACATCGGCGAACAGGGCACGCGGCGCAGGCATCGCGCTCGTCGCCCTGCTGCTCGCTGCCTGCAGCAGCACGCCGGACAACCGCCAGGTCTCGCTGCCGCTACCGCAGTCCAGCGCGCAGACGGAGCGGCTGCCGGCAACCGAGCGCGAGCACGCGCGCATTCTCGCGTCCTATAGCGGCGCCTACGAGAACGCGCAGCTGCAGGCGGTGATCGAACAGACCGTGGACCGCCTGGTGGCGGCATCGGAACGGCCGGATCTCAAATACAAGGTGACCATCCTCAACTCGCCGGCGATCAACGCCTTCGCGCTGCCGAACGGCCAGCTCTACATCACGCGCGGGCTGGTCGCGCTCGCCAACGACAAGGCCGAGCTCGCTTCGGTGCTCGCGCACGAGATGGGCCACGTGATCGCACGCCACGCCGCGATCCGCGAGGAACAGGCCAAGCAGGCCGCCATCATCAGCCAGGTGGTCAACGACGTGCTCAGCGATCCGCAGACCGGTGCGCTGGCGCTCGCCAAGTCGAAGCTCACGCTGGCGAGCTTCTCGCGCGCGCAGGAAATCGAGGCCGACGGTATCGGCGTCGGCATGTCGGCGCGTGCCGGGTTCGACCCGTTCGGCGCCTCGCGCTTCCTCACCGACATGCAGCGCAATGCCGATATCAAAGCGGCCGGCGGCAATACCGATCCGCGGGCGCTCGACTTTCTCTCCACGCATCCGGCGACGCCCGAGCGCGTGCAGAACGCGCTTGCCAATGCCCGCCAATTCAGCGGCCCCGGCGCCGGCGAGCGCGATCGCACCGAATATCTCGGGGTTCTCGACGGCGTGGTCTATGGCGAGGACCCGAGCGAGGGCTTCGCGCGCGGCCGGCGCTTCCTGCATCCCAAGCTCGGCTTCACCTTCATGGCGCCGCCGGGCTTCTCGCTCGACAATACCGCGCAGGCCGTGCTCGGCCTCAAGGACGGCGGCGGCGAGGCGTTGCGCCTCGACGTGGTGAGCGTGCCGGCCGAGCAGTCGCTGCCCGACTACCTGAAATCGGGCTGGATGGAGAATGTCGATGCCGCCAGCGTCGAGGACATCACCATCAACGGATTTCCGGCCGCGACCGCGACCGCCAGCGGCGAGCAATGGTCGTTCCGGCTATTCGCCTTGCGCTTCGGCAGCGACGTCTATCGCTTCATCTTCGCGGCGAAAAATAAGACCGCTGTGGTCGATCGCTCGTTCCGCGAGTCGGTCGCCACATTCCGCCGCATGAGCCTGCAGGAAAGCGAGCAGGTCCACCCGCTGCGTCTCAAGATCGTCAGCGTCGGCGCCAACGATACGGTGGAAAAACTCGCGCGCCGAATGGCGATACCCGACCAACGGCTCGAGCGCTTCCGCGTGGTCAACGGCCTTGTCCCCGGCGACCGGCTCAAGCCGGGCGAGAAGGTGAAGATCGTGGTGGAGTGAGCGGCCGGACGCGTTCCGCGGCCGGCAACGTCGTACGTTTCATTTCTTCACAAAGGTGCATTTACTTTCGCTGAGGGACTGCACCGCGTCGTTCGCCGCGATGGTCCGCAGGACCTTGTAATAATCCCACGCGGCCTTCGACTCTTCTGGCTTCTTCACCTCGACGAGAAGCATGTCGTGAACCATGCGGCCGTCTTCGCGGACGAAACCCTTCGCGAAGAAGTCGTCCACCTTGATCTCGCGCATCTTCCCCGCCACGGCTTTGCCGTCGGCGCTTCCGGCGGCCGCGATGGCCTTGAGATAATGCAGCACGGCCGAATAAGTACCAGCCTGCACCATGCCGGGCATGCGACCCGTACGATCGAAGAAGCGCTTGGACCATGCGCGCGTCTGGTCGTTCAGGTCCCAATAAAATGCGGTCGTGAAGATCAGGCCGTGCGCGACCGGCAAGCCGAGCGCATGAACGTCGCTCAAGACGACCACAAGACCCGCGAGCTTCTGTCCGCCGGCCGCGATGCGAAACTCGGCCGCTTGCTTCACCGAATTGATCGTGTCGCCCCCGGCATTGGCGAGGCCGATAATCTGCGCCTTGGACGAGGAGGCCTGCAGCAGGAACGAAGAGAAGTCCTGCGTATTCAGCGGAACACGCACCTCGCCGAGCACAGTGCCGCCATTCTCCTTCACGACGCGGGCGAGATCGGCGGCCATCTGATGGCCGAAGGCATAATCGGCCGCCAGGATGAACCAGCTCTTGCCGCCTTGCCCGACGATCGCGCGCGCGGTTCCGACCGCCTGGGAGTAAGTATCAAACGCCCAGTGAAATCCGGTGGGCGAGCAATC
>DATBZY010000358.1:0-3129 GCA_036512915.1 Pseudolabrys sp. | reverse complement strand
CTTTGAGCGCGGCCAGCGCGTAAATGATGGTGTTGCCGTCGACCTCGAACGCCACGTCGGAGCGATTGATCGAGGGCGGATCGACCTTGATGCCGAGGCGCTCGGCCTCGGCGCGGAATTCGGCGAGCTTGTCGGTATTGCCGATGTCGAGCGTCATGGTCGCGGCCAGAAACTCGACCGGGAAATTCGCCTTCATATAGGCGGTCTGATAGGCCACCAGCGCATACGCTGCTGCGTGGCTCTTGTTGAAGCCGTATTCGGCGAAACGCTCGAGCAGATCGAAGATCGCGTCGGCCTGGTGGCGTTCGACGCCGCGCTCGACGCTACCTGAAACGAAACGCTCGCGCTGCGCCTGCATTTCCTTTCTGATTTTCTTGCCCATGGCGCGGCGCAGCAGGTCGGCTTCGCCGAGCGAGAAGCCGGCCAGGATCTGCGCGGCCTGCATCACCTGTTCCTGGTAGATAATGACGCCGAAGGTCTCCTTCAGGATCGGCTCCAGCTTGGGATGGATGTAATCCGGCCGCTCCATGCCGTGCTTGCGCGCGCAATAGGTCGGAATGTTCGCCATCGGGCCGGGACGATAAAGCGCGACCAGCGCGATGATGTCCTCGAAACGATCGGGCCGCATGTCGAGCAGCGCGCGCCGCATGCCGGCACTTTCCAGTTGGAACACGCCGACCGCTTCCGCCCGCGCCAACAGGTCATAGGTCTTGTTGTCGTCGAGCGGAATGGCGGTGAGATCGATCTCGATGCCGCGCCGCTTCACCAGCGCCACCGCGGTCTGTAACACCGTGAGCGTTTTCAAACCGAGGAAGTCGAACTTCACCAGCCCGGCCTGCTCCACCCATTTCATGTTGAACTGGGTCACCGGCATGTCGGACTTCGGATCGCGATAGAGCGGCACCAGCTCCGACAGCGCGCGGTCGCCGATCACGATGCCGGCGGCATGGGTGGAGGCGTGGCGCGTCAAGCCCTCGAGCTTGCGGGCGATGTCGAAGGCGCGCTTGACCACCGGATCGCCGTCGCGCTCGGCCTGCAGGCGCGGCTCGTCCTCGATGGCGCGGGAAAGCGTCACCGGATTGGCCGGGTTTTGCGGCACCAGCTTGCAGAGCTTGTCCACCTGCCCGTACGGCATCTGCAGCACGCGGCCGACGTCGCGCAACACGCCGCGCGCCTGCAGCGTGCCGAAAGTGATGATCTGCGCTACTTGGTCGCGGCCGTAGCGCTTCTGCACGTAGCGGATCACCTCGTCGCGCCGGTCCTGGCAGAAATCGATGTCGAAGTCCGGCATCGACACGCGCTCGGGATTGAGGAAGCGCTCGAACAAGAGGCCGAAGCGGATCGGATCGAGGTCGGTGATGGTGAGCGCGTAGGAGACGAGCGAGCCGGCGCCGGAGCCGCGGCCGGGGCCGACCGGGATGCCCTTCGCCTTCGCCCACTGGATGAAATCGGCGACGATCAGGAAGTAGCCGGGATATTTCATGCCGGCGATGACGCCCAGTTCGAAATCGAGCCGTTCGCGGTATTCGTCCGGCGTGTGGCCGGGCGCGACGCCGGCGGTGATGAGCCTGAGCGTGAGGCCTTCCTCGGCGCGCTTGCGCAATTCTTCCGATTCGTCGATCACGCTGCCGCTATCGCCTACCGAGAACCGCGGCAGGATCGGTTGATGGATGCGCGGGCGGAACGCGCAACGCTCGGCGATCTCGACGGTGTTGCTGAGCGCCTCCGGCAGATCGGCGAATAGGTCGCGCATCTCGGCGCGGGTCTTGAAGCGATGCTCGGGCGTGAGCTGGCGGCGGTCGCTTTCCGACAGCAGGCGGCCTTCCGCGATGCAGATCAGCGCATCATGCGCCTCGTAGTCGGTGACTGAAGCAAAAAAAGGCTCGTTAGTCGCGACCAGCGGAATATTCTTGCCATAGGCGAGATCGATCAGCACCGGCTCGGTCATGCGCTCGTTGGCGGTGCCGTGCCGCTGCAATTCCACATAGAGCCGGTCGCCGAACAGGCGGGCAAGCGCATCGAGCCGCGTGCCGGCGAGATGGCTTTGGCCGGCCGCGATCGCGCTATCGAGCGGGCCGCCGGGGCCGCCGGTGAGCGCAATGATGCCGTCGGTCTCGCCCGCCAGCCATTCGAGCTTGAGCCGCGGCGGCTCGTTCGACGGCGAATCCAGGAAGGCGCGCGAGGACAGCCGCATCAGGCTGCGATAGCCGGCATCGCGCGCGGCCAGCAGCACGATGCGCACGCGCTCAGGCTGCGCATTGCCGTTGCGCGCGCCGTGATCGGTGTCGCCAAAATCGATCGCCAGCGCGCAGCCGACGATCGGCTGAATGCCGGAGCTGGCGAGCTTTTCGGAGAATTCCAGCGCGCCGAACATGTTGTCGGTGTCGGTGAGCGCCAGCGCCGCCTGCTTGTCGGCTTTCGCCAGCTCGGCGAGCCGCGCAATAGTGAGCGCGCCTTCCAGCAGCGAATACGACGAGTGCACGTGCAAGTGCACGAAATCGAGATCGGTCACGCGGTGATTCCTTGTTGTCACCCAGAGTGGGGACAGGAAACGCCCACGTCTACTGTCAGCGACGCCGGGACCCGCGCTATGCCGGTTTTCAACAGGCCGGCGAGCGAAGCCGCGCCCCGTTTCCCGTCATGCCCGGCTTCAGGCGCCAAGGCGCCTTTAGCCCGGCCATGACAACGCGGGTACACAACGCACGACGCGGCACAACCTACAGATTACTGAACACCTGCGACCAGATGGCGATCATGCCCACGAACAGCGACAGCGAGGCGAGCGCGGCGGCTTCTTGGATGACGGCTTTGACCATGGACTCTCTCCCTGGAACGGACGGGGAACATAGTTCATGTTATGTTCTAGAGTCAAGAGCGCCGGTCTATCCCTTGACAGCAAGTACTATTTGCCCTATATTTTTGCCCATAAACCGGCTTTTGGTCGTAATCTGCTATGATCAGCCCTCAGAAGAGGGCTACCTGCTGGTTGTGTACTGCGGCCCGGTTTTGAGACACCCGGCTGAGCTTATTCAGGCGGCCAATGATAGGTCGGTTGTGACTGTCTGATCAACCCGGGATTGATCGGCTCGCACCTGAGCTGGGGTACGATAGCCGTGCCGGGCGACGAGC
>DATBZY010000357.1:0-3185 GCA_036512915.1 Pseudolabrys sp. | reverse complement strand
CCTGTGCGGCGACAATTAACTTGGCCGGTTGACGACAACTAGCTTGGCCGGTGGGGCCGGACGGCGGGAGGGCGTAGCCCGACCGGCTCCGGCCCCGCTGGCGGCGCCGTTTTGTGGGTCCCAGGACGCCACTGGCGGTCGTTTCTGAGGTGGTGCAAGCGGTTCTTTCCTCAAAAGAAAGAGCCGTCGGTGCCAGGCAGCCATCTCAACGACCAACAGGTGAGAACGTACATGGACCATCGTCGAAGCCATCTGCAATTGACCGCCGCCGCCAAGGCCGGGATCAGCGAGCGCTCGGGGCGCCGCATCGACCGCGATCCGACCCTGCCGTCACAACGCAAGAAGCCGCGGGTGTATCGGACGCGCGCCAACCCGTTCGAGGGAATCTGGGAAGCCGAGATCGTGCCGCTGGTGCGGTCGATGCCGTCGCTGCAGGCCATCACCATCCTGCGCGAGCTGCAGCGTCGGCATCCCGGACGCTTCCCCGATAGCCAGCTGCGGACCTTGCAGCGCCATATGCGGCGCTGGAGCGCGCTCGCCGGCCCCGACCGTGACGTCGTCTTCCGCCAGGAGCATCCGCCCGGCGCGCAGGGCCTGTCGGACTTCACCGATGCGGGCGAGCTGTGCGTCACGATGGCGGGTCTTGCCTTCCCGCATCGGTTCTACCACTTCGCGCTCGCCCACTCGCAGTGGGAATACGCGAGCGTCGTCGAGGGCGGGGAGAGCTTTTCGGCGCTCGCCGAAGGGCTGCAGAACGCACTCTGGCTCATCGGCGGTGCGCCGCGTGAGCATCGCACCGACAGCCTCTCGGCGGCGTTCAAGAACCTCTGCGAGCAGGATGACTTCACACGCGCCTACAGTGAGCTGTGCGGTCATTACGGCATGACGGCGACCCGCAACAATCGCGGTGTGAGCCACGAGAACGGCTCCATCGAGAGCCCGCATCGCCATCTCAAGAGGGCGCTCGACCAGGCTCTGACGCTGCGCGGCAGTCGCGACTTCGACACGCGAGGGGCCTATCAGGCCTTTGCCGACGACCTCGTGGGCGAACGCAACGCCGCACGCGAGCGGGCCTTTGCGGCCGACCGTGCGGCGCTCCTGCCGTTGCCGCCACGACGCACCACCGACTTCAGCGAAGCCACGGTGATCGTCACCACGTCGAGCATGTTCAGCCTGCGCAAGATCTTCTACACCGTGCCGTCGCGGCTGATCGGCCATCGCCTCAAGGTGCATCTCTACGACGATCGGCTCGACTGCTTCCTCGGCTCGACCCAGGTGCTCACCCTGCCGCGCGGGCGGGTGCCGAGCGGTGCCCAGCGCGGACACGTCGCCGACTATCGGCATGTGCTGCCGAGCCTGCGGCGCAAGCCCCAGGCGCTGCGCAACCTGGTCTGGCGCGACGCGCTGTTCCCACGGCCGGCATTCCGTCGTGCCTGGGAGATGCTGGCCGAACGCGGGCCGATCGAGCGCGCCTGCAAGACCATGGTGGCGCTCCTCGACATCGCCTATTGCAGCGGCCACGAAGCCGAGCTCGCCGAGCAGATCGAGATCGCGCTCGACGCCGGCCATCTGCCGGATCCCGACGTGCTGCGCGCCGTGTTCATCCGTGATGCCGAGAGCATCCACGGCGTCGCGGGGTTCCCCATGGTGGCCGTCACGATGCCGACGGCGCTGGTCTACGACGTGCTGCTGCCGGCCACTCGCGGCGAGGTGCTGCCATGCTGACGCCAGACAAGCCCTCCGCACAGATCACCGTCGATCTCGCCCGCCTGCCGATGCTGCTGACCACGCTGCATCTGCCGACCATCGGTCAGTTGTGGGCCGACTTCGCCGAGCGGTCCGACCGCGAGGGGTGGCCGGCCGCCCGCTATCTCGCAACCCTGCTCGAGCACGAGCTTGCCGAGCGCTATCAGCGGCGCATCCAGCGTCACTTGCAGGATGCCCATCTGCCGGCGGGCAAGAGCTTCGCCACCTTCGACTTCGCCTCCGTCCCGATGATCAACAAGAGCCAGATCACCGCGCTGGCGGCCGGCGGCTCCTGGCTCGACAAAGGTGCCAACCTGTTGGCGTTCGGCCCGCCTGGTGTCGGCAAGTCGCATCTCGCCGCAGCCCTCGGCCAGACCCTGATCGAGAACGGCTATCGCGTCCTGTTCACCCGCACCACCGACATGGTGCAACGGCTGCAGGCCGCGCGCCGCGATCTCACACTCGCCAGCGTCATGGACAAGCTCGACAAGTATGATTTGCTGATCCTCGACGACCTCTCCTATGTCCGCAAGGACCAGGCCGAGACCAGCGTGCTGTTCGAGCTGATCTCCGCTCGCTACGAGCGCCGCAGTCTGCTCATCACGGCCAATCAACCATTCGGCAGCTGGGATGAGATCTTCCCCGACAAGGCGATGACCGTCGCCGCCATCGACCGCCTCGTGCACCACGCCGTCATCCTGGAAATGAACACCGACAGCTATCGACGCAAAGCCGCCATCACCCGAATGTCGGACCAGACCGGTGCGACAACCACCACCCCGAAACCCGCCGACAAGAAGCCCAATCGACGCCCCCGCGACAATTAGATCTTGCGTCGATGCTCAACGCATTGCACCTTCGCAGCGCTTCAGAGGCGACCGCCAAACCGGCCACCCTAATTGTCGTCGACCGGCCATCGCAATTGTCGTTTTACACGCCCCGATTCCGGCGCTGGAAGCCGATGCCTTGCCGGGAGGGGTCGCCCAGGATCGCGCGGCCGAAGCAGCCCGCCACCACCTAGCCGGGAGCTAGCCGGGAGCTAGCCATGAGTGGCCAGCGACAATGGATCATCCTTTGGTGGTCTGGAGATCATAAACATGCCCCCGAAACCAAGACCTGTCGATGCGGACCAACTCGTCAAGGACTACGTCGGCGGCCTCGGCGCTAAAGCGCTGACCAAAAAGCATAGAACCGAATGGCGCAGGCTCAAAAACATTCTCGCCGAGCGCGGCGTTCCGCTGCGCACGATGTCCGACAGCGTCAAGGCCGGGTTCTCGCGGATGAGCAAACGCGCGGCAGTACGGGCGCCGATTTCGATGGCGCGGTTCGCCGCCGCCTCGAGACGCCCGGTGCCATACGGGCGGGCCAGCCGAACGATCCCCAGACAGGCGCGAAAGCCCTGTTCTGGATGTGACCTATGCTCCAGGATCAGCTCACAG
>DATBZY010000356.1:0-5024 GCA_036512915.1 Pseudolabrys sp. | reverse complement strand
GGCTTTGCCCTGTTCCGCCGCTGCATTCGCCGCCTTGAGATCGTCGAGGCCGCCGGCCTGCAGAGTTTCGGCAAAGAGAACCAGGCACACTGCCGCCAATAAAACTCTGATCATGACTACCCCAGTACTCCGTTTTCGCCGGTATGATTGCCACACGCCGCGGCGGGGGTGTCACAAGCGGCCGGAGCGGAGTCAAGTCCGCAACGCGCTGTGCACGCGGAACCGCAGTCATCTCGGCCGTCGACGTTGGTATCGCCCAGCGATGCAGCCCCCGAAAGCAAATGGTTAATCAACATCTCGGATTAGTCTCTCGTCTCATGGTTGCTTAGTAAATGATTGGCAAGCTGACAGCGCGTATTAGGAAGCAAATGCCGCCGTCCTCCGAATCGTAATTTCAGGGGTCTTGGTACAACGTTATGAATCTACGCGTGTTGACGAGGTCCCTGTCTGCACTCCTGTTCGGGGTTACGGTCAAGCTAGACGATCTCGACGAACAGGCACGTCGCCTAATCCGGGCGGCGCAGATCGATGCCGTGGTTCAGCTCGTGCCGCTGACCATGACGATCAATATTTTGAACACAGCCATCATCGTCGGCGTCTTCTGGGATACCGGGGCGAACGTGATCCTGTCGATCTGGGGCGCGTTGATCTTGTTGGAGGCCGGCGCCAGCCTTTGGTCGTGGACTCTGACGCGACACAAGCCACCGACGGGAGCCTCTGCGCGCGCGATCCGGCGCACGGTCTTGCATGCGGCTTTTCTCGGGGGGACCTGGGGCGCGGCGCCGCTCATGCTGTTTCCCGGCGCCGACCTGATGCATCAGTTGATTCTTGGCTGTCTGATGGCCGGGATGATTTCCGGCGGGGCCTTCTGTCTATCGACGGTGCCCCAAGCCGGACTGGCCTATACTTGGATGACCGCGCTCGCGTCTGTGGGCGCGCTGTTGCTCGCCGGGCACCGGGTGTTTGTCGTCGTGGCGGTGCTGCTTCTGCTTTACGCGGTGTTCATCTCGCGCAACCTGGTCGCCCACGGTGCCCTGTTCGTCCGCCACCTTCGCGACCAATTGAAGCTCGAGGCGCAGAGCGAAGTCATCGGCCTCCTGCTCAACGATTTCCAGGAAAATGCGAGTGACTGGCTGTGGGAGACCGACGACAACGGCATTCTGATGCATGTATCGGATCGCTTTGCCGAGGCCGCCGGGAAAACGCCGTCCGAAATTCAAGGTGCGCTGTTCTCCGACGTCATTGGCGGCCAGCAAGAATATCGGCCTCGGGAGCTCTCGGATATTCTCAAAAGCATAGCGGCGCGCGCCGCGTTTCGCGACGTCACACTGCCGGTTCGAGTCGGAGCGGGTCGGCGCTACTGGCTGCTGTCCGCTAAGCCGGTTTTTAACAATGCGGGCGTGTTCACCGGTTATCATGGCGTCGGCGCCGACGTGACGGAGAAGCGGCTGGCGGACGAGCGCATTATCCATCTTGCGCGCTACGACACGGTGACAGAACTCCCAAACCGCTCGTCCTTCCAGGAAGAGGTCGATCGTGCGCTGGCCGAAGCGCGCGCAAACGACCAGTCGGCGGCGCTGCTTTGTCTCAATCTCGACCAGTTCAAATCGGTCAACGACATACTCGGTCATTTTGTTGGAGATGCCTTGCTCAAGCAGGCCGGTAAACGCATCAGGTCTTGCGCGAGCAACGGGGACATCGTGGCCCGGCTGGGCGGCGACGAATTTGCGATCCTGCAACTTTTGCCCGACCCGCCGGCCGGAACGATGGTGTTGGCGCGCCAGATCATCGATGCCTTTAAGTCGCCCTTCAAGCTCGAATACGGCGATATCGTGATCGACATCAGTCTCGGCATCGCCGTGGCGCCTGCCGATGGTTGGGCGGCGGACGCCCTGATGCAGAAAGCGGATCTGGCCCTTTTCGCCGCCAAGGCGGACGGTGCGGCGACCTACCGCTTCTTCGAGCCGCAGATGGAAGCGGGAGCGCATCGTCGCCGTGCCTTGGAAGTCGGATTGCGATCGGCGCTGGACAATGGCGAGATCCAGGTAGTGTTCCAGCCTTTGGTTGACCTGCGCAGTGGCACTGTTGCCGGCTGCGAGGCGCTGGTGCGCTGGAAATCGCCCGAGTGGGGCTTCGTCTCGCCGGTCGAATTTATTCCGGTCGCGGAAGCAACCGGGCTGATCGAGCCGATCGGCGAATGGGTGCTGCGCGAGGCCGTCAAGACCGCGCGCCAATGGCCCGAGGACACGGTCGTTGCCGTGAATCTTTCCCCGGTTCAATTCAAAAACCAGAAATTGCTAGCAACCGTGGTTGCTGCCTTGGCGGACAGTGGGCTGCCGCCACAGCGCCTCGAACTGGAAGTGACCGAGTCGCTCTTCATCGATGGCAACAACCATGCCTATGAAATGTTGAGAAACCTGCGCACGCTCGGCGTTCGCACGTCGCTCGACGATTTCGGCACCGGATACTCGTCCCTGAGCTACCTGCGGCGCTTCCCATTCGACAAGATCAAGATCGACAAATCGTTCATCGATGAGGTGGCGGTCGGCGAGGAGAGCGTGGCGATCATCCGGGCGATCGTTGCGCTCGCCGACGCGCTCGGGATGTCGACGACGGCGGAGGGTGTGGAATCTCTCGATCAGGTTGCCAAGCTGCGCGAAGCCGGCTGCACGCAGATTCAAGGATACGTGTTCTCGCGACCGCGCCCAGCGTCCGAAATCGTTGCCTTGTTCGCGCGCAGGCTGGAAGGGAGCGAGATTGGCGGCGCGGCTGCAGAAACCGGAAAGCTGCGCGCCCGGGCGGGGTGAAGCGTCCGTGCTCAGCCCTTGGCCTTGAGCGACTTGTAAATCTCCAGCGCCTCTTTCGGCTTGGTGTTGTTGTGCACCACCGCGCCGACCGCCGCGATCATCGCCTTCGGCGCTTCGGATTGGAAAATATTGCGGCCCATGTCGACGCCGGCGGCGCCCTGGCTCACCGCATTGTAGGCCATTGTGAGCGCGTCGAGCTCGGGCAGCTTCTTGCCGCCGGCCATCACGATCGGCACCGGGCAGGAGGCGGTGACGGTCTCGAAGCCGTCGTCGACGTAATAAGTCTTGACGTATTGCGCGCCGAGCTCGGCGATGATGCGGCAGGCGAGGCGAAAATATTGCGCGTCGCGCGTCATGGCCTTGCCGACCGCGGTGACGCCCATCACCGGCATGCCGCAGCGTAAGCCGGCGTCCACCAGCCGGGTCATGTTGTGCACCGAGCGCGTCTCGTGCTCGCCGCCGATGAACACCTGGATGCCGACGCCGGCGGCGTTGAGGCGCACCGCGTCGTCCATGTCCATGGCGATCTGCTCATCTGATAATTCTTCGCGCAGGATGCTGGGTCCGCCGCTGGCGCGCAGTACCATCGGCTTCTGCGTGTCAGCTGGGATGAGCGAGCGCAAAATGCCGCGGGTGCAGAACAGCGCGTCGCATTGCGGCAGCAGCGGTACGATCGAGAGGTCGATGCGCTCCAAGCCCGACGTAGGCCCCTGGAAGTAGCCGTGGTCGACGGCGAGCATCACCGTGCGCCCCGATGCCGGATTGAACACGCGGGCGAGCCGGTTCTTCATGCCCCAGTCGAGCTGGTGCGAGCCTTTCAGGAAAAATCCCGGCGCGGCTTGTGGACGGTCGGCCTGATAGCGTTCGCCTGCTTTATCGGCTTCCGGCATGGGTTAAGCCCGTCGCGCTCGATCGGAAAAGCGGCCTGCGCTCACTGCTTCGGGGCCGCAGGCGCCGTGTCCGCGGGCGGGCTGGTGATCAGCTTCTTCGCCGCTGGCTTCTTGGCGGCCACGGCCGGGCCGCGCTTGTCGTTCCGGTTGGACATGCAGTTGGCGATGAAGGCCTTGCGCTTGGCGCCTTCGAGCTTCTGGTCATCGGCGCCGAATTTGCAGGTTTCCATCTTCTGCTCCTTGGTGGCCGCGGAGGCCGGGCTCGCCAGCAGCAGAAGAGGCAGCAGGCCAATGATGGCTAGGATGCGCAGCATGGTCATAGCTCCTTTGAGGTCTCGATCCGGAGTGACGATAGCATTTTATCGCAGCGCCGCTGCAATATTCCCGCCGTCCACGGTGGTCACGTCGGCGGTGGTCTTGAGCGCCAGCGCCTGGGCCAGGAAGGCCTGCGCCACGTCCTGCGCGGTGACCTCGCGGCCCAGCAGATTGCCGCTCATATAGTCTTTCTCGCTCACCCCGCGCGCCTGCGAGCGTTCCTTGATGAAGGCGCCGGTCAGCAGGCCGGAGCGGATGCGGTCGGCGTTCACCGCATTGGCGCGGATGCCGTCGGCGCCGTAATCGAGCGCGTATTGGCGGACCAGGAATAATGTCGCCGCCTTGGGCAGACCATAGGGCCCGAAATTGACGCCGGGGTTCACTGCCTGTTTCGACACGTTGAACAACAGACAGCCGCCGGTGCCCTGCGCCAGCATGATCTTTACCGCAGCCTGCGCGACTTTTTGATGGGCGAAGAAATTCAGCTCGAAGCTCTTGCGCAGCACCGCCTCGTCGACCTCACCGATGCGGCCTTGCCAGGCGGCGCCGGCATTGGAAATCGCGATATCGACGCCGCCGAATGTGGCCACGACCCGGGCGAACGCATCGCGCACCGAGGCGGCATCGGTCACGTCGCATTTTAGCGCGATGGCATTGCCGCCGATCGTCTTGGCTTTTTCCCGCGCGGCCTTCGCATCGACATCGAGCAGCGCCACTTCCGCGCCCGCAGCCGCGAATGCGCTGGCGGTCGCCGCGCCGATGGCGCCGCCGGCGCCGGTGACGACCGCGACTTGGCCGGCGAGCGGCAAATCCTTGCGCGCGCCCAGCTTGGCCAATTCCAGCGGCCAATATTCGCAATCGAAAATGTCGACTTGCGAAATCGAGGTGAAGCGCCCGATCGCCTCCGCATCGGTGATGCCTGCGACCGCGGCTTGCGCGATGTCGGCGGCGATGATGGCGTCGCGCTTGCTGGCGCCCAGCCCGAACAGCCCCAAGCCCGGCACCAGCGCGA
>DATBZY010000355.1:0-4298 GCA_036512915.1 Pseudolabrys sp. | reverse complement strand
GCTGCAAGGCACGCTCAATGCCAACCGGCTGGAGATCGTCGATTCCGGCGATCTGGTGCGCTTCCTCGGTGGCGTAAGCATGGTGATGATGCTTAACGATACCGCCGTGCCCAAACCGAAAACCGGCAAGCAATGACCGTGCTCCGCAGGCTTTCCTCGCAGTTTCTGATCGCCGCTGTGCTGGTCGTTTCCGGCGCGCCGCTGCAGGCGCAGCCGGCGCAGCCGGTATCGAAAGGGCCACCGAACGCGCTGCAGGGCTTTTCGACCAACCGCGACCAGCCGGTGCATATCGAGGCGGCCACCCTGGAAGTGCGCGACAAGGACAAGGTGGCGACCTTCAGCGGCAATGTGCGCGTGGTACAGGGCGATACCGGCCTGCGCTGCAATTCGCTCCTGGTGTTCTACGAACAGGGCAACGAGGACGGCGACAAGGGCAACAAGGGCAAGCCAATGCAGGCGGCCACGCCCGGCCCCGGCGGCGAGCAGAAGATCAAGAAGCTGGAAGCGCGCGGCGGCGTAGTGGTGACGCAGAAGGAGCAGACGGCTACCGGCGATCTTGGCTTGTTCGACATGAGGGCCAATACCGTCACGCTCACCGGCAATGTGGTGATGACGCAAGGCCAAAACGTGCTGCGTGGAGACAGGCTGGTGGTCGATTTGACCAGCGGCGTATCGCGGGTGGAATCCGGCAAGAATGGCCAAGGCCGTGTGCAGGGCCTGTTCCAGCCCGGCGGCGCGGGGCCTGATCTCAAGCCGGGCGGCATTGGCATGCCGTCGCCGCGGCCAGTACCGGTGCGGCCATTCAATTGACCTGGAACGCGACGAGGCTCTCGATCACTCCGGCCGCTCGCGGCAACGGGGAATCAGCTAGTGTCGCGCGCCCGGCAATGGCGGACCATCGGCCGGATCGAAACATGCGCCGCGAGGTAGCCCGGTGAACATCCTCTCGCTGTTTCGGCGCCGCCCGCCACGCGCCAGCCGCGCCATGACGCCGGCCGAAGCGCGCCAGCAACAGGCGGCGGCGGCGACTGCGCAAACGGCGCGTCAGGCTACCGCGACCGCGCAACCCGCCGCTGATCGTCCGCGCCGCGAAGGGGACGGCCGCCAAGGCCAAGCCGCTCGCCATTATCTCGCCGCGCACGGCGTGGAGAAGAGCTTCGGCGGCCGCAAGGTGGTCAAGGGCGTCACGCTCTACGTGCGGCGGGGCGAGGCGGTGGGCCTGCTCGGGCCGAACGGCGCCGGCAAGACCACCGTGTTTTACATGATCACCGGCCTGATCAAGGCCGACCGCGGCCGCATCGAGCTCGACGGCTACGACGTCACCCTGCTGCCGATGTACCAGCGCGCGCGGCTCGGCATCGGTTACCTGCCGCAGGAGGCCTCGATCTTTCGCGGCCTCAACGTGGAAGAAAATATCCGCGCGGTGCTCGAAGTGGTGGAACCGGATCGCCGGCGGCGCGAAGCCGATCTCAATGCGCTGCTCGAGGAGTTCAACATCGCGCGCCTGCGCAAGACGTCGACCATCGCGCTCTCCGGCGGCGAGCGCCGCCGCGTCGAGATCGCCCGCGCGCTGGCGACGCGGCCGAGCTATATGCTGCTCGACGAGCCGTTCGCCGGCATCGACCCGATCGCGGTCGGCGATATCCAGGCGCTGGTGCGGCATTTGACCAACCGCGGTATCGGCGTGCTGATCACCGACCACAATGTGCGCGAGACGCTCGGCCTTACCGACCGCGCCTACATCATCTATTCCGGCGAAGTATTGATGGAGGGCCGGGCCGACGACATCGTCAACAATCCGGACGTGCGCCGACTCTACTTGGGCGAGGAATTCCGGCTCTAGCGCCAGGCAATTTACGGTTAGCCTGCCCAGAATTTGTGCAGCGCAGTATTGCGGAATCGCATACCGCTGCGCGTGCGAACTGCTATAAAGAAAAACAAGCAAGAATCGGACCAGTTTCCGCCGGGAAACCGCTATGGCGTTGTCGCAAAGACTGGAGTTCCGCCAGACGCAAGCGCTGGTGATGACGCCGCAGCTGATGCAAGCTATCAAGCTGCTGCAGCTCTCCAGTCTCGATTTGGCCGCCTATGTAGAGGCCGAGCTTGAGCGCAATCCGCTGCTTGAACGCGCCAGCGACGACGATGCGCCGGCGCCCGGCGTCGAGCCGCAAGCTCCCGCGCCGGAGCGCGACGAGGATTCCGCAAGCACTCCGGATTGGATCGGCGAGAACCTCGAGACCAGCCGCGCCTCCATGGAGCAAGGGCTCGGCACCGAACTCGAAAACGTATTTCCCGACGATGGCGGGGAGAAAGCCGCGCCGGTCGAAATGCCGCCGCCGGCCTATTCCGAATGGTCAGGAGTCGGCTCCGGCGGCAGCGACGACGGCAGCTACAATCTCGAAGCGTTCGTCTCGGAAGAAATCACGCTGGCCGATCATCTCGCCAAGCAGATGGCGCTGGCGATATCCGATCCGGCCGGCCGCATGATCGGACAATACCTGGTCGATATGGTGGACGAAGCCGGCTACCTCAGCGGCGATCTCGCCAGTGTCGCCGACAAGCTCGGCGCGCCGCTCCGCGACGTCGAGGCCGTGCTCGCGGTGCTGCAAACGCTCGATCCGCCCGGCGTGTGCGCGCGCAATCTCACCGAATGTCTCGCCCTCCAGCTCAAGGAACGCGACCGCTTCGATCCGGCGATGCAGGCATTGGTCGAGCATCTCGATCTGCTGGCCAAGCGCGATCTTGGCGCCCTGCGCCGCCTGTGCGGCGTCGATGAGGAAGATCTCGCCGACATGATCGGCGAAATCCGCAGTCTCAATCCCAAGCCGGGTTTAGCCTTCGGCTCGACGCTGGTGCAGCCGATCGTCCCCGATGTCTATGTGCGGGCGGCGCCGGACGGCAACTGGCAAGTCGAGCTTAATTCCGATACGCTGCCGAAAGTCCTCATCAGCCAGCGCTATTACGCGCAAGTCTCGAAGGGCACGCGCAGCGACAAAGACAAGACCTATCTCGCCGATTGTTTGCAGACCGCGACCTGGCTGGTGCGCGCGCTCGACCAGCGCGCGAAGACAATCCTCAAGGTGTCGAGCGAAATCGTGCGCCAGCAGGATGGCTTTTTCACCAAGGGCGTACAGCATCTGCGGCCGCTCAATCTCAAGACCGTCGCCGACGCCATCGGCATGCACGAGTCGACGGTCTCACGCGTTACCGCCAACAAATACATGGCGACCAGCCGCGGCATCTTCGAGCTGAAATATTTCTTTACCTCCTCGATCGCGGCCTCCGACGGCGGCGAGGCGCATTCCGCCGAAGCGGTGCGGCATCGCATTCGCCAGTTGATCGACGGCGAGGCGGCCGCCGACGTACTCTCGGACGATACGATCGTCGACAAGTTGCGCGAGGCCGGTATCGACATTGCGCGCCGCACGGTCGCCAAGTACCGCGAGGCGATGCGCATCCCGTCATCAGTGCAGCGTCGGCGCGAGAAGCAGGCAGCAAGCGCCTAAAACCGCGAGCTACGGACGTATTGACCTTCGGAACATTTCCAAGCTGAAATGTTTAGCCCGATAGAAAAATGGCGCGGCAAGGCGCCGCGCCCGACAGGGAGGCAATCCAATGCCTTTGCGCGTTTCGGGAAGGAACATGAGTCTCGGTATGGCTCTGCAGCAGCGGATCACCGATCGTGTCGAAGAGGCGACGTCGAAATATTTTCGCGGCGGCTTTTCCGGGCACGCCACTGTCGGCCGGGACGGTTTCGGCTTTCGCACAGAATGCGTGCTGCATCTGGATTCCGGCGCCTCGCTTGAAGCCGAGGGCATGGCGGCCGACGCTTATGACAGCGCCGAGCAGGCTGCGGTTCACATCGAAAAACGGCTGCGCCGCTACAAACGGCGCCGCAAGGACCAACAGGGTCGGCGCGGCGGCTGAATATCCTAAATATGCAAGAAAAAACGGCAGATACCGCCTAGAGCCGTATCGATTCGGATTGAATCAGAGCCTGGCCCTGACATTTTGCTTCAGCAAGATCATTTGTGAAAACCGCTTCCGATCCCGGATCAAGTCCGGGACAAGCTTCGTCGGAATCATGCTGCAGCCTCGGCCATTGACGCCGCTGCAGACCATCCCTATGGTCCGCGACCTTCAACAACCCTTGCAAACCGGCGCGACCATTTCCAATCATTGGACATGTCCATGACGCTCACCGATCTCGTCGCGCCGAACGCGATTATTCCGGCGCTCAAGGTCAACGGCAAAAAGCAGGCGATCCAGGAACTCGCTGCCCGCGCGGCCGAGCTCAC
>DATBZY010000354.1:0-15367 GCA_036512915.1 Pseudolabrys sp. | reverse complement strand
TACCGCGTCCTCTTTTGGAGGACGCGGGCGCCTCTCGGCGCTCCATCGCGGCGTTTATTTCGGCCCGGGGCCGCGCTTTCGAACTGGCCTAAGCCAGCATGTCAGCGAGCTCCTCGCACCCGGGTCGTACTGCCCGGGGGGGCGGGGTCCCGGCGCCGCCCGGGGTGCGTGGGCTACGTTTGCCCACGCCCGCAGGCGCCGCACCTGGCTCCATCCTCGAAACGTCTCGCGAAGACGCCCTCAGCCGAGCCAAGCAGAGTGGAATATAGTCCTTGTTAGGAATTAAGTCAAGGTCCAAGACTTCCCTCTCCCCGTTTTACGGGGAGAGGGGAAGAGTGCGTGCCGCCTGCCCTACTCCGCCGGCTTGGCGGCGGCATCGTCCGGCCCAGTATCCGGCGGCGCGGCGGCCCCCGCCGCCTTCGCGGCCGCCTCGGCCTTGGCCTTCTTCTCAACGATACGCACCGACCAAATCGAGCCCTCGTACAGAATGAGCAGCGGCAGCGCGAGCGACATCTGGCTGATCACATCGGGCGGCGTGAGCACGGCGGCCAGTACGAAGGCGCCGACGATGAAATAGCGCCGCTTCTCCTTGAGCTGCTGCGAGGTGATGATCCCGACGCGGCCGAGCAGCGTGAGAATGACCGGCAACTGGAACGCCACGCCGAAGGCGAGCACCAGCGACATCATCAGCGACAAATATTCGCCGACCTTGGGCATCAGCGCGATCGACGCGTCGTTTGCGCTACCCGTCTGCTGCATGCCGAGCGAAAACCGCACCAGCATCGGCAGCACCAGGAAATAGACCACCGTTGAGCCGAGCGCGAAAAAGACCGGCGTCGCGATCAGATAGGGCAGGAATGCCTTGCGCTCGTTGCGATAGAGCCCGGGCGCGACGAACATATAGATCTGCGCCGCCACGATCGGGAACGACAGGAAAGCCGCGCCGAACATCGCCAGCTTCAATTGCGTGACGAAATATTCCAGCAGCGCGGTGTAGATGAATTTGGAATTCTCGGCGCCCGCCACCCATACGAACGGCCACACCAGGACATTGTAGATGTCCTTGGCGAACACGAAGCAGAGCGCGAACATTACCCCGAACGCGATCAGCGCCTTGATCAGCCGCGAGCGCAGCTCGATCAGATGCTCCATCAACGGCGCCTTGGTCGCCTCGATGTCTTCGTGGCTCATGCGCTGCCCCCGGCCTGCTTTTTCGTCTCCTTGGGCGGCGGCACCTCCGTCGGCGCAAAATCCTCATTCGTGACGGGCGCCGGCGGCTCCGGCAGCGGCACATTGATTTCCACAAGCGGCGTGACTTCGGCAGGCGGCGTCGCCGGCTCAGCGGACGGCGCGGGTAAGGCGTTGGCGGCGTCAGTGGACGGCTCGGCGGCCAACTCGCCGGTTTTGGCCGCTTCCGGCATGAAGGCGCGCTCCATCTCCTTCTGCGTATCCGCCATCGGATTGAAATTGGTGAAGTCGGTGACCGAGCTGGTCAAATCTTCGGCCTGTTTCTTCAGGTCGGCCACCTCGGCCTCGCGCAAGGCCTCCTGGAACTGCCCCTGGAATTCCGCCGCCATGCGCCTGATCTTGCCCATCCACTGGGCCAGCGAGCGCAATACGGTTGGCAGCTCCTTCGGCCCGATCGCGATCAGCGCGACGATGCCGATGACGACGAGCTCGCCCCAACCAATGTCGAACATGGATTAGTCAACTCCTAGCGCATGATCCCGAAAAGTGGGAACCGGTTTTCGGACAAGATCATGCGCAAACAAAAATTCCGGCCTCGCGATAGCCGTGGCGACGGCCGATCGCTTTTTCACGCCGGAGCCGCAACCTTCAGGAGCGCACGCCTTCGCCGCGCCGCTCGGTTTCTGTCTTCGGCGCCGTGGCACTGGCGGCCTCGATGGTCTTGACCGGCTCGCTCTTGGCATCTGCCGTTTTGTCTTCTTCCGCCATGCCCTTCTTGAACGCCTTGATGCCCTGGGCGAAATCTCCCATCAGAGACGAAATCTTACCGCGGCCGCCGAACAGAACCATGACCACCACGAGGACGATCATCCAGTGCCATATGCTTAAGGAACCCATCAACAAATCCTCCGCAGCGACGGGCTTTATGCGCGCTCGTCCCGCCCATCATTTGGTTTAGAAACTAGGCCCCGGAAGCGGCAAAAACAAGGACTTACCGCGCCCCGATCAAGGCCGCGAGGGCGCGCAAAATAGCGGTATTTACCGTAATTTCGCCGCCGTCACTTCTCGGTTGACGAGGCCGGCGGGGCAAGCCCGAGGTCGAGATCGCCGGGTTCCAGCGGGTCCTCGTCATCGCGCAGCGTGCTGTCGTCGGACGGGATCGGTATGGCAAAACCGGTTGGCATATTGCCTTCCAGCAGGCCGGCGCCTTTGAGCTCGTCGAGACCCGGCAGGTCGCCCACCTCCTCCAGCCCAAAATGGGACAGGAACACCTCGGTGGTGCCGTAGGTGATCGGCCGGCCCGGCGCCTTGCGCCGCCCGCGCGGGCGGATCCAGCCGGTCTTGAGCAGCACATCGAGCGTGCCGGCGGCCGTCACCACGCCGCGGATTTCCTCGATCTCGGCGCGGGTGACCGGCTGATGATAGGCGACGATGGCGAGCGTCTCGATCGCCGCGCGCGACAGCTTGCGCGTCTCCACCGTCTGCTTGGTCAAGAGCCACGACAGATCGCCGGCGGTGCGGAAGGTCCACTTCTTGCCGATGCGCACGAGGTTGACGCCGCGCGTGGCGTATTCCGCCTTGAGGCGCGCAAGCTCGTCCTTCAAATCCACGCCGTCGGGAAGCTGCCTGGCGAGCGTCGCCTCGTCGAGCGGTTCGCCCGCTGCAAACAGCAAAGCTTCCAGTAGCCGCAATTCCTCCGGCCGCGCGGCCGGCTCTACAGCCGGCTCGTCGTTGTGGACAATCGCGAGCTTCTTCGCCGTGCTCGGCATGGTTTCGGTCTCCTTATGCGTTTTTTTGCGCGTCATGCGTCGTAGTGTTTCCATTCGCGCCGATGCGCTTGCGCATGTAAATCGGCGCGAACGACTCTTTCTGATGGATTTCGGCGACACCCTCGCGCACCAGTTCGAGCGCGGAGGCAAACGAGGATGCAAACACCGTGGCCGCGAGTGCCGGCTCCACCACATAGCTAATCAGGAAGCTGTCGATCCGCGACCAGTCCGACGACTGCCCGATCAAACGCTCGAGCGCGGCGCGCGCTTCGGCCAGCGACCAGACCGTGCGCTGCTTGAAGCGCACGCGCGAAAGCAAGCTGCGCTGGCGCTGCGTGGAATAAGCGCTGAGCAGATCGTAGAGCGTCGCCGACCATTCCGGCCGCTTGATCTCGGCAATCGGCTCCGGCGCGCCGCGTGCGAATATGTCGCGATTGAGCTGCGGCCGTCCCATCAGGCGTGTCGCCACCTCGCGGAACGCTTCCAGCCGGCGCAAACGGTAGGCCAGCGCCAGCGCCATATCTTCTGCGCTCGGTCCTTCGCCGGGTGCTGCTTCTGGCAGCAGCAGCCGCGATTTCAGGTAAGCGAGCCAGGCTGCCATTACCAAGTAATCGGCGGCAAGTTCGAGCCGCACTTGCCGCGCCGCCTCGATGAAGCTGAGATACTGATCGGCCAGCGCCAGGATCGAAATCTTGGCGAGATCCACTTTCTGGTTGCGCGCCAGCGCAAGCAGCAGATCGAGCGGGCCCTCGAAGCCCTCCACGTCCACGATCATGGCCGGCTCGGTGGTGCCGCGGTCGGCGCCAAGAGTCCCACCAAGCGTGGTGTCGAATTCGTCGGCGCTCATGAGTTCGTCATCCGTTGCGATGTCGGCCGTTCGCCGGCGACCATCTGGGTGAAAACCTTACGCGCGGCATCGACATCGAATTCTTCCGGCGCCGACCGCACGGTCAGCGCGGCGTCGGCACGCCCGGCGGCGGCGCCTGTCAGCGCGGGCGCTTCGCTCGCTACCGCCGTCATCTCGCCGAGTTCGCCATTGCAGTGGAGCACGACGTCACACCCGGCCGCGAACGCGGCGCGGCTGCGCTCGGCAATCGTGCCGGACAGTGCTCCCATCGAAACGTCGTCGCTCATCAGCAGACCCCGGAACCCGATAAATCCGCGAATCACTTCCTGCACCATAGTGACCGAAGTGGTGGCCGGCGCGACGGGGTCGATGGCGGTAAACACAACATGTGCAGTCATGCCGAGCGGCAGGCCGGCGAGCGGCCGGAACGCGGCGAAATCGGTGGCTTCCAGGGTCGCCCGGTCGGTATCGACCACCGGCAATTTGGCGTGGCTGTCGGCGGTGGCGCGGCCATGGCCTGGCAGGTGCTTGAGCACCGGCAGAACGCCGCCGGCCTGCAGCCCCTGCGCGATCGCAGCGGCGATCGCGGCGACCTTGCCGGGCTCGGTGCCATAGGCGCGGTCGCCGATGACTGGATCGCCGCCGGCAACCGGCACATCCGCAATCGGCAGGCAGTCGACATCGATCCCGAGCGCCACGAGGTCGGCCGCGATCAGGTGGCCGGCAAGGCGCGCCACGGCCAGGCCAGCAGCAGGCTCGCGATCGTAAAGCGCGCCATAGCGCGCGCCTGGCGGATAGGACGGCCAATGCGGCGGCCCCAGCCGCTGCACCCGGCCGCCTTCCTGGTCCACCAGCACGGGCGCTTCCCGGCCGACGATGTCACGGAATGCGCGAACGAGGCCCTGCACTTGGCTCGGTGTGCTCACGTTTCGCTTGAAAATGATCAGGCCCCAGGGCTGAGCCTCGCGGAGAAACGCGCGCTCATTGGCGGATACCGTGAGCCCCGCCAATCCGGTGATGAATGCGCGTGCCGTCATCGGCGCGGATTAGCCCGCGCCTGCCGCAAGGGTCAAGCTGTGGAGCGCTAATTCCTCTGGACGATGCACTGGCCGCCGGCAGCTTTGAGGCTGCTGCACAGCGCGCTCGCCTCATTGGCGTTGCCGAAGGGGCCGACCATGGCGCGGTAGTAGGTGCCCTTTTCGCCCAGATCGACCTTGTGGATCAGCGCCTGTTTGCCGCCGAGCTGGCCGGGGTATTTGCCCTGCAGGCTGCGGAACGCAGCCTGCGCGTCGGCTTCGCTGCGCTGCGACGATACCTGCACCGCGTAGCCACCGGCGCCGCTTGTTGCGGCGGGCGCGGTTTGCGTCGACGCTACTGCCGCGGTGCGCTTCGCAGGTGCTGCGGCCCGAGCTGGCGCCGCTCGTGCCGGCGCATTGGGGCTCAGCGACAGCGGGGCGTTGCTCGGAGCAGGCGCTGCGGTCTCTTGCATGGTCGGCGCGCTGCGCGCGACTGGCTGGCGCGGCGCGGGCGCCGTTTCGGAATCGGGATCGGCCGCCGGCGGAGGATTGTTGATGACGCGCGCCGGCTGCGCCGGTGCCGCCTGTTTTGCAGGTGTTACGGTCGTCACCCGCGCCGGCGCTTCCGTGGCCGCGGCAGGCGGCGCCGATGCCGGTATAGTATCGGCGGTGGCCGCCTGATCGGGACGGATGGCGATGGTGCGAACCTTTTTCGGCTCGCTGCCGACGACACCGCTGCCGAGCGGCGGCGGGGTAGCAGACTGCGCGGCGTCCTGGCCTGGTGGCATGATGACGCCGGCGGGCTTGTCCTTGATCTCGACCGGCTGCTCTTCGCGCGACACCAGCTTCTCACCCAGCCCGCGCTCATTGACCCGATCGGTGACCTGTTTGCTGGACTGCGCATCCTTGCTGCTCGCCGGCACGATCTTGCTCGGAGCGGAATCCGCTTTGATGACAGGCGGTGGCAGGTTCGAGCCGGACGAGCCGAACAGGGCGCGATAGCCGAACGCGCCGGCGGTTCCGATCACCGCCAGTGCAAACACGCCAGCGATAACCATGACGCCCATGCGCCGGCGCGGCGGCGGGACCTCGTCGTAGAAGTCCTCTTGCTCGGCGCCGAGCTGCGGCTTGCTCTGGTGATAAGCCTCGTCGGCATAGCCGGGCTCATCTGCCGTCGCATAGCCGGGGACCCCGTTCTCGACCTGGTAGAGCTCGCCGCCCGCCGCCAGCGGCGCGCCGCCAAAAGACTGGCGAGCGAAATTCGGCGTGGCATAGGTCTGCTCTTCCGGCATCGGCGGCAGCGCGGCGGCAGCGCGGTTTTCGGGCGCGGCCGGCTCGGCCGGCCAATCGGCGGTCGGCGGCGCGGCGGGACGGCGCCCACCGTCGCGGCCGAATTCGGCGAATGGATCGTTTTGCCCGATCAGGCGGGCCAGTTCGGCGAGCGGGTCGCTGCCGGACGGCGAACCCGGCGCCTTAGCAGGCGCGCCGCGCGCGATCGTGTCGTTCGAACGATAGGGTCGCTGGCTATGGTCGTCGGACATTCGGTCCCCGGCTTTTTAAGCGCGCCCTCGCCCACGCAATCGCTAAGCTTGCATCATTCAGCTGGCCGGCGAACGAGAATTATCGCATTTCTTCCGGCGCTTCGACCCCGAGCAGCGCGAGCCCCGAGGCGAGAACGGTGACGATCCCCTGCACAAGTGCGAGCCGCGCCAGCGTTGTTTCTGGATCATTCTGGATAATGAAGCGTAAATGAGGCAAGTCTTTTCCGCGCGTCCAGTGCGCGTGAAATTCGCTTGCTAATTCATAGAGATAGAAGGCAACCCGGTGCGGCTCATGGGCGCCGGCGGCGGCTTCGACCATCCGCGGGTAAAGCGCGATCCGGCGCAGAATGCCGAGCTCACCCTCGTCAACCAGCCGATCGATCGGCGCATGCTTGAGCACCGCGGCCCGCTCGCCGGCCCAAACGGCCAAGTCCGGCATCTCCACGCGCGCGTTGCGGAAGATGGATTCGCCGCGGGCATGGCCGTACTGGACGTAGAACACCGGGTTTTCGCGGGTATGTTCGATCACCTTGGCGAGGTCGAAATCGAGCACGGCGTCATTCTTGCGGTAGAGCATGTCGAAACGCACGGCGTTGCGGCCGACCTCATCCACCACCTCGCGCAGCGTGACGAACTCGCCCGACCGTTTCGACATCTTCACTGGCTCGCCGGCGCGCAGCAGCCGCACCAGCTGAACGAGCTTCACGTCCAGCTCGGCTTTGCCGCCGCTCACCGCCTTCACCGCCGCCTGCATGCGCTTGATATAGCCGCCATGATCGGCGCCCCAGACATCGATCATATTGAGGAAGCCGCGATCTAATTTCGACTTGTGGTAGGCGATGTCGGAGGCGAAATACGTGTAGCTGCCGTCCGATTTGCGTAAGGGGCGGTCGACGTCGTCGCCGAAATCGGTGGAGCGGAACAGCGTCTGCTCGCGGTCTTCCCAATCCTCGAGGTTGCCGCCTTTCGGCGGCGGCAGCCGGCCCTCGTAGACCTCGCCGCTTAGCTGCAATGACTTGATGGTGGCGGCGACCTGATCGGTTTTGCCTTCGATCAGCGAGCGCTCGGAGAAGAACACGTCGTGGCGGACATTGAGCGCGGCGAGATCGTCGCGGATCATGTCCATCATCATCGCGATGGCTTTGGCGCGCACCAGCGGCAGCCATTCGGATTCCGGATTGGCGCTGAGCTCGGGCCCATGCTCGGCCGCCAACGCGCCGCCGACGGGGCGAAGATAGTCGCCCGGATAAAGCCCCTCCGGCATCGGCCCGATGTCCTCGCCGAGCGCCTCGCGGTAGCGCAGGAACGCCGAGCGCGCCAGCACATTGACCTGCGCGCCGGCATCGTTGACGTAGTATTCGCGCGTCACGTCATAGCCGACAAAGGCCAGCAGATTGGCCAGCGCATCGCCGAACACGGCGCCGCGGCCATGGCCGACATGCATCGGACCGGTCGGATTGGCGGAGACATATTCGACATTGACCTTTTCGCTTTTGCCCATGTCGCTGCGGCCATAGTCGCGCCCGCTCGCCAGCACGACACGCAGTTCCTCGCCCCACACATGTTGCTTGAGGGTGAGATTGATGAAGCCGGGGCCGGCGACGTCGACCTTTTCGACAATCGGGTCGGCGCGCAATGTGACGGCGATCGCCTCGGCCAATTCGCGCGGCTTCTTGCCGGCATCCTTCGCCAGCACCATGGCGGCATTGGTGGCCATGTCGCCGTGGCTGGCGTCGCGCGGTGGCTCGACCACCACGCGCGTGAGGTCAGCGCGCGCCCCCAACTGCGCCGCGCAGGCCGCGCGCACGCGGGCGAGCACATTGGCGAAGAGATGTTGGGGTGCGGGCGCGGCGGGCATGATGGGGTGCGGGTAAGGGATTTTGGGAGGCAAGTCAAAAGGGATGGAGCATTTGATGGCCCCGCTTAAGTGTCATCGACGTCCTGCCAATGACCGCAAAGCTCGCAACTCCCGCCACGCATGGGAACGGTTAGCTCGCCGCAGGCATCGCAACACGTCGGAAATTCGCTCTTTTCTATAAGGTTCGCTTCGATTCTCGCGCCATGAGCGCGAACGAAGTCGTTCAATTCATCAATTAATGCACGCCAAGTATCGTCGCGTCTGAAGTCCGCTGCGAGATCGGTGCCGAGTTGTTCAACGGCGAAGGAAAATGCGAAACTAAGCGCGTTGCCAACAATAATTTTTGCCTCTTTTTCAGTGGTGCGCCATTCGTAGTGCTCAATGGCGTTACGTGTTGTGCGCAGAGACCGCAGATTCTTTGCGTCATTGTCAGTGAAGGTAATGCCACCAATATTCTTCAGACGAGATATTGCAGTATCGACGGTAACAGTGCGAGCCTCAAGACTTGGGTATTTATCTACGTTCTCCCAAACAAGGGCGGGGTTTACCTGGCGAAGCCGCTCTTTCAATAGCAGCTCAATCGAATGAGCCGCATTTGTGATTGCGTGCTTTAGCCTAGCGTGATCAGACCCAATGTCTTTCCAAGCAAGCAGTTCAACGGCTTGCCTGAGTGAGTCCCGGGCATTTGCTAGAAGATCGAATTGAATTTTTGGTAGTGGGCTCACGAGTGTCCTCATTGGCGACGCATGGCACCCTACGCCGCTGAATTCGACCCGTCATCCTGAGGTGCGAGCGAAGCGAGCCTCGAAGGATGAGCGGCCCGGCCGTCGCCCTTCGAGGCGCGCCTCCGGCGCGCACCTCAGGGTGACAAAGAGGGTCCGAGCGCGCACGCGCCACCCTCACTTCAACTCCGGCGTCTCCTTAAAATACCTTGCGTGCTCGATTTGCGCATAGCGGTCGGTCATGCCGGCGATGTAGTCGGCGATGCGGCGGGCGCGCGAGCTCGCGTCCGCGAGACCGATGCCCTCCGCCCATTCCGCCGGCAAGTCGGCGGGCGATTTGGCATAATAGGCGAACAAGTCGCGCACGACGGCTTGCGCCTCGTCCATCACCTGCATCACGCGGGCATGCCGGTACATGCGCGGGCGCAGAAAGCCCTTGATGTCGGCGTCGGCCTTCGCCATGCCTTGCGAAAATGCCACCAGCGGCTGCGCGGCATGGCGCACTTGCGCCGCCGAGCCGGGCTTAAGCGCCGCCGCGCGCCGGCCGGTCTCGGCGATAACGTCTTCGATCATGCGGGTGATCAGGTGGCGCACGGTTTCATGCACGCGCCTGGCCGGCTCGAGGCCGGGGAATTGCGCATCGATGGCGCGCACAATGTCGCCGATAATCGGCACCGCGGCGATATCGTCGAGCGTGAACAAATCGGCGCGCAAGCCGTCATCGATGTCATGGGCGTCGTAGGCGATGTCGTCGGACAACGCGGCCACTTGCGCTTCCGCGCTGGGCTGCGACCACAGCTCAAGGTCCTGGATTTGCGTGTAGGCGATAATCGCCGCCGGCACGGCGTGCTGGGCGTAGCGGCCGATGCCGGCGCCGGCGCGATCGGTGAGCGGGCCGTTGTGCTTGACCAGGCCTTCCAGAGTCTCCCAGGCAAGGTTGAGGCCGTCGAAGGCGGCATAGCGGCGTTCCAGATCGGTGACGATGCGCAAGCCTTGCGCGTTGTGATCGAAGCCGCCGAACCCGCGCAAGGCTTCGTCAAGCGCGCGCTCGCCGGCATGTCCAAACGGCGGATGGCCGAGATCGTGGGCAAGCGCCAGCGCCTCGGCCAGGTCCTCGTCGAGCCCGAGCGCGCGGGCGAGCGAACGGGCGATCTGCGCGACTTCGAGGGTATGGGTGAGCCGGGTGCGGTAGTGATCGCCCTCGTGGTAGACGAACACCTGCGTCTTGTGCGCCAGCCGCCGGAACGCGGCGGAATGGATGATCCTGTCGCAATCGCGCCGGAACGCGTTGCGGGTCGGGCTGGCCGGCTCAGGCCAGCGCCGGCCCCGGCTGGTGGCCGGATCGGCGGCATAAATGGCTCGCTTAACTCCGGTTTCGATCGCCATGCCTGCCCTATTCGACGAATCTGCGCATGATCTTGTCCGAAAACCGGTGCCCACTTTTCGGGATCATGCGCGACATTGACCTGCTGGTCCCGCGCACTTAGCTATCGGTTAGGCCGAATGCCAAGCGCATCGGTTTTCGGATAAGATCATGCGCAAGCATGATGGGGCCGTACAAGGACGTTAGATGGGCGCGAGCGTCACAGTCAGCGACAAGGCGGCCCGGCGGATCGGCGAGATCCTCAAGGGCGAGCCGGCCGGCACCATGCTGCGCGTGAGCGTGGAAGGCGGCGGCTGCTCCGGCTTTCAGTACAAATTCGACATGGAGCGCGCCAAGGCCAGCGACGACCTCGTCATCGCCCGCGACGGCGCCGTGGTGCTGATCGATCCGGTTTCGGTCAACTACATGGCCGGCTCGGAAATCGATTTCGTCGAGGACCTGATCGGCGCCTCGTTCAAGGTGAAAAACCCGCAGGCCACCGCCGCCTGCGGCTGCGGCACCAGCTTCGCGCTGTAATTACTCCGCCGCCACCGCCGCCTTGCCCGGCAGCTCGCCGACCTCTTCCAGCTGCGGCTCGAGCCGGCGCTTGATCATGCGGTCGAAGCGGTCGAGATATAGATAGATCACCGGCGTGATGTAGAGCGTGAGCAGCTGCGACAGGCAGAGGCCACCGACCACCGCGACGCCGAGCGGCTGGCGCAATTCGGCGCCGGCGCCGGTGCCGAGCGCGATCGGCAGCGTGCCGAAGATCGCCGCGAACGTCGTCATCATGATCGGACGAAAGCGCAGGATGGCGGCCTCGCGGATCGCGGCCTCGGCCGACAAGCCGACGCGGCGGCGCTCGAGCGCGAAGTCGATCATCATGATGGCGTTCTTCTTCACGATGCCGACCAGCATCACGATGCCGATCATGGCGATCACCGACAAATCCATCTTGAACAGGATCAGCGTCAGGATGGCGCCGATGCCGGCCGACGGCAGGCCGGAGATGATGGTGATCGGATGGATGAAGCTTTCATACAGGATGCCGAGCACCACATAGGCCGCAAAGATCGCCGCCAGGATCAGGATGCCCTGCCCGCGCAACGAATCCTGGAACACCTGCGCGGTGCCCTGGAAGCCGGTATTGATGGTGGCCGGCAAGCGGTCGTCGCGCTCCAGCTTCTGGATCGCATCGACCGCTTGGCCGAGCGAGAAGCCGGGCGCGAGATTGAACGAGATAGTCACCGCCGGCTGCTGGCCCTGGTGATTGATCTGGAGCGGGCCGACGGTGGGCACGAAACGCGTCACCGCCGAGAGCGGCACCGTGGTGCCGTTGGTCGTCTTCAGATAGAGACGGGTGAGATCATTCGCGCTCGCCCGGTACTCGGGCATGCTTTCCAGGATCACCTGATAGTCGTTCGCCGGCGTGTAAATAGTGGCGACCTGACGCGTGCCAAAGGCGTTGTAAAGCTCCTGGCGCACCTGATCGACGCTCACGCCATAGACCGCAGACTTCTCGCGATCGACCTCGATCGAGATCTGCGGATTCTTGATATAAAGATCGGTGGCGACGTCGAGCAGGCCCGGTATCGTGGCGATCTTGTCGCGCAATTGGGGCGCGATGCGATACAGCGACTCGGTATCGTTGGATTGCAGCGTGTATTGATACTGGCTCTTCGACAGCTTGCCGCCGAGATTGATGTTCTGGATTGGCTGGAAAAAGATCTGGATGCCGACCACCACATTGGCGGTCTTGCGCAGCCGCGCCAATATTTCCGGCAGGCTGTCGCGCTCGCTGCGCGGCTTGAGCGCCACCAGCATGCGGCCGCTATTGGTGACCGAATTCGGACCGCCGCCGCCGACCGTCGAATTCACATAGGCGACGGCCTTATCGGCGCGGACGATATCGGCAATTATGCGTTGGTGCTCGGCCATTGACGCAAAGGCGATGTCGGTCTTGGCGTCGGTGATGCCGAGTACATAGCCGGTGTCTTCGGTCGGGAAGAAGCCTTTCGGCACTACGATATAGAGCCAGATCGTACCGCCGATAGTGGCGATAGTCACAATCAGCATGATCGACTTGTAGGCCAGCACCCGATCGAGCGTCCATTCATAAGTTCTCAGCAAATACTCGAACATGCGCTCGAAGGCGCGCAAGACGGCGTTCTGCTTTTCGTCGCCGTGATGGCTGCGCAACACGCGCGCGCACAGCATCGGCGTGAGTGTCAGCGATACGAAGCCCGAGACAATGATCGCCACCGAGACCGACACCGCGAATTCGCGGAATACGCGGCCGACCATCCCGCCCATCAGCAGCACCGGGATGAACACCGCAATCAGCGAAAAGGTGATCGATATGATGGTGAAGCCGATCTCGCGCGAACCTTTCAGCGCCGCCTCGAACGGGCGCATGCCGCCCTCGATGTGGCGCACGATGTTTTCCAGCATCACGATGGCGTCGTCGACCACGAAGCCGACCGACAGCGTGAGCGCCAGCAGCGTCATGTTGTTGATGGAGAAGCCGAAGGCATACATCGCCGCGCAGGTGCCGATCAGCGACACCGGCACCGCCAGGGCGGGAATGATGGTGGCGGAAACTTTTCGCAGGAACAGGAAGATCACCATGATCACCAGGCTAATGGCGATCATCAGCGTTTCCTGCACGTCGGACACCGCCGCGCGGATCGAAATCGAGCGGTCGAACAACGGCGCCATGTTGATCGCGGGCGGAATTTGCGCACGCATGGCCGGCAGCTTGTTGCGGACCAGATCCACGACCTCGACCGTGTTGGCGTCGGGCTGGCGCTGGATCGCCAGCACGATGGCGCGCGAGTCGTTAAACCAACTGGCGACCTTGTCGTTCTCGACACTGTCGATCACGCGCGCCACTTCGTTGAGCTTGACCGCCGCGCCGTTGCGATAGGCCACCACCACGTCACGATAATCGGCCGCTTTTCCCATGGCGCCGGTGGCGAGCAGTGTCACCGCTTCGCGCTGGCCCTGCAACGTCCCGACCGGCGTGCTGGAATTGGCCTTGGCCACCACGGTGCGGATGTCGTCGAGCGAAATATTGCGCGCCGCGGCAGCCGCCGGATCGACCTGAACGCGGACGGCGAATTTCTGCGCGCCATAGACCAGCACCTGGGCAACGCCGGGCAGTTGCGAGAGTGTCGGCGCCAGCACGGTCTCGGCGTAATCGTCCACCGCCGATAGCGGCATGGTGTCGGAGCGCATGCTCACATAGAGCACCGGGAAGTCGCCGGGATTGACCTTGCGGAAGAACGGCGGCGTGGTCATTTCGACCGGCAGCCGGCGCTGCGCCACCGCGAGCGCGGTCTGCACGTCGAGCGAGGCGCCATCGATATTGCGCCCAAGGTCGAATTGGATCGTGATCTGCGTCGAGCCGAGCGAGGACGACGAGGTCATCGAGGAGATGCCGGAGATGGTCGACAGCTGGCGCTCGATCGGCGAGGCGACCGAGGCGGCCATGGTCTCGGGGCTGGCGCCCGGCAAGGTCGCGGTGATCTGGATGGTGGGGAAGTCGACCGCCGGTAGCGCAGCCACCGGCAGCAGCCGGTAGGCGAAGGCGCCGAACACGATCAGCGACGCCGTCATCAGCGTCGTCAACACCGGCCGGCGAATGCAGACTTCAGAGATGTTCATGGCTCAGCTGCCCGCAAGCTTGGCGGCGCGCGGATTGACGCGGGTACCTTCCGACAGCAGCAACTGGCCGTCGGTCACCACTGTCTCGCCGCCGTTAAGGCCGGAAGTGATCACCGACTCGCCGCCGACCTGACGCTCGACCTTGACCTGTTGAACTTTCGCGACGCCATCCTTGACCACGAACACGAAATTTCCGGTCTGGCTGACCTGCATCGCGCTCGATGGCACCACCACCGCCTCCTCGATTCGCAGCGTCATCTCGGCGGTGACCAGCGTACCCGGCCACAGCAATTCGTCTTTGTTGGGCATGGTGGCGCGGATGGTCGCCATACCGGTCGCGCTATCGACGGTGTTCTCGATCATGGAGACTTGGCCGCTAGCGCGCTTCTGCTCGCCCGGCACCGCGGCCTCCACGGTCGCCGTCTCGGCGGCGATAGCCTGGCGGATGTCGGGAAGATTTTTCTGCGGCACCGTGAAGCTCACATAGACCGGCGCCATTTGGTTGATCGTCGCCATCGGCGTGAGATCGGCCTGGCGCACGAAATTGCCGACCTTCACGCTGGCGGCGCTGATGCGGCCGGAGATCGGCGCGGTGATCGTGCAAAAGCTGAGCTGGACCTTCAAATTTTCCAGCAAACCCTCGTCGGATTTAATCGCGGCGCGAAAGACATCGGACTGGGTCTTGGCATTGTCGAGATTGACGACCGGGGTGGCGCTCTTGGCGACCAGGTCAGTGTAGCGCGCCACGTCGCGCTCGGCGCCGGCGAGTTGTGCCCGGTCGCGGGCGATCGCGCCTTCGGTCTGCGCCATCTGCGCTTCCATCGCCCGGCAATCGAGCGTGAACAGCAGGTCGCCCTTGTTGACACGGGCGCCGTCGCGGAAATGGACGTCGACAATGGCGGTGTCGACGCGCGCCTTGATGGCGACACTAGCCATCGGAGTGACGCTACCGAGGGCGTCGAGGCGCACCGGCACCTTTTTGCGTTCGGCTGTGGCGGTTTCGACCGGCACCACAGCGGCTGCCTGGCCTTGCGAACGCGCCGCCTTCCCGTCGGTGGTCCACAAGCCGCGCAAAAGCAGTGCAATGCCAATTAGGGCGAGCGCCGCCACCCCAAATAGCCACTTTCGCTTGCTCATCGGCAATTTTCGGTCCGGGCACTTTTGGGCCCTGCCCGGACGCTCCCTATTCCGCGGATTAGCGTTTGTCTCAATCACTAGAGGTGCCGCGTTAGCGGCTTTACTAGCATATAAACGTGCCTAAGGCGACGCCCAACAATTATTGCGTCAGGTTAGGGGTTTTGGGTGGTCTTGGTGAGATGGTGTAGTTCCACTCGGGGTGGAAGGTATTACCGGTGATGTTGAGAGCGGCCATTTCTGCGTCAGTGACCTTGATGCCC
>DATBZY010000353.1:0-7951 GCA_036512915.1 Pseudolabrys sp. | reverse complement strand
CGGCATGGGACAACTCCGGGGCCGAAAAACCCCAGCTTCCCAAAATCACTTCGGAATCGGTGACACCCCTGAAATCAGCGTTCGTATTCTCTATCAATAGCTTACGATACGCCCTCGGGGAAATTGCCGGACAGCAATGCTGTGGATCAAAACCCGAAATGACCGCAGCGTGTTCCCGTGTCCGCTCGACAGCCGCATGCGGCCATCCACCGATGCCGTCAAGCCCGCCACCCGGGTCCGGCCGGAGCTTGCCATCGGGCCGCGCTTCGCGCGGACCGTTGGGCCGGCCCGAGTGTAACCCGTGTGCCGAGCATCCACGTCTCTTGAATTCGCATTGGAAATTCGCGGATGGTCGGGACAGCTATCAGCGGTTGATCTTCGGCGCGAACGGCGCCGGGACCATCAGGCTGTTGCGCTGCTCGATGACGTTGCCGGCCTTGGCGTTCTCCGCCAGGAAGTGCTTCCAGTCCGGATCCTGCATCATCTTCGCGCGCTTTTGCTCGCGGTCGGCGGCGCTGTCATAGACCCAGCCGTGCACCAGCGTGTTGAGTTCGCCGCTTTCGGCAACCAGGTAATAGTGCGGCTCGCCCATGTAGCGAAGCTGCACCGGATAGGCGAGCTTGCCGTAGAGGTCGAGCTGCGCCGGCACCCGGCCCGGCAGGATTCGATAGGTACGATGGTCGATGAGCACTTAGCTCCTCCCTTGAATGGCCGCTTGGCTTGCGGCGATGCGCGCACTCTCCCGACCCGCCGCGGGGTGGTCAATAGACTTGGCGTGCGCAAGGCAAGCATTTTGCTTGCGGGGACGGCGCGTTTGCCGTTCAGGTCACCGGCTCGACCGTGACCACCTGGTAGGTGTGCATCTCGCCGTCCTCGTTGCGGATCGAGACGTATTCGCCCGGGCGGAATGCATGCGCGCCGAAGCGATAACCGCTCTCGTCGTCGTCCACGGCGGTCGGGTCGTAATCGAAGATCCAGCGCGCGTGCTCGGGTCCGCCCGGCTTGTGCGCCAGGAGGCCGGTTTCGTCGTCCTGGCCTTCCCAGAACCGGCGCACGCGGCAATTCTCGCGATGCTGGCGCCAGAGCTCGACGTCGATATGGCCCTTGTCGTCGAGCGGGGCGACGAATTCGTAACCATGCCGCGACGAGCCCTCCGGGAACTCCTTGGAGCGAGCGAGATTGAGCCTGATGCGTTTGAAAGAATGCGGCAGCGTGGTCACGGTAGGGTCTCCATCGTCGATAATGCCAAATTTGTCGTTGCCATCATGGCCGCATGCGGCCAAGGCGCGTATTGATCTGGATCAGCCCGGCGATGCTTTAGCACATCGACTATGGCGTGGGTACGAGCGCGCCCCGAGGACAAGATGACCCCGGCCGAGACCTCGCAACAGGCGGTCGTCGATTTCCTCGGCGATCCTGCCACCCATGGCGGCGCGCCGGTTGCGCTGATCGTCACTCATGCCGCGCGGGTCTTCCTAGCCGGCCCGCGCGCCCTCAAGATCAAGCGCGCCGTGCGTTTTCCATTCCTCGATTTTTCCACTTTGGCGAAGCGCAAGGCCGTCTGCGAGGCCGAGATCGAGGTCAACCGCGCGTTCGCGCCGGCGATCTATCGCGGCGTGGTGGCGATCACGCGCGAGGGCGACGGAAGGCTCGCGATTGGCGGCAACGGCACGCCGGTGGAATGGGCGGTCGAGATGCGGCGCTTTGACGAGACGCAGACGCTCGATCATTTGGCCGATGCCGGGCGGATCGATGACGCGCTCGCCGACGCGCTCGGACGCGCGGTGGCGCGCGCGCATGCGGCGGCGCCGGTGGTCACGACCGGCGGCTTCATCGATACGCTGGCCGAGATCGTCGCGCAGAACGATTCGGAGCTGCGCGCGGCACCCGAGCTATTCCCGCCGCAAGCGGTCGCCGCGCTCACCGAGGCGACGCGTGCTGCGTTGCAGCGCGTGCGGCCGCTGCTCGCCGCGCGCGAATGCGCAGGATTAGTGCGGCGATGTCACGGCGATCTGCACCTCGGCAATATCGCGCTGCTCGATGGCGCACCGGTGCTGTTCGACGCCATCGAATTCGATCCAGCGTTAGCCACCGGCGACGTGCTCTACGATCTCGCCTTCCTGCTGATGGACCTGATCGAGCGCGCCCTGCCGCAGCCTGCGAATATCGTACTCAATCGCTATCTGATGCAGACGCGGCGGGCGGAGGATCTCGATGCGCTGGCCGCGCTGCCGCTGTTCATGTCATTGCGCGCGGCGATCCGCGCCAAGGTCACCGCCGCGCGACGGACGCAAGACGCGACACGCACGAGCGTCGAGCAAAGCGCGCGCGATTATTTCACGCTCGTCGCAAGACTGCTGGCGCCGCCTGAACCGACACTGGTGGCGGTGGGCGGGCTGTCGGGCACCGGCAAGTCGCTGCTCGCGCGCGCCATCGCGGCCGACATTCTCCCCGAACCGGGCGCGGTATTGCTGCGCAGCGATGTCGAGCGCAAAGCCCTGTTCGGCGTCACCGAGGCCGACCGGCTGCCGCAGACCGCGTATGCGCCCGACGTCACGACACGCGTGTATGCCGCGCTCGGCGAGAAGGCGCGCCGCGTGCTCGCCGCCGGTCATTCGGCCATCGTGGACGCGGTGTTTGCCGACGCGGGCGAGCGGGCTGACATCGCGCAAGCGGCGGCCAGCGGCGCGTTCCAGGGGCTGTTCCTGACCGCGGACCTTGGCGTCCGCGTCGCCCGCGTCGGCATGCGCAAAGGCGATGCCTCCGATGCCGATGCCGCGGTCGCCCGGGCCCAGCAACAATACGATCTCGGCGCCATTGATTGGCACCAGGTCGATGCTTCCGGCGAGCCCACGGAGACGCTGCGCCGCGCCAAAGCGGCGCTCGGGCGATGATGCGACAGCTATGCATCCGGCGACCCGCTGCTCCGTCGCCCTCCCCCTTGGCGGCCTTGCCAAAACCGATAGCGTCGCCAGTCCACGACGCCTGCCCCGCCGGTTCCCCACGCGCATGATCCCGAAAAGTGGAAACCGGTTTTCGGACAAGATGATGCGCCAAGCCAAATGATGAATGCCGCCGCGCAAGACCGCAATTTTTTCACGCGCCAGCTCGCGGTCGGGCTTTGCGGCTATTGCGCCTTCATCAATCTGTATTCGCCGCAGGCGATCCTGCCGCTGCTGTCGCAGGAATTCGGCGCCGGCGCGGCCGAAATCTCCACCATCATGACCGCCGGCACGCTTGCCGTAGCGCTGATCGCGCCGTTCACCGGCACCGTCGCCGACGTGCTGGGGCGCAAGCGCGTCATCGTCACCGCCATGCTGATCCTGGCGGTGCCGACGATCATGGCGGCGTTCGCGCCGACGCTGTCGGCGCTGATCTTCTGGCGTTTCGTGCAAGGGCTGGTGCTGCCGCCGATCTTCGCCGTTACCATCGCCTATATCGGCGATGAATTTTCGGCGCACGAGGCAACCGCCGCCGCTGGCGTCTATACCTCCGGCGCAAGCCTCGGCGGCTTCAGCGGACGTTTCGTCACCGGCATTCTCTCCGACCTCATCGGCTGGCGCTACGCCTTCGTCGCGCTCGCGTTGGCGACGATCGCCGGCGCGCTGGCGGTGTCGGTGCTGCTGCCGCGCGAGCGCCAATTCGTGCGCTCGGAAGGGCTGATCGCGTCGGGCCGGCAGATGCTGCGGCATTTCCGCAATCCGCAACTGCTGGCGACCTACGCGGTCGGCTTCGGCGTGCTGTTTAATTTCATCGCGACGTTCACTTTTCTCAGCTTTCGGCTGGCGGCCGCGCCGTACAATCTGTCGGCGAGCTTCCTGGGCGCGATCTTTGTGGTCTATCTGGTGGGCGCCGCGCTCACGCCGCTGACCGGCTGGGCGGTCGGCCGCGTCGGCCGCCGGCACTTCATGATCGGCAATATCGCATTGTGGATCGCCGGCATCGCGCTGACGCTGGCCTCGCCGCTCTGGGTGATCCTGCTCGGGCTCACGATCTGCGCCGGCTGCGGCCTGCTCTGCCAGGCGGTGTCGACCGGCTATGTGACGATCACCGCGCAGGCCGGACGCTCGTCCGCGGTGGGACTCTATGCGACCAGCTTCTATCTCGGCGGCAGCTTCGGGGCGGCCTTGGGCGGCATCGCCTGGACCCTCGCCGGCTGGCCGGCCTGCGTCGCCATGGTCGCCGTCATGCTGGCGATCATGGCGACCATCGTCGTCACTGCCTGGACCCGCACCACAAGTGCGGTGCCGCCGAGCCCGATCGAGCCGGCGTAATAATTTTTATTTGCGCATGTTCTTGTCCGAAAACCGGTTCCCGCTTTTCGGGATCATGCGCTTGCGTCCTTCCAGGCCGGCTTGCGCATGGCCAGCAGCGGTCCATAGACCAGCACGAAGCAGGCGAAGCCTGCGATCCAGGCCACGCCGGCAATCTCAAGCAACAGCATCGAGCCGGCGAAGGCGGCAACAATCCGCAGCACCGCCGCCAGCAGCACAAACCCATAGACCGCCTGGGTGACGGGGCCGGCGTGCAGCGGCTGGCCGGTATGGCCGAGCGTCGCCCGCGTCATCACCGCCAGCGTCATCAGGCCGAAGGCGCCCGCGCTCCAGGCATGCATGCCGGCGCTCGCCGGCACCGCGTCCGACCATGTGGACGCTCCGATCAGCAGGAAACCGAGCGGTACGAAGGCGTAGCCGACATGCAGCACCAGCACGAGACGATCGGCGACGGTGCGTTCGCCGGCCCAGCGGGCGAGCCGCACGGCCTGCAGAATGCCGGCGATCAGCAGCAGCGCGCCTGATGCCAGATGCGCGGGCGCCGCGATCCATGCCAGCAGAGCGACCGCACTTACGGCCATCGCCGCCAAGTCGAAGCGCGCGAACGGCACCGGCAGCCGGCCGGGATTGTTGCGCGTCAGCCAGTTGTTGGTGAAGCTCGGCACGATGCGGCCGCCGATCAGCGAAATCAGCATGATCACGGCGGCAATGGCGATGCGGACTCCGTAATCGGCCGCGCCATTGAGCAGCACTTCAGCGTGGTAGACGATATTGCCGGCGATCAGCACGCCGAGCACGACCAGAACGCGCAAGTTGCGCCAGTTCTTTCCGGCCACGATCTCGCGCGCCGCGACGGCAGCGAGTGTCACCAGGAAGCTGACGTCCACCACCGCGGCGGCGACCCCGCCGATCGTTCCCGACAGCAGAATGGCGGCCCGGCCGGCGAGCCAGAGCAGTACGAGACCTGCCAGCGGCCAGCCGCTGACCGGCAGCCGGCCGGTCCAGTTCGGGATCGCGGTGAGCAGAAATCCGGCAACGGTGGCGGCGACGTAGCCGTAGAGCATTTCATGGATATGCCAGTCGAGCGCGCCGAAACGCGCCGGCAAGCTCAGTTCGCCGGAATATAGCGGCAGCCACAGCAGGATGCCGAACGCGCCCCAGACCCCGGCGGCGAGAAAGAACGGGCGGAAGCCATAGGCGAACAGCGCCGGACCGGTGTATTCGCGGCGGCGTTGCAGGGCGGCGGGCATCGGCATGGGGCCTCGGCTGGGTTGACGAATGGTACGCTGTTTATTGCTCCCCGCGCACCCGTCAGAATTGATTTAAGTCATGCCCGTTGACTTAAGTCATGCCCGGCCGCGCTCGGATGCCAGAGCGGCGCATAGCCGACTGTGAGCACGGCGAGGATCGAGGGCGGCGTGAGCACCTCAGCCCAAATTCCGCGCGGGCGAGGTTGCGCGCTCGCATAGCCCGCTGCTGTCCAGCGCAGCAGGCGCATCTCCCGCACGGCGAAGGCGTCGCCACCAAGCGCGATCATGGCGCCGTCCGGCAGATCGTCGATTCCGCGCCGGTGCGTGCGCTTGGCCTTGCCGTCGAGCCGCTCGGCATGCAGGGCCGCATCCATCGCCGCGGCGCGGGCGTGGGCGTGGGCCGTCTTGCCGGAAAACAACGCCGCAAAATTCTCGGCGTGCTTGCGCCGGCATTCGAAGCACGGCCGGTGGCCGGCAGCGAGCGCCGTCACCTCGTCGAGGAAGAACAGCTCGCTATAGCTGTCGCCCCAGACCGTGCGGTGGCGATCGTTGAAGGCGAGCTGGCAGCAGATCCATTGCCGCGACGTTTAGCGGCGCGGCCCCAGCGCGCGTGCCTCGTCATGCAGACGGCCGCCGCGATTGCCCATGAGCAATCCGCGCGCCGGGCTCGCGAACAGATGGCCGAACGGATCGACGCGGTTGGGAAGCGGCATGGCATCTTGTAACGCGCCAGCCGCGAGGCTTGCACCCTTCCCTCTCCCCTTGTGGGAGAGGGAATGAGGCACCAGCCTGCCCCAAGAATCGAAATGCCCGGCACAAGGCCGGGCATGACGCAGAAATTGTTCGAGTGAATTACCCTTGCGGCTGCGGCGCGACTTCGCCGGTCGGCGCGTCGGGGCGCGGGCGTTGTTTGCCGGCCGGCGGCACTGCAGAGGAACGCGGCGTGGTCGGCTCGATCACCGACTCGCGCACCGGACGCTTGCCCTGGATCAGGTCCTTGATCTCGTCGCCGGTCAGCGTTTCGAACTCGAGCAGGCCCTTAGCCAGCACTTCGAGATCGGCGCGTTTGTCGGTGAGGACCTGAGTGGCCTCGGCATTGCCGGCCTCGACCAGCCGGCGGATCTCGGTGTCGATCTTGCGCGAGGTCTCTTCCGAGATGTTCTGCTGGCGCGACACCTGATAGCCGAGGAACACCTCGTCCTGGTTCTCGCCATAGGCCACAGTGCCGAGTTCGTCGGACAGGCCCCAGCGCGTAACCATCAAACGCGCAAGCTTGGTCGCCTGCTCGATGTCGGAAGCGGCGCCCGAGGTGACTTTCTCTCGGCCGAAAACCATTTCCTCGGCGACGCGGCCGCCCATCATGATGGCGAGACGCGAGGTCATTTGCTCGCGGCTCATCGACAGCTTGTCGCGTTCCGGCAACTGCATGACCATGCCGAGCGCGCGGCCGCGCGGAATGATGGTGGCCTTGTGCACCGGATCGGTCGCCTTGACGTTGAGCGCGACGATGGCATGGCCGCCTTCGTGATAGGCGGTCAGCATCTTTTCTTCGTCGGTCATCACCAGCGACTTGCGCTCGGCGCCCATCATCACCTTGTCCTTGGCGTCTTCAAACTCGGCTTGCATGACCATGCGCTTGTTGCGGCGCGCGGCCATCAAGGCTGCTTCGTTGACGAGATTCATCAGGTCGGCGCCGGAGAAGCCGGGCGTGCCGCGCGCGATGGTCTTCAGGTTCACGTCGGGGGCGAGCGGAACTTTCTTCACATGAACTTTGAGAATGTTTTCGCGGCCGACCACGTCCGGATTCGGCACCACCACCTGGCGGTCGAAGCGGCCGGGGCGCAGCAGCGCCGGATCGAGCACGTCGGGCCGGTTGGTGGCGGCGATCAGGATGATGCCTTCGTTGGCCTCGAAGCCGTCCATCTCGACCAGCAACTGGTTGAGGGTCTGCTCGCGCTCGTCATTGCCGCCGCCGAGACCGGCGCCGCGATGACGGCCGACCGCGTCGATTTCGTCGATGAAGATGATGCAGGGCGCGTTCTTCTTGGCCTGCTCGAACATGTCGCGCACGCGCGAGGCGCCGACGCCGACGAACATCTCGACGAAGTCGGAGCCTGAGATTGTGAAGAACGGCACGTTGGCTTCGCCGGCGACCGCGCGCGCGATCAGCGTCTTGCCGGTGCCGGGAGGCCCCACAAGCAATACACCTCTTGGAATGCGTCCGCCCAAGCGCTGGAATTTTCCGGGATCGCGCAGGAATTCGACGATCTCCTGCAAGTCCTGCTTGGCTTCATCGACGCCGGCGACGTCCTCGAAAGTGACGCGGCCATGCGACTCGGCGAGCAATTTGGCGCGCGACTTGCCGAAGCCCATGGCCTTGCCGGCGCCGCCTTGCATCTGCCGCGACAGGAAGATCCACACGCCGAT
>DATBZY010000352.1:0-3330 GCA_036512915.1 Pseudolabrys sp. | reverse complement strand
CGTCGTCATCAGCTGAATGATGATCGAGGCCGAGATGTACGGCATGATGTTGAGCGCGAAGATCGCCATCCGGTGGATGCCGCCACCGGAGAACATGTTGAACATGCCGAGGATGCCGCCGGCCTGGGTGTTGAAAATCTGTTCCCAGGCGGCCGGATCGATACCGGGCAACGGAATATAAGTGCCCAGGCGATAGACCAGCAGCGCGCCGACCGTGAACCAGAGGCGTTTCTTGAGCTCTTCGGCTTTCGCGAGCGCCGAGAAGTTGAGATTGGCCGCTAGTTGTTCTGCTGCCGAAACCATCAGTCGCTCCTGCCGCCGCGCCCCATCCCGCCGCTCCCGCCCCGCCCGCGCGAGGCAGGCTCCGGCGGGCATCTCGTCACCAAGCCTTCGCTAGGCCCGGCATCGCCATCTTGTCGTCAGCGGTTACTCGACCGCCCGCTGTCGCGGGCGATCACACGCCTGTGGAATTACGCCTCGCCTTTGCCTGCCGGTGCGTCCGCCTTTGCTTCGCCTGCGGCCGCCTCCGCCTTGGGCTTGCCGCCCTTCGGCTTCCCGTCGCCCTTGGCGGCTTCCAGCGCCTTGCGCTTGTTCTTGCCGCGCGGCTCGGCGTCGACTTCCTTCTTCGGCTTAATGATCTTGACCGTGCCGCCGGCCTTCTCGACCGCCTCGACCGCGGACTTCGACGCGCCATAAACCGCAAAATCGACTTTGCTCTTGAGCTCGCCGCCACCGAGCAGCTTCACGCCGCCCTTAGTGCGCCGCATCAGCCCGCCCTTGACCATGGCAGCGGCGTCGATCGTGCTCTTGGCGTCAATGAGGCCGGCGTCGATCGCCGCCTGTACCTTGCCAAGATTGGTCTCGTTGAGCTTGACCGCGAACGAGGTGTTGCGGAAGCCGCGCTTCGGCAGGCGCCGATGCAGCGGCATCTGGCCGCCTTCGAAGCCCTTGATGCGCACGCCCGAGCGCGCGGTCTGACCCTTGCCGCCACGGCCGCCGGTCTTGCCCATGCCGGAGCCGATGCCGCGGCCGACGCGCATGCGGTTCTTGCGGGCGCCCGGATTGTCGGCGATCTGGTTCAGTTTCATCGAAATCGTCCTCTTACTTCGCATCGCCGAGCACGCGCACCAGATGTTGAATCTTGCGGATCATGCCGCGCGTCGACGGCGTGTCCGGCAGGTCTTTGGTGCGGCCGATCTTGTTCAGGCCAAGCCCGGTCAGCGTCTCGCGCTGGGTGTGGTGGCGCCGTGACGGGCTGCCAACCTGCTCAATTTTGATCGTCTTTTTTGCCGGAGCCATGACCTAAAATCCTTAATCGACAGCAGGTTCCGCATCGCCTTCGCGACGGCGCGACTGCAGCGTGGACACCTTGATACTGCGGCGGGCCGCGACCGAGCGCGGCGAATCCTGGTGCTTGAGCGCATCAAAGGTCGCGCGCACCACGTTGTACGGATTGGACGAGCCGAGCGACTTGGCCACGACGTCCTGAATGCCGAGCGTCTCGAACACCGCGCGCATGGGGCCGCCGGCGATGATGCCGGTCCCCGGAGGCGCCGCGCGCAAGAACACCTTGCCGGCGCCGTGACGGCCGAGCACGTCGTGATGCAACGTGCGGCCTTCGCGCAGCGGAACGCGCGTCAAGGCGCGCTTGGCGGCGTCGGTTGCCTTGCGGATCGCTTCCGGCACCTCGCGCGCCTTGCCATGTCCAAAACCGGCGCGGCCTTTCTGATCGCCGACGATCACGAGCGCGGCGAAAGCGAAACGCCGGCCGCCTTTGACCACCTTGGCCACACGATTGATGTGGACCAGCTTGTCGGTGAACTCGCTGTCGCGCTCTTCACGGCCGCCGCGTTCACGGTCGCGGCGGGGTTCTCGTCGAGGTTCATTTGCCATTGGGCACCGATCCGTTAAAAGTTGAGGCCGCCTTCGCGCGCGGCATCGGCCAGCGCCTTGATGCGTCCGTGATAGAGATAGCCGCCGCGGTCGAACACCACGTCCTTGATGCCCTTTTCCTTGGCGCGTTCGGCGATCAGCTTGCCGACCGCCTTGGCGGCATCGATATTGGCGCCGGTCTTGGCGCCTTCGCGCAGGGTCTTCTCCAGCGAGGAGGCGGCAGCCAGCGTCACGCCCTTCTCGTCGTCGATGAGCTGGGCATGGATATGCTTGGACGAACGAAACACCGACAGCCGCGTGCGTCCACGCGCCGCAAGTTTCACCTTGCGTCGCACTGTCGCCGTCCGCCGCGCGGTCCGGTCACTTAATCTCGACATGGCGCTAAGCCCTCTACTTCTTCTTGCCTTCCTTGCGGAAGATGTATTCGCCCACGTATTTCACGCCCTTGCCTTTGTACGGCTCGGGCGGGCGGTAGCCGCGGATCTCGGCGGCGACGTGGCCGACTTTCTGTTTGTCGATACCGGTGATCACAATCTCGGTCGGCTTCGGCGTCGCGATCGCGATGCCCTCGGGAATCGGAAAGTTTACGTCGTGGCTGAAGCCGAGCTGCAGGTTCAGGGATTTGCCCTGCACCGCGGCACGGTAGCCGACGCCGGTGATCTCCAGCCGCTCCTCGAAGCCCTTGGTCACGCCGGCGACCAGGTTGGCGACCAGCGTGCGCGAGGTGCCCCACAAGGAGCGCGCGCGCTTGCTCTCACTGCGCGGTTCGATCTTGACCGCGCCCTTGTCCATCGTGACCACGATGTCGTCGTGCAGCACGACCTGCACGGCGCCTTTGGGGCCCTTCACCTTGACGGTCTGCCCTTCCACGTTGGCTGTGACACCCGACGGAACCGCGACCGCTTTGTTTCCGATGCGCGACATTAGAACACCGTACAGATGATTTCGCCGCCGACATTGGCGTCGCGGGCGTCATGATCGGCCATCACGCCTTTCGGCGTGGACAGAATCGCGACCCCCAGGCCGTTATTGATGCGCGGCAGCGCCTTGACCGAGGCATAGACGCGCCGGCCGGGCTTGGAGACGCGCGAAATCTCGCGAATCACCGGCTCGCCGTCGAAATATTTCAGCTCGATCTCGAGCTCGCTGCGGCCGTTGGCATGCGCTACGGCGGCATAGCCGCGAATATAGCCTTCGGCCTTGAGCACCTCGCACACGCGTTCGCGCTGCTTGGAGCCCGGCATCGAGACCTTGGACTTGGTTCGCATCTGCGCGTTGCGGATGCGGGTAATCATGTCGCCGATCGGATCGTTTACCATCTCGGTCCCCTCACCAGCTCGACTTTACGAGGCCGGGAATCAGGCCCTTGGAGCCGAGCTCGCGCAACGCGATACGGCTGAGACGATGCTTGCGATAATAGGCGCGCGGACGCCCCGT
>DATBZY010000351.1:0-28224 GCA_036512915.1 Pseudolabrys sp. | reverse complement strand
GCGGCCGGTGGTGATGTTGTCCTGGCGCGTCGCCGGGCGACCGGTGAAGCGCTCGTAATGGCCGAGATCGAGATCGGTCTCCGCGCCATCGTCGGTGACGAACACCTCGCCGTGCTGATACGGCGACATCGTGCCGGGATCAACGTTGATATAGGGGTCGAGCTTGCGCAGCCGCACCTTGTAGCCGCGCGCCTGCAGCAGCGCGCCGAGCGCCGCGGACGCAAGACCCTTACCCAGTGAGGAAACCACGCCGCCGGTGATGAAGATGTACCGCGCCATGGGCCCTAACCTTTAGTGGCCGCGAATCGATTCGACGAGCGCGAAAAGCGAAAGGCCGCATTGCGCCTGTGTGCAGATCGGAAAAATTTTGTAGTCCCAAATAGTTGCATTGCTGTTTTCAAGTTTTAATTGAGAAGCCCTTTCGGGCTCCGCCGATCCACGCCAAGTCCCTAACGCCGAAGGGCCGGTTTCCCGGCCCCTCGTTGGAGTATTTTACTTCGACTGCGGTACCTGCGGCCCCGATGGGGTAGCCGGAGGCGTCGTGGGCGCGCCCTGCAGTTGCTTGAGCAGCCCGCCTCCCTCGCCGCCGCCCAGCGGCGCTGGCGCACCGGGTACGCTGGGCGCGCTCTGGCCGCCCGGGATGATCGAGGTCGGCTTGCGGTTGGAGGCGGCCAGAATCGACAGCATCAGGCTGGTCACGAAGAACAGGCCGGCGAGGATCGCGGTCGTGCGCGTGAGCATGTTGGTGGTGCCGCGGCTGGACATGAAGCCGCCGCCACCGCCGCTGCCGCCAATGCCAAGCCCGCCGCCCTCGGAGCGCTGCAGCAGCACCACCCCGATCAAGGAGAGCACCAACATCAGGTGGATGACAATGACCACGTGCTGCATGAAACCAAAACCCGTTCAATACCCAAGCCGGTCCGGGCGCTCCGCCCAGGCGGCGCCATGCCGTTCATATAGGAATTCGCCGCGGTCTCTACACGATAGTTCGGCGCATTTCCACCCTTGCTCCGGCTACACGTAAACCCTGGCAATACCGAGGAAATCCTCCGCTTTCAGGCTGGCGCCGCCGACCAGGGCGCCGTTCACATTGGCAATGGTGAGGAGCTCCTTGGCGTTGGAGGGTTTGACCGACCCGCCATAGAGGATGCGGAATTGGCCGCCGTCCACGCCATAGCGGTCGTTCAGCCGCTGGCGGATGAAGGCATGCACTTGCGCCACGTCGGCCGGGGTCGGCGTGAGGCCGGTCCCGATCGCCCAGACCGGCTCGTAGGCGATCACCAGATTGGCGGGCGTCGCGCCGTCGGGGAGCGAGCCGTCAAGCTGCCGGCCGACGACCGCGAGGGTTTTCCCCGCCTCGCGCTCGGCCCGCTGCTCGCCGACGCAGACAATAGCGGTCAGTCCTGCCCGCCGAGCCGCCAGCGCCTTGGCGCGCACCTGGGCGTCGGTTTCGTGATGGTCGGTCCGGCGTTCGGAGTGGCCGACGATGATGGCACGCGCGCCGGCGTCGGCCAGCATTTCGGCGGCGATGTCGCCGGTATGAGCGCCGGACGCCTCGGTGTGACAATCCTGCCCGCCGATCGCCACCGCCGAGCCGCGCGCTGCGGCGGCGAAATTCGCGATCAGCGGTGCCGGCGGGCACACCATCAGGTCGGCCTTACCGGCGAGCACCGCCGCGCCATCGATGATTTTCGCCAGCTCGCCCGCCGAGGCGGCAAGCCCGTTCATCTTCCAATTGCCCGCGACCAGCGGGGTCAAGTTGGCTGCCATGCTTTGGTCCTTTTCCGCGTGCGGTTATCAGAACCGCTGGCGCAGCGCCAGGGCCGGCCGGCCCGCCGCCGATCCCTCTTGAGTTGCAAGGAGTTGGCCTGCTCGTGTGACCCTAGCTGGCGGGTGATCTCTTGCGAAAACCGGTTCCCCCTTTTCGCGATCATGCGCTATGATGCCGGCCGCGCTTAGTGTTAAGAGCGCAATCACCCATTCACTCAGCCTTCACCATCGTCCAGGACGTAACGCGCGCATGCTACGCGGTATCCACAAAGCTTCCTCCAATTGGCTCGGCAAGACCGTCTTGTCGGTGATCATGGGCTTGCTGATCGTGAGCTTCGCGGTGTGGGGGATCGGCGATATTTTCCGCGGCTTCGGTCTCAACTCGGTGGCCAAGATCGGCAACACCGAAATTTCGATCGAGCAGTTCCGCCAGTATTACAGCGACAAACTGCAACAATTCTCGCGGCAGCTTGGCCGGCCGATCACGCCCGATCAGGCGCGCGGCCTCGGCCTCGACCGGCAACTGCTCGGGCAGTTGGTCGCAGAGACCGCGCTCGACGAGCAGTCGAAGAAGCTGCGCCTCGGCCTTGCCAATGCCGAGATCTCGCAGCGCATCACCAGCGATCCCAATTTCCGCGCGCCCAATGGCCAGTTCGACCGCGCGCGCTTCGAGCAGATCATCCGGCAGGCCGGTTACACCGAAGGCCGCTTTGTCGAAGAGCAGCGGCGCGTGACGCTGCGCCGGCAGATCGCGCAAAGCATCAGCGGCGGATTGATCGTGCCGGTGACCGCGCAGGCCGCGATCAATCAATATCAGAACGAGAAACGCAGCATCGAATACCTGGCGCTGGGTGCAGCGCAGGCCGGCGATATTCCGGCGCCGACGCCGGAAGTGCTGGGCAAATATTTCGACGAGCGCAAGGTTTTGTTCCGCGCACCCGAATATCGCAAGATCACGCTGCTCTCGCTGACGCCGGCCGACGTCGCCAAGCCCGATGCGGTGTCCGACGCCGACGCCAAGAGCTATTACGAGCAGAACAAGAACAGCTATGGCGCGCCCGAGCGCCGCGATCTGCACCAGATCGTGTTTCCCAATGCGGAAGAAGCCGCGGCCGCGCATGAGCGCATCACCAAGGGTCTAAGCTTCGCCGATCTCGCCAAGGAGCGCGGCTTGAAGGACAGCGATACCGATGTCGGCATGATGGCGAAATCCGATATCATCGACCCGGCCGTCGCCGATGCCGCCTTCGCGCTCAAGCCGGGTGACATCAGCGCGCCGGTCAAGGGCCGTTTCGGCACGGTGCTGCTGCAAGTGGGCAAGATAGAGCCGGGGCAGCAGAAGACCTACGAGGAAGCCGCACCCGAGATCAAACACGAGATCGCTCAGAGCCGCGCCAAGGCCGAAATCGGAAACTTGCGCGACAAGATCGAGGATGAGCGCGCCGCCGGTTCCACTCTTGCCGAGAGCGCCAAGAAGCTCGGACTTAAAGCCATCGCTATCGAGGCGATCGACCGCTCCGGCCGCAGCCCGGACGGCAAGCTGATTGCCGACCTGCCGAAGACGCCGGACGTGGTCAGCGCCGCCTTCGGCAGCGATGTCGGCATCGATACCGACGCGCTGCAACTGCCAAATGGCGGCTCGCTCTGGTACGACGTCGCCGGTATCACGCCCGCGCGCGACCGCACGCTCGACGAGGTGAAGGATCAGCTCGCGGCGCGCTGGCGCGACGACGAGATCGCGACGCGGCTGCAGGCTAAGGCCGACGAGATGGTCGGCAAACTCAAGGCCGGCACGGCGCTGGCGCAGCTGGCGAGCGAGGCCCGCCTCAAGGTCGAAACGGCAACCGACTTGCAGCGCAAAAAGCCGGCCGGCTTCGCGCCGGCCAAGCTGGTCGAGGCCGTGTTCAAAACGGCGAAAGGCACACCGGGCAGCGCCGAGGGCGACGCGCAGACGCAGCGTTTCGTCTACCGGGTGACCGACGTGATCGATCCCAAGCTCGACGCCGCCTCGCCGGAAGCCAAACAGCTTTCGACCACGCTGCAGAATGCCTATGCCGACGACATCATCGGCGAATATATCGCGCGGCTCGAAAACGATCACGGTGTCACCATCAACCAGTCGGCGTTGAACCAGGTCGTCGGCGGCGGCACCGCCAATCGATAATTAGAACCCATGCAGATCGAGCCGTCGGAAAACGCATTCGCGGAAACGTACGGCCGCGGACAGGCGCAGGTGGTGTGGACCACGCTGGTCGCCGACTTAGAGACGCCGGTCTCGGCGTTTCTCAAGCTCGGCGGCGGCAAGCCGATGAGCTTTCTGCTGGAGTCGGTCGAAGGCGGCGCGGTGCGCGGCCGTTATTCGATCATCGGGCTCGAGCCGGATCTGATCTGGCGCGCGAACGGCGCGCGGGCGGAAGTCAATCGGACCGCGCGCGCCAAGCCCGGTGCGTTCGGGCCCTGCCCCGAGCCGCCGCTCAAGGCGCTGCGCACGCTGATCGCGGAAAGCCGCATCGAGTTGCCCGACAGCCTGCCGCCGATGGCGGCCGGCGTGTTCGGCTATCTCGGCTACGACATGGTGCGGCTGATGGAGGAGTTAGCCCCGCCCAATCCGGACCCGATCGGTATTCCCGATGCCGTGCTGGTGCGGCCGACCATCATCGTGGTGTTCGACGCGGTGAAGGATTCGATCACCGTGGTGACGCCGGTGCGTCCGGAAAATAGTGTCGACGCCAAGACCGCCCTCACCCGCGCCATCGAGCGCCTGTCCGGCATTGTCGAGAGTCTAGACCGGCCGCTCGACAAATCGCTGGTCGAGTACGACGCCGGCCCGCTCGACGTAGCCCCGAAATCCAACACCACGCCCGCCGACTACAAAGCGATGGTGCTCAAGGCCAAGGACTACATCGCCGCCGGTGACGCGTTCCAGATCGTGCTGGCGCAGCGCTTCGAGACGCCGTTCACGCTGCCGCCGTTCTCGCTCTATCGCGCGCTGCGGCGGACCAATCCGTCGCCCTACCTCTACTTCCTCGACTTCGGCAGCTTCGCGGTCGCCGGTTCGAGTCCCGAAATTCTCGTCAAGGTGAGCGGCGACGTCGTGACCATCCGTCCGATCGCCGGCACGCGTCCGCGCGGTGCTACGCCGCACGAGGACAAGGCGCTGGAAGAAGAGTTGCTCGCCGATCCGAAGGAGCGCGCCGAGCATCTGATGCTGCTCGATCTCGGGCGCAACGACGTCGGCCGCGTCGCCAAGATCGGCACGGTCACCGTCACCGATCAGTTCTACGTCGAGCGCTACAGTCACGTCATGCACATCGTCTCCAACGTCGAGGGCAAGCTGCATCCCGACCGCGACGCGCTCGATGCGCTCGCTGCCGGCTTTCCCGCCGGCACCGTGTCGGGCGCGCCGAAAGTTCGCGCCATGCAGATCATCGACGAACTGGAGAAGGAAAAGCGCGGACTTTACGCCGGCTGCGTCGGCTATTTTTCCGCCGCCGGCGAGATGGACACCTGCATCGTGCTGCGCACCGCGCTCATCAAGAACGGCACCATGTATGTGCAGGCCGGCGCCGGCATCGTCGCCGACAGCAATCCCGACACCGAGCAGCAGGAATGCGTCAACAAGGCGAAGGCCCTGTTCCGCGCCGCCGAGGAAGCCCGCCGCTTCGCCAGCACCGCCAAGCGCGGGCAGTAGGCCAGCCCGCCGTCAGGGAAGGTAATAGAACGGGTTCGGCAGCTTGTAGGCCCGCTCGGCGTAGCCGCCGTCGAGATCGCTCTGCTGATCGCCGACATTGACGATGATGCTGTAGCCCTGCGCGGCGATTTTCTCGCGTTCGCTCGACTTGTAGCCGGCAACCGACAAGTTGCCCGCTGAAGCTGGACGCAACACGAGGCCGTCCCACGCGGCAAAGCCTGCACTCTGCAGGTTTTTCACCGTCGCATCGCGCAGCTTTTCCCCCTCGTGCCGGCCGGTGATGAAAAACACCGCCACCTTGTGCGCCTTCGCCGCCTTGAACAGCGACAAAGTGCCGGGGATCGCCTTGGCGCTCGCGCTCAAGACCCAGTTGTCGAACCCGCAGGGACCTTTGGGCAGACGATCGCAGGGAACGTCCTGGATATATCCGAAGTCGTTGGCGAGTTCCTGCGGAAGGTTAGACAACGACGTCTCGTCGAGATCCAGCACGAGGGCGGACTTCGACACCTCGGCTGCACGTTTCTCGACATAGCTCTGCGCGTCTGCCAGCACCGTGGTGAGCTCGCTGTCATAGGCGCCGGAGCAGGCATAGAAATAGACTTGCCGCTTGAGCTGGCCGAGATTGATCGGCTGGGTGACGTCCAGCGATTGCGGCTGATAGCTTTGCGTGCAGGCGGACGCCAGCGTGTCGGCACGCACGCTTCCTGCGTAGGCCGTGACCAGCAGGCCTGCCGCGAGGACCGTCCTGGCGATTCCACGCGCCAGGGGGGCTATCGCTGAGAAATTTTGGTTCAACGCGGACGTGATGCGAGGCATGGCAATCTTCCTGAGATGGTATTGGGTAGTGTGGGGCATCATAGCCAGCAAAGTTGCCTAACTGTGACCTTGTATCTGCGCGCCGCCACTCGGGTTCGCGCTCGGCCTTGACCGCTCCCACAGCGCGCGTCTAAGACCTTGAGCGGGCTTAAAAACATGATCGTTTTGATCGACAACTACGACAGCTTCACCTTCAACCTGGTCCATTACCTGGGCGGGCTGGGGGCGGACGTCGTCGTGCATCGCAACGATAAGATTTCCGTCCCCGACGTGATGGCGTTTGAGCCCGATGCCATCGTGCTGTCGCCCGGCCCTTGCACGCCGAACGAGGCTGGCATCTGCCTCGATCTCATCAGCAAGGCGGCGCCGAGCATTCCGATCCTCGGCGTCTGTCTCGGTCATCAGGCAATCGGCCAGGCCTTCGGCGGCAAAGTCGTGCGCGCACCGGTGCCGGTGCATGGCAAATTGTCCGAAATTCGTCACACCAACACCGGCGTGTTCCGCGGCATCAACGGACCATTCAAGGCGACGCGCTATCATTCGCTGGTGCTCGATCGCGCCAGCATGCCGCGCGAGCTCACCGTCAACGCCGAAACCGATGATCATCTGGTGATGGGGCTTGCGCATGCCAGCTTGCCGGTGCACGGCGTGCAATTCCATCCCGAGAGCATCGCGTCCGAACATGGCCGTCTGCTGCTGAAGAATTTTCTCGATCTCGCCGCCGCCTGGAACGCGCAACGCGGCCGGCGGTCGAGCGCAGCGCCGGCCCGCGCGTCTGCCCCCGCACAAAAATCCCCCGAACATTTGGCGAGTTGAGGGGTAGCCGGTGGCCGACGATTTCAAAGCACTCATCGCCAAGGTCGCGACTGGCGCCTCGCTCACGCGCGACGAAGCCGCCAATGCCTTCGACCGCATGATGTCGGGCGAAGCCACGCCCTCGCAGATGGGCGGGCTCTTGATGGCGCTGCGCGTGCGTGGGGAAACCGTGGACGAGCTCACCGGCGCGGTCACCACCATGCGTGCCAAGATGCTGGCCGTGAAAGCACCGCCCGACGCGATCGACGTCGTCGGCACCGGCGGCGACGCCTCCGGCTCGTTCAACATCTCGACTTGCGCCGCGTTCATTGTCGCGGGCGCTAGCGTGCCGGTGGCCAAGCACGGCAATCGCGCGCTGTCGTCGCGTTCCGGCGCCGCCGACGTGCTGCAAGCGCTCGGCGTCAAGATCGATCTTTCGCCCGACCAGGTCGGCCGTTGCATCCGCGAGGCCGGCATCGGCTTCATGTTCGCGCCCGCGCATCATCCCGCGATGAAGAATGTGGGGCCCACCCGCGTCGAGCTCGGCACCCGCACCATCTTCAATCTGCTGGGGCCGCTGTCGAACCCGGCAAGCGTGAAGCGGCAGATGATCGGCACGTTTTCCAAGCATTGGATCGTGCCGATGGCGCAGGTGCTCAACAATCTCGGCTCGGAATGCGTCTGGGTCGTGCACGGCTCCGACGGCCTCGATGAGATCACGACTTCCGGTCCCACCAGCGTGGCCGCGCTGGAGAACGGCAAGGTGCGCACCTTCGAAGTCACGCCCGAAGATGCCGGCTTGGCCCGCGTCAAGCCGGAAGCGTTGCGCGGCGGCGATGGCGTGCAGAACGCCAAGGCGCTGCTCGACGTGCTCAAGGGCAAGCCGGGTCCGTTCCGCGATGTGTCCATCCTCAATGCCGCCGCTGCGCTTATCGTTGCCGGCAACGCCAAGGATTTGAAGGAAGGCGCCGCGCTGGCGGCCAAATCGATCGACAGCGGTGAGGCCGAAGGCAGCCTTGACCGCCTGATTGCGGTGTCCAACGCCGCGGAGATGTGACGTGTCGGACATCCTCGCCAAGATCGAAGAATACAAGCGCGAGGAGATCGCTAGCGCAAAACGCGCGCGCCCGCTCGCCACTCTTGAAGCCGAAGCAAAAGCCGCTTTACCTCCGCGCGGTTTCGTGCGCGCGATCGAGCGCCGCATTGCGAGCGGCGCCTACGCGCTGATCGCCGAGATCAAGAAGGCGAGCCCGTCGAAGGGCCTGATCCGCGCCGATTTCGATCCGCCGCAGCTCGCCAAGGCCTATGAAGCCGGCGGCGCCACCTGTCTGTCCGTGCTCACCGATTCGCCGTCGTTCCAGGGCCAGCCGGAATTCTTGAGCGCAGCGCGCAACGCCACCGCGCTGCCCGCTCTGCGCAAGGATTTCATCTACGAGCCCTATCAGGTGGTGGAATCGCGCGCGCTCGGCGCCGATTGCATCCTGATCATCATGGCGGCGGTTGACGATGCGGCGGCGAAGGCGATCGAGGATGCGGCCTTCGCCTATGGCATGGACGTGCTGGTGGAAGTGCACAACGAGGAGGAGCTTGCGCGCGCGCTCAGGCTCGAGTCGCGTCTCATCGGCATCAACAATCGCGACCTGCGCAGCTTTGAGACTTCGCTGACGGTGAGCGAGCGGCTGGCGCCGAAGATTTCACGCGAGCACATCGTCGTCGCCGAAAGCGGCCTCAACACGCCGGCCGATCTGGCCCGGCTCGCGCACATCGGCATCTCGACGTTCCTGGTCGGCGAAAGCCTGATGCGGCAGCCCGACGTCACCGCGGCAACCCGCGCATTGCTCGCACGCGCGCCGCGCCGCGCCGCGGCGGAGTGAACCATGGCGCGCGGCAAAAAACTCGTCGCGCGGCGTCCGAAGAAAACGGCGAAGCCGGCTCCGATGCTCGCCAACGCCGAGCTCACCCATATCGACCACCGCGGCGAAGCGCGCATGGTCGATGTCACCGCCAAGAGCACCACCGAACGGCTTGCCGTTGCGGAGGGCCGCGTGATCATGCGCAAGCAGACGCTCGACGTGGTGCTCGCGGGCAATGCCATGAAGGGCGACGTGCTGGGCGCCGCGCGCGTTGCCGGCATTATGGCGGCCAAGCGCACGCACGGGTTGATCCCGCTCTGCCATCCGCTGCCGATCACCAAGGTCGAGGTCGAGATCAATCCGGAGCACAGCCTGCCCGGCTTCCTGGTGCGAGCCACGGTGAAGGTGACCGGGCAGACCGGCGTCGAGATGGAAGCGCTCACGGCGGTATCGATCGCGTGTCTCACCATCTATGACATGGTCAAAGCGATCGAGCGCGGCATGCGCATCGAAGGCATTCGTCTGCTCGAGAAGCGCGGCGGCAAATCCGGCGACTATCACGTGGAGGATTAGCGCATGATCCCGAAGAGTAGGAACCGGTTTTCGGAAAAGATCATGCGCCATGAGGATTGCCCGTGACGCTGATGCCGGTCGCCGAAGCGTTGCAGCGCGTGCTCGCCGTGGCGAGCGCGTTGCCGGCCGAAACGGTTGCGCTCAACGACGCGCTCGGCCGCGTGCTCAACGACGACATGGCCGCGCTGCGCACCCAGCCGCCGGCCGCGGTCTCCGCGATGGATGGCTATGCCGTGCGCGCAGCCGACGTCGGCTTGGCGCCGGTCACGCTCACGCTGATCGGCGAAGTCGCCGCCGGCCATCCCTTCGAAGGTGAGGTCGGCGCCGGACAAGCCGCGCGCATTTTCACCGGCGGCGTGATGCCGGCGGGTGCCGATACCGTGGTGATCCAGGAGCTCACCGCGCGCGAAGGCGACGCGGTCACGATCCAGAAGCCGACCGCCAAGGGCCGCAATGTACGCGACCAGGGCATCGACTTCGCGAAAGACCAGATCCTGCTCCGCAAAGGCCGCCGGCTCACCGACCGCGACCTGATGCTGGCCGCTGCCATGAACCATCCGACTGTGCGCGTGCACCGGCGGCCCAAGGTGGCGGTGCTTGGCACCGGCGACGAGCTGGTGCCACCCGGCAGCACGCCGGGTCCGGGCGAGATCGTCTATTCCAACGGTTTTGCCCTCATCGCGATGGCGCGCAGCGAAGGCGCCGAGGTCATCGATCTCGGCATCGCCCGCGACCGCATCGAGGACATCGCGGCGGCGGTCCGGCGCGCCCGCGACTGGGGCGCCGATATCCTGCTCACCAGCGGCGGCGCCTCGGTCGGCGAGCATGATCTGGTGCAGCGAGCGCTGGCGTCCGAGGGACTTGAGCTGTCGTTCTGGCGGGTGGCGCTGCGCCCCGGCCGGCCGATGATGCATGGCCGGCTAGGCGCCATGCAGGTGCTAGGCGTGCCGGGGAACCCGGTATCGTCCTATGTCTGCGCCTTCCTGTTCCTGGTGCCGCTGATCCGGCGGCTCTGCGGCCGCGATGACGTCGAGCGCGCCCCTGAGATGGCCCGCCTCGCCTGCGATCTGCCGGCCAATGACGGGCGGGCCGATTACATGCGCGCAACGCTGAGCCCCGGTCCGGATGGCCCGATAGCGACCCCGCTGCCGGTCCAGGACAGTTCCCTCATGGCGCCCTTGGCCAAGGCCGACTGCCTGTTGATCCGCGAGCCGAATGCGCCGGCGGCCCCCGCCGGTTCACACTGCGTCATCCTTAAGCTCGCCCTGTAGCGGCCTTTCGCATTTTTCACTCCAAATTAAATGGTTGCGGAACACATATCGAACAGATAGTGTTCGTTCATGATTTGTTTCTGGCCGGTTGCCCTTCTGGGCCCCCGGCCGCGACGGGAGAGAGACAGATGCTGACCCGCAAGCAGTTCGAGCTCCTGCGCTTCATCCACGAGCGGGTGACCGAATCGGGCGTGCCGCCGTCCTTTGACGAGATGAAGGACGCCCTCGACCTGCGCTCCAAATCGGGCATCCACCGGCTGATCACCGCCCTGGAAGAGCGCGGCTTCATCCGCCGCCTGCCCAACCGCGCGCGCGCCATCGAGGTCATTAAGCTGCCGGCCTCGGTCGCCCATGGCATCAGCGGTGGACGCTCGCGCGGCTTCACCCCCAGCGTGATCGAGGGCGACCTCGGCCGGGTGCGGGCTGCCGCCGAGGGCGACGACAGCACTCGCTCGATCGCGGTACCGGTCATGGGCCGCATCGCCGCCGGCACGCCGATCGAGGCGATCCAGACCCGCAGCCATGTCATCAACATGCCGCCCGACCTGCTGTCGGCCGGCGAGCACTTCGCCCTGGAAGTGCGCGGCGATTCCATGATCGAGGCCGGCATCCTGGATGGCGATATCGCGCTGATCCGCCGCTCCGAGGCGGCCGAGACCGGCGACATCGTGGTGGCGCTGATCGACGACGAGGAAGCCACGCTGAAGCGGTTCCGCCGCCGTGGCGCCTCGATCGCGCTTGAACCGGCCAATCCGGCCTACGAAGTGCGCATCCTGCCGCCCAACCGCGTGCGCATCCAGGGTAAGCTGGCAGGCCTGTTCCGCCGCTACTAACCTAATCTCCCGCCTCCAGATCGTCCGTCCGCGGCGTCGCGTCGCGTGACGCCGGCCGCGTCGGCGCCTGCGCGGCTTCGGCAGGCTCACGTGGGCTACGCGCCCAGGGCCGCTCGTAACCTGGCCGGCGGGCGGCGCTTTGCTCGAAACGGTCGCCGGTCCAGCGCAGCGCCATCGCCCCATTGCCGCGCCACGCCTTGCGGTCGAGCAAGAGCGCGGCGCAGTCCCCGGGCGCCTCGCGGGCGCTGACCACCACAGCGGCACGCGTGCAATCCTCGGCGAAGGCTTCCGCCGACAAGGCCATCGACACCAGTCGGCCATCCGCCAGCCGCCCGATGCAGCCGGCGGCATCGCAACGCACGCCGTCATGCAGGGCGGCGTCCTTCACGGTGCGGGCGTCGCCGTCGGCGGCGAGCCATTCCTTGATCGCGAAGGTGTCGCAGCCGCTGTGCAGCACGGAAGCCGCCCAGCAGGGCCACGCACGGCCGCGACCTGGCCGTCGCCCGCCACCAGCACATCGGGCCGCGGTGCTGTGACCGCCCACAGGCTTGCGGCGAGCGCCAGCACCGCCCCGCTCCAGCGCAACGGCGTGCGCAGCAGACACAGCAGCAGCAACCCGCCTGTGCCCAGCAATAGGGGGCCGCTGCCGAAGGCCTGGATGCGGCCGACCGCGCCGGGAAGGCTCGTCACCCACAGCGCCACCGCGATCATCCAGTCGAGGCCGTCGCCCATCAGCCGCCAAAAGATCGCATCGAAGCCAAACGGCATCGCCAGCACGCCGAGAATACCCATCGGCATCACCCAGGCCGACACCACCGGCATGGCCAGCAGATTGGCGATCACGCCATAGGGCGCCAGACGATGGAAGTGATAGGCGGCATAGGGCGTGGTCGCGAGACCGGCGACCAGCGACGCGAGGATGAGCCCGGCGATTTCGCGCCCTCCCCACAGCGCCACGCGCGCGCCGAGCGATGAGTCGGCATTGGCGCGCCACGGCAGGCCGTATTGATAGGCCGCGATAAGTGCGAGCGTCGCCGCAAACGACATCTGGAAGCTCGGATGCACGACCGATTCAGGCGCCAGCAGCAGCACACCGAACGCCGCGACCGTGAGCGTGCGGAACGTCAGCGCCGGCCGGTCTACCATGACGCCGGCCAGCACGATCGCGATCATGATGAACGAGCGCTGGGTCGCCACCTCGGCGCCCGACAGCAGCAGATAGAACGCCGCGGCGAGCAGCGCACCGCCAGCCGCCCATTTCTTGATCGGATGGCGGCTGGCGAGCGACGGGATCAATGCCAGCCCTGCCCGAATGAAGAAGAAGACCACGCCCGCGACCACCGCCATGTGATAGCCGGAGATCGACAGCACATGGGCGAGGCTCGATATATACATCGCGTCGTTGACCGGCGTCGTTATCGCGTCGCGCTTGCCGGTGATCAGCGCCGACGCGATCGATCCGCGGTCGCCCGGCACCACGGCGCCGATGCGCTTGTCGATCGCTTCCCGCAAGGCATCGATAAACGACGCGTAGCGCAGCCAGACGCCGGGCATGACCGGCGCCGCCACGGTCCTGATCGCACCGAGCGCATAGCTGGAGGCGCCGATGCGCTGGAAATACATATCGCGCGCGAAGTCGTAGCCGCCGGGCCTTAAGGGAGCCAGTGGCGGCGACAGATGCGCCTTGAGCTCGACAAAGCTGCCGACCGCCGGCGCCGTGCCCTTGCGCACCGCGACCCGGACGCGATCGGGCGCTTCCGCGAGGCGCCGTCCTTCGAAGCGATGCACGCGTATCACGACGCGGTCGCTGCGCTCGCGTTCCTCGCGGATTTCGACGAAGCCTGCGAGCATCACGCTCGATGCCGGGACCTGCAACACCGGATGCGCGATACGCACGGTCCTGAGCGTCGCGGTGGCAAAGCCGGCGGCGATGGCGGCTAAGCCGAGCGCGAGCGGAAAGCCGACCGCACGCCGGCGCGCCGCAAATGCGACCGCGATCCCGGCGAACGCCAGTGCCGACGCCGCCCACCAGGCCGGTTCGCGACCCGCGGTGAAATAACCGACGATGCCGAAGCCGAAGGCGACCGGCAGCCAGGGCACCAGCCGCCCGGGCGCGACTTCGGCCAACGCCCATTGCGAGACCAGGCGGCGCAGCCCGCCGGCAATATCGGCCAACCCGGCCGGCAGCATGAATCCGGCGCGCCGCCGCGCGGCGTCGATATCCGCCGCCCAGGCCTTGCCTGTCCAAGTCTTGGCGCGCGTTCGCGGCTTCTTGTCTCGGGCGTCTTCTTGGGCGTTATTTTGGACCATGGCGCGGCGCCCCCCCGACGCTCACGTCAATCGGGCACCATGGTACACCAGCCACAGGTTGTGGCTAGGTTGTGGTTATGCGTTACGTCCAACCCTCAGCCGGCGGCTTTTTCCTTGGCCTGGTCCTTGGCCTGATCCTTCGCCCAGGTGTCGCGCAGACCGATGGTGCGGTTGAATATCGGCCGCTCAGGCGTCGACTCCCTGTCACGGCAGAAATAGCCCTGCCGTTCGAATTGCACCGGCTTTTCGATCTCGGCGTCGAGAATCGCCGGCTCGAGCCGCGCGCCGCTCAACAGCTCGAGCGAATTCGGATTGAGATCGGCGGTGAAATTTTCGCCGCCACTCGGATCGGGCCTGGTGAACAACGGATGGTAGAGCCGCACTTGCGCCGAAACCGAATGCGCCGTCGACACCCAATGGATCGTCGCCTTCACCTTGCGGCCGTCCGGCGCGTTGCCGCCCTTGGTCGCGGGATCGTAGCTGCAACGAAGCTCGATCACTTCGCCCTTAGCGTTCTTCACGACCTCGCGGCAGGTGATGAAAAAAGCGTAGCGCAGCCGCACCTCGGTGCCGGGCGATAGCCGATAAAATTTTTTCGGCGGGTTCTCCATGAAGTCGTCTTGCTCGATATAGAACTCGCGGGAAAATTTAATCTTGTGCGTGCCCGCCGCCGGATCGTCCGGGTTGTTGACCGCGTCCAAGTCCTCCGATTGGCCGTCCGGGTAATTCTCGATCACGACTTTGAGCGGCCGCAGCACCGCCATGCGCCGCAGCGCGGTTTTGTTGAGCGCCTCGCGCACCGAGAATTCGAACATGCCGGCGTCCACCACGCTGTTGGCCTTGGAAACGCCGACGCGCTTGATGAAATCGCGGATCGCTTCCGGCGGCACGCCGCGCCGGCGCAAGCCGGCCAGCGTCGGCATGCGCGGATCGTCCCAGCCGGTGACGTGGCCACCGCGCACCAGCTCGGTAAGCACGCGCTTGGACAGCACGGTGTAGGTCAGATTGAGCCGCGCGAATTCGTACTGATGCGGCTGCGCCGGCACCTTCAGATTGGCGATGAACCAATCGTAGAGCGGCCGATGGTCCTCGAATTCGAGCGTACAGATCGAATGGGTAATGCCCTCGATCGCGTCGGACTGGCCGTGCGCGAAGTCGTAGCTCGGATAGATCTTCCAGGTCGCCCCGGTGCGCGGATGGTTGGCATCCAAAATCCGGTACAGCACCGGGTCGCGCAGATTGATGTTGCCCGACGTCATGTCGATCTTGGCGCGCAGCACCCGCGCGCCGTTGGGGAATTCTCCGGCGCGCATCCGGCGGAACAGGTCCAGGTTCTCCTCCACGCTGCGGTCGCGGAACGGGCTGTTCTGTCCGGCCTCGGTGAGCGTGCCGCGCGTGCCGCGCATCTCGTCCTGGGTCTGGTCATCCACATAGGCTTTGCCGGTGCGGATCAGATCCTCGGCCCAGCCGTAGAGCCGCTCGAAATAGTCCGAGGCGTGATAAAGGTGCTTGCCCCAATCGAAGCCGAGCCAGCGCACGTCGCGCTCGATGGCGTCGATATATTCCTGCTCTTCCTTCGTGGGATTGGTATCGTCGAAGCGCAGATGACAGCGGCCGCCGAATTCCTCCGCAATGCCGAAATTCAGACAGATCGACTTGGCATGGCCGATATGAAGGTATCCGTTCGGCTCGGGCGGAAAGCGGGTGACGACCTGCTTGATGCGCCCGGCGTCGAGATCGGCCTTGACTATGTCGCGGATGAAGTCGCGGCCGACCTCCTCCGTCCCTGGAACACCAGTTGCCTTATCGTCCTGCGCCATGCTTCCTCGACTCTGCGTTCAACCCTATGATGCGACTCGGCCGCGATCAGGCGGCCTATGCCACCCCGCCGTTCACGGCGGCTTGTGCCATGACGTGCCGCTCGGCTCAATGTCAATTGCGCTGACACCTTTCCCCGCAACTTTCCCCGCAACTGTGGTACACGCCCGGCGATGACCGAGCCTGTCGTCACCCGATTTGCGCCTTCCCCCACCGGCTTCCTCCATATCGGCGGCGCCCGCACGGCGCTTTTCAATTGGCTCTATGCGCGCAACCGCGGTGGCAAGATGCTGCTGCGGATCGAGGATACCGACCGCGAGCGTTCGACCTCGGCCGCCATCGCCGCCATCATCGACGGGCTGACCTGGCTGGGGCTGACCTGGGACGGCGACATCGTGTTCCAGTTCACGCGCGCGGCCCGCCACCGTCAGATTGCCGAACAGCTGCTCGCCGCCGGCAAGGCCTATCACTGCTATGCCTCGCCGGAGGAACTCACCGAGATGCGCGAGGCCGCCCGCCGCGAGGGCCGCTCCAAGCTCTATGACGGACGCTGGCGCGACCGCGACCCGTCCGAGGCGCCGCCGGGCGTCAAGCCGGTGATCCGCCTCAAGGCTCCCCAAACCGGCGAGACCGTGATCGAGGACCAGGTGCAGGGCCGCGTGGTCTGGCAGAATTCCGACCTCGACGACCTGGTGCTGCTGCGCTCCGACGGCACGCCCACCTACATGCTGGCCGTGGTGGTGGACGACCACGACATGAGCGTCAGCCATATCATCCGCGGCGACGACCACCTCACCAACGGCGCCCGCCAGAAGCACATCTACGAAGCGCTCGGCTGGAACGTGCCGATCATGGCGCATATCCCCCTGATCCACGGGCCGGACGGCTCCAAGCTGTCCAAGCGCCACGGCGCGCTCGGGGTCGACGCCTACCGGGCCATGGGCTACCTGCCGGCGGCCATGCGCAACTACCTGGTCCGGCTCGGCTGGGCGCATGGCGACCAGGAGACTTTCACCACCGAGGAGATGGTGGCGGCCTTTGACCTGCCGCAGATCGGACGCTCGCCGGCCCGCTTCGATTTTGCCAAGCTCGAAAACCTCAACGGGCACTACATCCGGACGACCAACGACGCCGACCTGATCGCCATCCTCGAGCAGCTGCTGCCGCATATCGCCGGCGGACAGGACCTCGCCAGCAAAATGACGCCGGGCTTACGCACCAAGCTGCTCGCCGCTATGCCGGGCTTGAAGGAGCGCGCTAAGACTTTGGTCGAGTTGTTCGACGCCTCCCGCTTCCTGTGGGCGAGCCGCCCGCTCGACATCAACGACCAGGCCAAGGTCGTGCTCACGCCTGAGGCGAAAGCCCTGATCGGCGCGCTGCTGCCGGAGCTCGAAGCCGTCACCGACTGGACCGTTACGGCGGTCGAGGCGGTGGTGCGGCCCTTTGCCGAGCGTTCGGGCCTCAAACTCGGCGCCGTGGCACAACCATTACGGGCCGCGCTCACCGGGCGGACCACCTCGCCGCCGATCTTCGACGTGCTGGCCGTACTCGGCCGGGACGAGAGCCTGGCGCGCCTGCGCGACCAGGCCAGCGCCGGAACGCCCTAGATTTTTGCTCCAGATCAATGACGGGAGTCATGCCTGTATGACAGGCAGGATCGCTGTTTGCGCTGTCTTGCAGCCCACACTTGAATGGGCTACCCAAAATGCGGCCGGAACCCCATACGCCCGACCCGGCGTCACGGTTTCCCGGCCACACGATTTTCTAGCGTACCGCTCGCTGCCAATTCGAGGGTTCGACCATGGACGCCAAGACTGACGCCGACAAAAAATCCGGTACCATCACCGTCGGCAACAAAAACTGGGACTTCCCGGTCTACAGCGGCACAATCGGGCCGGACGTGATCGACATCGCCAAGCTCTACGGCGAGAGCGGCATCTTCACCTACGACCCCGGCTTCACCTCGACGGCGAGCTGCGAGTCCAAGATCACCTATATCGACGGTGACGAAGGCATCCTGCTCTATCGCGGCTATCCGATCGACCAGCTCGCCGAGCACGGCGATTTCCTGGAGACTTGCTACCTCCTGCTGTACGGCGAATTGCCGACACCGTCGCAAAAGCACGATTTCGACTATCGCGTCACTCGGCACACCATGGTGCACGAGCAGATGGCCCGGTTTTTCCAGGGTTTCCGGCGCGACGCCCATCCGATGGCGGTGATGACCGGCTGCATCGGCGCGCTGTCGGCGTTCTATCACGACTCCACCGACATCTCGGATCCGCATCAGCGCATGATCGCCTCGCTCCGCATGATCGCGAAGGTGCCGACGCTGGCGGCCATGGCCTACAAATATTCGATCGGCCAGCCGTTCATCTATCCGAAGAACGAGCTCGACTACGCCTCGAACTTCCTGCGCATGTGCTTCGCCGTGCCGAGCGAGGACTACAAGGTAAACCCGGTGCTGGCGCGCGCCATGGACCGCATCTTCATCCTGCACGCCGACCACGAGCAGAACGCCTCGACCTCGACCGTGCGGCTGGCCGGCTCATCGGGCGCCAATCCGTTCGCCTGCATCGCCGCCGGCTGCGCCTGCCTGTGGGGCCCCGCGCATGGCGGCGCCAACGAAGCCGCGCTCAACATGCTGCGGGAGATCGGCAGCGTCAATCGCATCCCGGAATTCGTCAAGCGCGCGAAAGACAAGAACGATTCGTTCCGGCTGATGGGCTTCGGCCACCGCGTCTACAAGAACTACGATCCGCGCGCCAAGATCATGCAGAAGACCTGCCATGAGGTGCTGACCGAGCTCGGCATCAAGGACGATCCGCTGCTCGACGTCGCCATGGAGCTCGAGAAGGTCGCGCTGCACGACGAGTATTTCCTGGAAAAGAAGCTTTATCCCAACATCGACTTCTATTCGGGCATCACGCTCAAGGCGATGGGCTTCCCCACCACCATGTTCACCGTGTTGTTCGCGCTCGCGCGCACGGTCGGCTGGATCGCGCAGTGGAAGGAAATGATCGAGGATCCGAAGCAGAAGATCGGCCGCCCGCGCCAGCTCTACACCGGCGCCACGCGGCGGGATTACGCGCCGATTTCGCGGCGCAAATAGTCTCTCGGATAGTTTTGCGGTGGGGGCGGTTAGCCGCCCTTTCCGTTTGTGGCGCCGCCATTGAGCTTGGGCGCCTTGGCGCCGTCATAGGCCCAGGTCACATAGACACCGGCCCAAGTGAAGCCGCCGCCGAAGGCGGCCAGCAGCAGGCGGTTGCCGGCTTTGAGCTTCGGTTCGTAGTCCCACAGGCAGAGCGGAATGGTGGCATTGGTGGTGTTGCCATATTTGTGGATGGTCACCATCACCTTTTCCATCGGGATGCCCATGCGTTCGGCGGTCGACTCGATGATGCGATTGTTGGCCTGGTGCGGCACCAGCCAGTCGATCATGTCGCCGCGCAGATTGTTGCGCGCCATGATCTCGCCGGCGACCTCCGCCATGCGCGCGATGGCAAATTTGTAGACTGCCGCGCCTTCCTGATGCACGTAGTGCAGGCGCTTAGCCACCGTTTCAGCGCTCGCCGGCATGCGGCTGCCGCCCGCCTTCTGATGCAGATGGATCATGCCGGCGCCGTCGGAACGGATCAGCGAGTCCATGATGCCGTAGCCGCTCTCGCTCGGCTCGAGCAGCACGGCGCCGGCGCCGTCGCCGAACAAAACGCAAGTCGCGCGGTCGGTGTAGTCGATGATCGACGACATCTTGTCGGCGCCGACCACCACCACCTTGCGCGCGGTGCCGTTGGCGATGAATTGCGAGGCGATGGTAAGCGAATAGAGAAAGCCCGAGCAGGCCGCCTGCACGTCGAAGCTGCCGATATTGCGCACGCCGACCATGTCGCAGATCAGATTGGCGGTGGACGGGAACTGCATGTCCGGCGTGGTGGTGGCGCAGATCAGCAGATCGACCTCGTCAGGCTTGGTGCCGGTCTTTTCCAGCAGCCCGCGCACCGCTTCCGCCGCCATGTGCGAGGTGCCGAGCCCCTCGCCTTTCAGGATGTGCCGCTCCTTGATGCCGCTGCGCTCGGTGATCCAGGCGTCGCTGGTGTCCACCATGCGCGCCAGTTCCGCATTGGTGAGCAGGTCCGGCGGCAAATAGCCGTGGACGGCGGTGATCGCGGCGCGGGCGGGCAAGGTCAAAGGCGGGATTCCAGACTGTCGGCCATGGCATACGGCTATTCGAGCGGAAAAACTACGCCCTTGGCGGCACCGACGCCACTGCCTCGCGTTTAGGTTGGTTAAGGGCGCCGGCGCAATCCAGGGCCACCGTGGCGGCGCGGTCGCTGGGCGCGGCCTTACCGTTATCCATGAGCCCATCGAGGCGGCCGAAGGCTTCGACCTGCCGCTGCCGCTCCGGCGTCTCGCCCAGCAGCGGCAGCAGCGCCTCGGCAAGGTGTTCGGCCGTGCAGTCCCGCTGCAAGAATTCCGGCACCACGTTTTCGCCCAAAACCAGATTGGCGAGGATGTAGCTTTGCACTCTGATGAACATGCGGCCGATCAGTTCTTCCAGCAGCGACACCTTGTAAGCGGCGACCATCGGAACCCCGGCAACCGCCAGTTCGAGCGTCGAGGTGCCTGATTTGGAAAGCGCCGCCCGCGCCGTGCGAAAGGCTGCGTCCTTTTCGCTAGAGTCGGTCACCACCCGCGCCGGAACGCGCCAGGACGCGATCGCGGTTCGCACGGTATCGGCAAGTCTTGGGACCGCCGGCACCACCACCTCCAGCGCACCGACGCGATCGGCCACCTTCGCCACCGCATCGCCGAACACTTCCGCCATGCGGCGGATTTCGCCGGAGCGGCTGCCCGGTAGCACCAGCAGCAGCGGCGGATCGCCGAGCCGCCGGCGCGCCTCTTCGGCGTTCGGGCGCAGTTTCCCGACCCGCTCGCTCAGCGGATGGCCGACGAAAGTGCAAGCCGGGCCGCCCAACCGCCGCATCGCCGCCGGTTCGAACGGCAGCAGCGCCAGCACATGATCCACGTAAGATCGCATGGCGCGCGCGCGCCCCGGCCGCCAGGCCCACACCGACGGGCACACATAGTCCACGATCGGAATCGCCGGCGCGCTTGCTCGCACCCGCCGCGCCACGCGATGGGTGAATTCTGGACTATCGATGATGACCAGGACATCGGGCCGCGCGGCAACGACAGCGTCAGCGGCTTCGCGAATGCGCGCCAAGATTTTCGGCAGGCTCGCCGGGATCGCGGCAAAGCCAACGATTGCCAGATCGCCGAGTGGAAACAGGCTATGGACGCCTTCGTCGGCCATATGCGCCCCGCCGACGCCGGAAAACCGCGCGCCTTGGTGGCGCCGCTTGATCGCGGCGATCAATGCTGCGCCCAGGCGGTCACCCGATTCCTCGCCGGCCACCAGAAAGACATGCGGGCCCGGCGCGTTTGTTCGTCCCGGTGCCGGCACGCGGCTCATCGCTCGGTTCCGGCAGGCGCACCGACGACAAAAATATTGGCACGGTCGGCCGCCGCCACCAGCCGCTCCGGTTCGGCGACAACGGTGCCGCCCGCCACAACGGCGATGCCGGCAAGCCCCGCGCGCGCAACGCCTTCGACCGTCAGCGGACCGATTGACGGCAGATCGAAGCGCCGATCTTGCCCGGGCTTGGGCGCCTTCACCAGCACGCCGCTGCCCGCCGGCGCAAACACGCGGCCGCTCGCGCGCAACTCGGCGACGCGGGCAAGCATTTGGTCGGTGCCTTCCGCCGCCTCCACCGCCAGCACATGTTTTCCGGCCACGACGACCGCTTGGCCGACGTCGAACGGGCCGGTGGCGCGCAGATAGTCGAAACCCAAGGCGATGTCGGCGCGGTCGCGTTCGGCCGCCTGCGCGCGGCCAAGCACGCCTTCCGGCACCAGAATTTGCGGCGCCACTTCGTGCGCGCCGAGGACATGGAAGCCATTTTGTTCGAAGAAACGGCCGACCCTCGACAACAGATGATCGTCGCCGCCGCGGTATGCCGCCGCGATCCGCGGCAGCAGCATCAGCGTCTTGAAATCAAAGCGGATTTGCCACAACGAGGGTCGCACCAGAGATCCGATGAACACCATGTCGCGGCAGTTTGCAGCGTGGGCGAGACGCATCAACTTCGCGACTTGGCCCATATGCATCCAATGATGCGGATAGCGCTCGACCCCGGCTCCATCGGCGGTGCCGCGCAGCGGAAACAGCAAGACTTTGCGTCCGCGCGCGGCCACCATATCCGCCACCGCCAGAGGCAGGCTGCCGCCGCCGCAAATCAGCGCGAGCGGGCCTTGCTGCCCTGCGGCGGGCGCAATGCTCATGCGTCCTCGTCGGCTTCGTTGCGTTTCACCGCCATGGTGAGCGGGCGCTTTCCGGCGCGAATGAAATCGATGATCTTCGCCACCTGCGCATCCGCGCCATGCTCGGCGGCGACGCGCTCGAGCCGCGCGCGGAACTCGCCGTCGCCGAAGAACAAGGCCTGATATGCCGCGCGCACGCGATGGACATCGGCTTTGCTGAGGCCGCGCCGGCGCATGCCGACCACATTGAGCCCGATCAGGTGGGCGAGCGGCCCGTGCACCATGCCCCACGGAATGACGTCGGCGCGAACGCCGCTGAGGCCCACGATCATCGCGCCGTCGCCGATGCGGACGAACTGACGCACCGCCACGCCGCCGCCGAACACGACATAGTCGCCGATGCTGACGTGGCCAGCGAGCATGGCGTTGTTGGCGAACACGACATTGTTTCCGACCGTGCAATCATGCCCGACATGCGAGCTGACCATGAAGAAACAGCGGTCGCCGACTTGCGTTATCCCGCGGTCGTCCTCGGTGCCGGTGTTCATGGTCACGCCTTCGCGGATGTCGCAATCGGCGCCGACCACGAGTTTGGTCGGCCCGCCGCGATAGCTGAACGACTGCGGCGGAGAGCCGAGCGAGGCGAAAGGATGGATGACGGTGCGCGGACCGATCGTCGTATGGCCGGTGAGATTCACATGCGCGAGCAGGCGGCAGCCGTCGCCGACCGTCACATGCGGGCCGATGGTGCAATAGGGACCGATCGATACATCGCGTCCGATCACTGCCCCGGCCTCGATCCGCGCCGAGGCATCGATCATGGCCGTGCTCATGTGTCGGAAATCATGGCGCCGAGCTCAGCCTCGGCGACAATCTGGCCGGCCACTTTGGCCTCGCCGCGATACCACCACATCGACTTGCGCTGGGCGATTTTCGTCATGTGGTACTCGATGGTGTCGCCCGGCAGAACCGGTTTGCGGAACTTCGCCTTATCGATGGTCAGAAAAAACACCGCCTTCGGCTGCGGCGAGGCGATCGCCATGATGCAAAGCACGCCGGCCGTCTGCGCCATGCCTTCGATCATCAACACGCCGGGAAATACCGGATTGCCGGGGAAGTGGCCCTGGAAATGCGGTTCGTTGAACGTCACATTTTTGATTCCGATGCCGTGGTCATCGCCGCGAATATCGATGACGCGATCGACCATGAGAAACGGATAGCGGTGCGGCAGCATCTTGAGCACCATCGCAATGTCGGCCGCTTCGAGCTTGGTGACGGCTTCTTTCATGGCAATAATCTCATTCGTCCGCTGCCGCTTCGGCGCCGCCACTTCCGCGGGCAAGTCGCTCGAGCATCATGATCTCGCGGAACCACAGTTTCACCGGCTTGGCCGGCGCACCGCCCCAGCGCGCGCCCGCCGGCACATCGCCATGCACAATGCTGGTTGCGGCTATCTGTGCTCCCTCGCCGACCGTGACGTTGGTATTGACGCCAGCGCGCCCGCCCAACACGACAAAGTCTTCAAGCGTCGCGCTGCCGGAAATGCCGGTTTGCGCCACTAAAACGCAATGCCGGCCGATGCTGACATTGTGGCCTACCTGGACAAGGTTGTCGATCTTGGTGCCTTCACCGATCACGGTGTCGCGAATGGCGCCGCGGTCGATGGTAGTGCCGGCGCCGATCTCGACATCGTCCTGGATGATGACGCGCCCGACCTGCGGCACCTTGAGGTGGCCCTTAGCCCCCATCACGAAGCCGAAGCCGTCCTGACCGATCTTGCAGCCGGGGTGGACGACGACACGATCGCCGATCAGCGCGGCGGTGATCGTCGCCCCGGCGCCGATCGAACAATCGCGCCCGACCCGCACCTCGGCCCCGATGACGGCGGTGGCCCCGATCACGCTGCCGGCGCCGATTTCGGCGCCCGGACCGACCACCGCGCCGGGCTCGACGGTGACGCCGTTTTCCAGCCGCGCGGTCGGATGCACATGGGCGCCGGCCACGTCGCCCGCCTTGGCGAGCGACGACGGCCGCAGCGAGTGCGGAAATAATGCGCGCGCCACCGTCACGAAGGCGCGATAGGGCTCCCGCACGGTGAGCGCCACCACCCGCGCCGGCAGCTCCTTGGCGAGCGCAGCCGTGGTCAGGCATGCACCGGCATGGGTCGCAGCGGCGGCCGAAACATATTTTTTATTGTCGAGGAAGCTGAGGTCGGACGGCGCCGCGCGATCGAGCGGGGCGACATTGACGATGCGGCGCGCGTGCGCCGGTGCCGCCAGCAGCATCGCATCGGCCAAGGTTGCGATCTCATCCAGCGTGAGACCGCGGCTGTGTCGTAAAAATACCGGCTCGCTCATGCCGCCAGTGCCGTGCCGCCAACCGCGGCCAAGATCAGAACCTCGTGCCGCCGCTGAAGCGGAAGATCTGCGTGCGGTCGTAGCTTTCCTTCATCAGCGGGTAAGCGAGATCGAAGCGTAGCGGACCGAGCGGTGAATCCCAGATCAGGCCGACACCGACCGACGAGCGAATCGACTTCGTATCGCCGACCTGAAGCGTCTCGCCGGTCACGTTCCAAGTGGTCGGACCCTGGTAGTCCCACAGCGAACCGGCGTCGACATAGGTCGCGACCTTGATGCCGATGTCCTTCGGCAAGAAGTAGAGCGGCGTTTGCGCCTCGACGCTGGCGCCCCAGAACATGGTGCCGCCGAGCGCGTCTTGGGTCGTTCCCGAGGTCAGGTCGCGCGGGCCAAGGCCGGCGGGCGCAAAACCGCGCACGAGGTTCGGGCCCATCTGGAAGTGATCCAGCATGCGCAGATCCTTGCCGCCCCAGCCGGCGACGTTACCGCCTTGCAATTTGAAGACGCCGACCACGTCCGGGAAGACTTCGTAGTAGGTGCGCGTTTCCGCGGTCGAGCGGATGAAATTCACGTCGCCGCCGACCCCGGCGAAATCTTGCTTGAGCTCGGCGTAGAAGCCGCTGGTCGGCGACTTGTTGTTATCGAGGGTGTTATAGGCCAGCGAATAGCCGACCAACGAAACCATGACCGGGCCCGATGCCAACTCCTTGCGCACGGCGAGCGTAGCCTCGCCGTCCGAGTAGCAGTTGCCGCCGTCATTCAGGCCGCCGCCACCGGCTTGGCGAGTCGCTTCGTTGGTCTGGCTTACGCCGGGCCCGCCCATTGCAGTCGCATAGGGTGAAAATTGACAGTTGTTGTACGCATCCGGCAGCGTGATCTTCTGTTGGTAGATCGAATAGCGCGGCTGGAACGCAACTTCTTCGGTCAGCGCAAAGCCCAGGCGCAGATTGGCGCCGATTGTTCGGCTGTCGTAGGAGACGTATGACGAGGCCAGGTTCTGCCGCGCAAACAGGTCGATGCCGCCGGCCATGCGATAGCCCAGCAGATAGGGTTCGACGAATGACAGGTCGACGCCGCGCGTGCGCTGGCCATAAGTCACCGACGCCTTGGCATATTGACCGCGGCCCATGAGGTTGCGGTCGGCAACGCTGGTCTCGGCAATAAATCCGTCGGCGGTCGAGTAGCCGCCGGCGATCGAGAACTCGCCGGTCGCCATTTCCTCGACGTTCACGTTGAGGACGACGCGGTCCGGCGCCGAACCGGGCTCGTTGGTGATCTTGACCGATTTGAAGTAGTTCAGGTTTTTCAACCGGCGCTCGGCGCGGTCGACCAATGCGCGGTTATAGGCGTCGCCCTCGCCGATATCGAATTCGCGCCGGATCACGTAGTCGCGGGTGCGTGTATTCCCGTTTATGTTGATGCGCTCGATATAGGCGCGCGTGCCTTCCTCGACCACGAAGGCGAGATTGATGGTCTTGCTCTGGAAGTCGCGGTCGCCGCGCGGACGCACGCTGGCGAAGGCATAGCCGCGTTTGGCGGCCTCGATCGTTATCGCTTCAACCGACTTCTCGACCAGGTCGGCGTTGTACACGTTGCCGCTGTTGAGCTTGAGCCTGCTTCGCAGCGATGCCGGATCGATCGCGTGCACGTTCGAGATGACGTCGACGGTGCCGACCCGATACTGGCCGCCCTCGTCGATGGTGAAGGTGATGACAAATCCCTTCCGGGCCGGGTCGTACTCTCCGACCGTCGAGACGATTCGAACGTCGGCATAGCCCTGCTTGAGATAGAAGCGGCGCAGCAGGTCGCGGTCGGCTTCGACTCGATCGGGATCGTAGATATCGGTCGTCTGCAGGAAGCTGAGCAGATGGCTTTCCGAGGTCTTGATCACGTCCTTCAGGCGGCCGTCCGAGAATGCGTGCGTTCCGGCGAAGCGGATAAGCTTCACGCCGGTCTTTTCGCCTTCGGTAATCTCAAACACCAGGTCGACGCGATTGTTCGGCAGATCGATGATCTTCGGCTCGACCCGCACGTCGAAGCGCCCGCTGCGGTGATAGATCTCGATGATGCGCTGCACGTCGGCCTGCACGGTCGGCCTCGACAGCGTTCCGCGCGGCTTCGATTGCACTTCGGTCTTGAGCTGTTCGTCCTTGGCCTTCTTGTTGCCCTCGAAGGCGACTCGGTTGATCACCTGGTTTTCGACCACCGTGACCACCAAGCGGCCGGCGGAATGATTGATGCGGACATCGGTAAACAGGCCGGTGGCGTAGAGCGCCTTGAGCGCCTCGTCGATCTCCAGCGGCCCCAGCCGGCCACCCGGGCCGGGCTTGAAATAGGAGCGGATGGTCTCCGCCTCGACCCGCCGGTTACCTTCCACGGCAATGGAATTGGCGGATTGCGCAACCGCAGCGCCCGAAGACGCAACTGTCACGCACCCGGCGCCGACAACGATACCGCCGAGGACCACACAGCAAAGGGCCAGCCCCCGAACCAACCGCACACAAAGTCCCATGCGCAACGCGCCTTCTTGATCCTAAGCGGCCGCCCCCGCTGCGGATTTGGCCGACTGCCGGGCTAGGCTTTCTTTGGCTTTGTACAGCGTTTTAGCCGCACTGCAAACGAAACTCCCGACCCAACTTTCCCTTTCCCCTCAAAAAGTTGCCCATCGGCAACGATTATGAGGTGGCAAGGTGCAAGATGTCATTAAACGTTGCAAAAATCATCAACATGACGACGATCGCCAGGCCAATCCGGAACCCGACCTCCTGGGCGCGCTCGGACAGCGGCCGACCGCGGGCCGCCTCGATTCCATAGAACAAAAGGTGACCGCCATCGAGCAGCGGGATCGGGAACAGATTCAATAGCCCGATCGAGACCGACAAGACCGCCGTCAGATGAATAAGCGCCGCGAAGCCGGCGGTGGCCACTTGGCCGGAGACCTGGGCGATGCGAATCGGGCCGCCGAGCTGATCGGCCGCCTCCCGGCCGGTGAATACCCCGCCGAGATAGGACAATGTGCGGTCGACCACGAACCAGGTCTCTTGCGCCCCCATGACGACGGCCTGCAACGGCCCGACCTTCTGCGTCTTGATGTCACCGGGCGCCATGGAGCGGCTGATGCCCAGCACGCCGAGGCGGTGCACGTTACCGAAATTGTCCTTGATCTCCTTGAGCTCGGGGGTCGCCTTGAGCGTGAGCGGCACACCGCCGCGCTCGACCGCGACCTCGAGCGGCTCGCCGGCGCTGACGCTGACGATGCGCTGCATTTCGGCGAAGCTGGCGATCTTCTCGCCATTGATGGCCAGCACCAGATCTCCGGGCTTGAAGCCGGCGCTCTGTGCGGCGCTTCCCGCCTGCACCGTATCGACGCGGGCGCTCGTGCTCTGCTTGCCGGCGATCATGAAAATACCGGCGAAAATGGCAATTGCCAGCACGAAATTCGCAATCGGCCCGGCCGCCACCACGGCGGCGCGGGAGCCGACCGGCTTAAAGATGAAGCTGTCCTGCTTTTCGCTTTCGCTCATGCCGGCGGCCGCCGCATGGTCGGGCACGCTCGCCGCATTGTCGTCGCCGAAGAACTTCACGTAGCCGCCGAGCGGAACCGCGGCGATTTTCCAGCGCGTGCCGTAGCGGTCGTTGAAGCCGACGATTTCGGGGCCAAACCCGATCGAGAACGCCAGCACCTTGATGCCGCACCAGCGGGCCACCAGGAAATGGCCAAGCTCATGAAAGAACACGACAATTGTCAGCACAAACAGGAACGGAACGATATAGCCGATGAGGCCGCCGCCGAAAGCGCTCAAGCCCCCCATAATG
>DATBZY010000350.1:0-9051 GCA_036512915.1 Pseudolabrys sp. | reverse complement strand
CAAGCAAGGCCTCGTAGCGTGTGCGAACCGCATTCTCGTCGATCATCCAGTGACAATACACTCGCCACAGACCACCGGGAATCCACTACACCTTGCCGCTGACGCACCCCGATTCATTAATTCTTGGGCGTCGCCTAAGTCTGCACCTCATGGATCAGGCCAGCGCGCTTGAAAAAACGAGCGCCATTATTACCGCTGGCAGCGACTACGAACTTTGATGGTTTTGATACGGATCAATGCCTGAATTGCGCGAATCAGGGCGGCTTTAGGCCAATCTACGGTTAGGAGCCCATCATGGAATCGCAAATCCTGAAGCACTCAATCGTGATCGCCCACCACAAGACTAGCGTAAGTCTTGAAGACCAGTCTTGGAATGGCCTGAAAGAAATTTCCGACTCTCGGCACCAGACGGTTTCCGGGCTTGTGAACACGATCAACGCGGAACACGAAGGCAATCTGTCGTCGGCGATTCGGCAATTCGTTCTTGCCTACTATCGTGAGCGTCCGGTCGTCGGCGTCGATAGCTGGTCGATTTAGCCCTGCAAGCATGATGAAGCCGCCGCAGTTGGCGGCCTCATCCGTCGTCAACCATCGTCATGAGCCACGCTGAACCGGCGCGGCCATTGCTCGGAAGGGTCACCGGCGCGCGCGCCCGCGGATTAATCCCTTTTGCCCCGCCCACAGCCACGCAGCCCCGAACAGCAGCAGCAATCCGCCGAGCAGCGACGGCAATGTCTGCGTCGTGATCAGCAGCACGCCGGCGACCAGGAACAGCGCGCGCCACGCAATCGTCAGTGCCGTGAACAGATAGCCTTCGCTGGCGCTCACCAGCGCAATCACCGCCAGCGTCGCGCTCGGCACTTGCAGCGAGGATCGCGCTTTGTTTCGCAATCTTGACAGCCAACCATACTAGCCATAGCGTTTTTATTTAAGCATCAACAATTCGCCCGCTGGGAAGGCAAGACCAAAATCTCAGCTCATGGCGCATAGTCGTCCCGCCGTCGATATCGGGCTGGATGAGGCGTAAACGCATGAAACCCGCGCCGTTCATTCGCCATGTGCCGCGCACGCTCGACGAGGCGCTAAAGATTTTGGCAGCTGTCGCGTCGCAGGACGGCCGCGTGCTGGCCGGCGGGCAGAGCCTGGTGCCGATCATGGCGTTCCGGCTGGCAAAACCGGCGCATCTCGTCGACATCAACGAAGTCGCCGGCCTCGACCGCCTCGCCAGCGACGGCAAGGCGCTCAGCATCGGCGCGCGCGTGCGCCACGCCGCTTTCCATAAATCCGTCGTCGACAATCCGCTCGGCAAGCTGCTCACTGATGTCGCGCGCCACATCGCGCATTATCCGATCCGCATGCGCGGCACCTTCTGCGGCAGCCTCGCCCATGCCGATCCAGCCTCGGAATGGTGCCTGGTCGCGGCCACGCTCGACGCCACCATGGTCGCCAAAAGCACGCGCGGCGAGCGGCTGATCGCGGCGAAAAATTACTTCGAAGGCATCATGTCGACGGCGCTGGCCGAGGACGAATTATTGTGCGAAGCGCGATTGCCGCTGCTCGCCGCCGACGAGAAATTCGGCTTCAACGAGTTCAACCGCCGCGCCGGCGATTTCGCCATGGCGGCAGCGCTCGTCACCTACCGCCTGCAAGGCGGCAAGATCACCGAGGCACGCATCGGCGTTGGCGGCGCCGAGCCGAGCCCGCGGCGAATTCCAGAAGCCGAAGCCGCGCTCAACGGCAAGGCGCCGGGCGACGCGGCCTTCCGCGCCGCCGCCGAGGCAGCGGCCAAAGCCGTCGATCCGCTGGAGGATCATCAGACCACGGGCGAATACCGGCGTGACCTGGTGCGCGCGGTGGTGCGGCGCGCGCTGGAGCACAGCGCATGATCCCGAAAAGCATGTCCTCGACTCCGATCGGGGATGGGCACCGGTTTTCGGACAAGATCATGCGCAAACGGAAAAAGCCCGCATGAGCGCGCCCACCAAAGGCTCCAAAGGCGACCGCATGACCTGGGTCGGCCGCGCCATTCGCCGGCTGGAAGACCCGGCGCTGGTCACCGGGCAAGGCCGCTTCACCGCCGATCTGCCCGCCACCCATTGGGTGCGCTTCGTGCGCAGTTCGGTGGCGTCGGGAAAGATTACGAAGATCGAGACGCCGCAGGACGCGATGGTGGTCACCGCCGCCGATCTCAAGGGCGTCAAGAAAATCACGCCGATGCTGCACAAGTTCAATTACAAGCCGGTCGGCCAGCCGATCCTGGCCGATAGCCAAGTGCGTTTCGTCGGCGAGCCGGTCGCCGCCGTCGTCGCCGCCAGCGAAGAAGATGCCGAAGACATCGCCGAACTGGTCGAGGTCTCGATCGAGGAAACGACGCCGGTGATCGACGCGCGCGCGGCGCTCGAATCCGGCGCGCCGCAGGTACACGCCGAAGCGCCCGGCAACGTCATCCTCGAAGGCAAATTCAAAACACCCGACTTCGACGCCGTTTGGAACGGCGCCCACAAGGTCATCAAAGTCGAGGCGCGCTCGCACCGGCAGAATGCCACGCCGATGGAAGCGCGCGCCGGCCATGCCGCCTATGACGCCTCGACCGGCCGCGTCACGCTGACCTGCACCACCCAGATGCCGCATCTGATGCGCACGGCGATCGCCGATGTGCTGGCATTTCCGGAGTCCGATTTGCGCGTGATCGCGCCCGATGTCGGCGGCGGTTTCGGCCAGAAGATGTCGCTGTGCGCCGAATATGTCGTGCTGGTGTGGCTGGCGCGAAAACTCAAAAACTCGGTGGCCTGGACCGAGGACCGGCGCGAGAACCTGATCGCCGGCTTTCATGCCCGCGATCAATACATCACGCTCGAAGGCGCCTTCGACAAAGACGCCAAGCTGATCGCGCTCAGAGCCGACATCGCCGCCAATATCGGCGCCTACTCTTGTTTTCCGACCACCTGCGGCGTGGAGCCGCTGATGGCCATGGCGGAAATGCCGGGGCCCTATGATGTGCGGCAATATGAGTGTCTGGCGCGCGGCGTCATCACCAACACCTGCACCATGGCGCCCTATCGCGGGGTGTCGCGGCCGGTGATCACCTTCACGCTGGAGCGGCTGATGGACAAGGCCGCGTCGGCTTTCAGTGTCGATCCGATCGATATCCGCCGCCGCAACCTGATCGACAAATTCCCCTACACCTCGGCGATGGGCCTCGTTTATGACGAGGCCACCTACAAGCAGACTTTAGAGATGGCGGTCAAAGCCATCGACGTGCCCGCCTTCCGCGCGCGGCAAAAAGCAGCGCGCGCCCAAGGCCGCTATCTCGGCATCGGCTTTGCGACCTTCTGCGAGCGCACCGGCTACGGCAGCCCGGCTTTCGCGGCGCGCGGCATGGAGATCACGCCCGGCTGGGAGACGGTGATATTGACGGTCGATCCGTCCGGCTTCGTGGAAGCGCGCATCGGTTCCTCGCCGCACGGCCAAGGCCTGCGCACCACGCTGGCGCAGATCATCGCCGATGAGATCGGCGTGACGCCCGACGTGATCAAAGTCGTGCATGGCGACACCGACCGCGCGCCTTACGGCTGGGGCACGTTCGCCAGCCGCTCGCTGGTGATTTCCGGCGGTGCAACGCTGATCGCGGCGCAGAAGGTGCGCGCCAAGCTGATCAAGATCGCGAGCCACCTGCTGGAGGCGGCGCCCGGCGACATCGTGCTGGAAGACGGCCAGGCCAAGGTCGCCGGCACCGACCGTTGCATCACCATCGCCAAGATGGCGCGCGCGGCCTATCACCAGACCCATCGCTTCAAGGGCGAGATCGAGCCGGGCATAACGGAGAGCGGCACCTACGATCCGCCCGGCACGTTCTCCAACGCCTGCCATGTCGCCATCGTCGCGGTCGACGTGGAAACCGGCCGCGTGACGGTCGAGAAATTCCTGGTGGCGGAGGACGCCGGCAAAATCATCAATCCGATGATCGCCGACGGCCAGGTGCATGGCGGCATCGCGCAGGGCATCGGCAATGCGCTGCTGGAAGAAATCATCTACGACGACAACGGCGGCATCCTGACCGCCAATCTCGCCGATTACATGCCGCCGACCGCGCGCGAGATTCCGCCGATCGAGCTGCATCACATCGAGACGCCGAGCACGACCTCGATCACCAAGGCCAAGGGTCTGGGCGAAGGCGGCTGCATCGGCGCGCCGGCCGCCGTGGTCAATGCCATCAATGACGCGTTGGCGCCGTTCGGCGTCGTCATCGATGAGATACCGGCGACGCCGCAGCGCATGCGGGTGGTGCGCTCACCGGTCGCACATGGAAAAATAGAATCGATCGATGTCACGGCGGCGCTGGCGTTGCCGGGCGTGCACGCGGTGTGGACGCATGCCGACGTCGCGCACATTCCGCGCATCGGCTTTCGCCTCACCCGCATCGCCGGGCTCGAGCCCTACCAGCAGCCGGTGCTGGCGCACGCGACCGTGCGCTATGTCGGCGAGCCGGTGGCGGTGGTGTTCGCCGATGACCAATATGTCGCGGAAGATGCGGCGGAGCTTGTCGAGCTTGCGATCGAACCGCTCCGAGCAACGCTGCTCGCGGCCGAGCAACCCGGCTTCTACGAGCATGAACTGAGTACGGAAGCGGGGGTGGTGCGCAAAGGCTATGGCGACGTCGAGGCCGCTTTCCGCAACGCGCATGCCATTGTTTCGCTTGAGCTTTCCATCGGCCGGCATTCCGGCGTGCCGCTCGAGACGCGCGGGGCGGTGGCCCGCTACGACGCGGCCCGCGATGTGCTGGAAATGCACGGCGCCGCCAAGGTACCGCATTGGAATCGCGACCAAATCGCGCAAATGCTTGGGCGCAAAAGAGAATCCGTTCAGCTTTTTGAGAGTCACGTCGGCGGCGGCTTCGGCATCCGCGGCGAGCTGTACCCGGAAGACGTGCTGGTCTGCGCCGCCGCCCTGAAATTCCGTAGGCCGATCAAATGGATCGAGGACCGACGCGAGCATCTGATCGCGGCCAATCATTCGCGTGATCAGCAGCACAAAGTCCGCGCCGCCATCGATTCAGACGGACGAATTCTCGCCATCGACGACGAGTTTTTCCACGACAACGGCGCCTATATGCGCACCCACGCCGCCACGGTCCCGGATCTCGCGGCGGCCATGCTGCCGGGGCCATATATTGTGCCGGCCTATCGCGCCACCGGCCATATCCGCCTCACCAACAAGACGCCGTGCGGCACCTATCGTGCACCGGGCCGCTACGAGAGCACCTTCGTGCGCGAGCGCCTGCTCGACGCCATCGCAGCGAAAGTCGGTGTCGATACGGTCGAGATCCGCCGGCGTAATTTGATCGCGAAAAGCGCAATGCCCTACGAGTTGGGGTTAGAGACGCTCGGCACCCACATCATTTATGACTCCGGAGATTACGCGCTGTTGCTCGACAAGGCACTCGCCGCCGCCGACTGGGAAAACCTGCAGCAGCAGCTTCGCCAACGGCGCCAGGCCGGCGAAATGGTCGGCGCCGGCGTGGCGATGTTCGTGGAGAAAAGCGGGCTGGGGCCGTTCGATACCGTGCGCGTCGAGGTTACACCTGCCGGCACGGTCGAGGTCATCACCGGCGTTGCCTCCGTCGGCCAGGGCGTGGAAACCGTGATCGCCCAGATATGTGCCGACGCGCTCGGCATCGATTACAAGAATATCCGCGTGATCCACGGCCAGACCGACCGCATCGACAAAGGCATGGGCGCTTTTGCCTCGCGCGTGACGGTGATGTGCGGAGAAGCCACCCGGCTTGCGGCCAGCAAGCTGCGCGACAAGGCGCTCGCCGCCGCCGCCGAGCTGATGCAGACCAGCGCGAACACGCTCGATATCGTGAATGGTGAGATCATTCGCGCCGGTGGGCCCGGGCCGTCGATGCCGCTCGGCGAACTCGCGCGCGCGCTTCCTGCCGGACTGAGCGCCGAGGACACCTTCGAGTCGGCGCACATGGTCTACCCCTACGGCGTGCACGTGGCGGCTGTGCGCGTCGATGGCGATACCGGCGCGGTCGCCATCGAGCGCTATGTGATCGCCTACGACATCGGCAAAGCGGTCAACCCGATGCTGGTGGAAGGCCAGATCACCGGCGGCCTCGCGCAAGGCGTCGGGGGGGGCGCTGCTGGAGGAATTTCTCTATGACGAGAACGGCGAGCCGCTCTCGGTCACCTTCGCCGATTATCTGATGCCGACCGCGCGCGAGGTACCTGAGGTTTCCGTCATCGTGTCGGAGGACGCGCCGAGCCCACTCAATCCACTGGGCTTGAAGGGCGCTGGCGAAGGCGGCGCCAATCCGGTCGGCGCGGTGATCGCCTCCGCGATCGACGACGCGCTCGGCTGCCCCGGCGCGGTGACGCAATTGCCGATCTCGCCGCAGCGATTGAAGGCGATTATAGCTTCCGGGAAAGCCTAGCTGAGCTTCTTGAGAAGCCTCGTCACCGTGTGCTGCTCCTCCGCCGTGAGCGGAGCGAGCGTCGCGGCAGTGATCTCGGCGGCGACGAGCATCGCGGCTTCGGTCACTTGGCGGCCGCGGTCGGTGAGCGCCACGGCGCGGCGGCGGCGGTCCTTCGGATCATTGAGCGCGGTGACATAGCCGCGCGCCCCCAGCCGGTCGACTACGCCCTTGATGGTGGCGGCGTCGAGATAGATCAGCCGGCCGAGATGATTCTGCGAGCAGGGTCCGACCTCATGCAGCTTGGAGAGAGCCGCGAACTGAGTCTGGGTCAGTGCCTCGATCATGCGCGAAGTGAAAATCGAGGTATGCCGCTGCATAGCGACGCGCAGCAGGAAGCCGACTTGCTCGTCGAGCACATAGCGTCCGTGTCGCCACGACTTTCAATTTGTCACGCCGCATCGTCGGTCCGTTTCTAGTACTCGCGCACGACGGACGAGTGTCACCCAGTGAGAAATCATGACGGGGATTGGGCCATGGCGAAAGCCCTAACTTGGCTACCCCCTGAAAAGCCGGGGAGATTTCCGGCCTGCCCCTCCTATACCGTCAGGTAGGCTTGTTGCACGTCTAGGTTGTCTATGAGTTGTGCCATCGAGCCCTGCCAGTGGATTTGCCCCTTCTCGAGTACATAAACCCGGTCGGACACCAGCCGGGCGAAGTGGATGTTTTGCTCCGAGAGCAGAATCGACAGCCCCTCTTTCTTCAGCTCGACGATGGTGTTGGCCATCTGTTCCACGATCAGCGGCGCTACGCCTTCCGACGGCTCGTCGAGCAGCACCAGCAGCGGATTGCCCATCAGCGTACGCGCCACCGTAAGCATCTGCTGTTCGCCGCCGCTCATGCGCCCGCCCAAGCGGTTCGGCATTTCGGCGAGATTAGGAAACAGCGCGAACAGTTTTTCCGGCGTCCAGGAAGGAGCGGGTATGCCATCGGCAAAGCTGCGCGGCGGCTGCCGGCCGATATCGAGATTCTCCATGACGGTGAGATCGACGAAGATGCGACGGTCCTCGGGCGTGAAGCCTAAGCCGCGCCGAGCGATCTCGAATGGCTTGAGGCGCGCAACGTCGTCGCCGTTGAAACGCACCGCTCCCTGGCGCTGGGCGAGGAGGCCCATGATGGCTTTCATGGTGGTGGACTTGCCGGCGCCATTGCGCCCCATCAGCGCCACCACCTCGCCGCGGCCGACTTCGAAGCTCAAATCGTAGAGGATGCGCGCGGCGCCGTACCAGGCGCTCAAGCCTTCGACCGAGAGCATGGCGTCGCCGCTCATGACACGGCTCCTTGTGACGCGGATCCTTGGGCGAAGGTCTTGCCGGTGCCGAGATACACTTCGCGCACTTGGGCATTGTCGCGAATGGCGGCGGCATCGCCATCGGCGATCAGCCGTCCGCGCGCGAGCACGATGATGCGATCGGCAAAGGCAAACACCACATCCATCGAATGTTCGGTGAACAGCACCGAGATGCCGCGCTCGACCACCAGCCGCTTGACCAGGGCGATGAGCCCATGACGTTCCCGCGCGCCCATGCCGGCGGTGGGCTCGTCCATCAGCAGCAGGCGCGGTTCGTTGGCGAGCGCGATCGCAAGCTCGACACGCTTGACGTCGCCATAGGCGAGCTCACGGCTGGGCCGGTCGGCCGCCCCGCGCATACCGACCTGCTCGAGCAGATCGAGCGCGCGCTCACGATGTAATCCAGCGGCCGGACGCCAGAGCCGGTAAGTCGCGCGCGCGTGCGAAATCAACGCAATCTGTACATTCTCGATGACCGTCATCGATCCGAAGGTGGCGGCGACCTGAAAAGTGCGCGCAACGCCGAGCCGCCAGATCTCGCGCGGCTTGAGCCCGGCAATATCCCTGCCCTCGAACAGGATCTTTCCGGAATCCGGCGCGAGCTGGCCGTTGATCATGTTGAAGCAGGTGGATTTGCCGGCGCCGTTCGGCCCGATCATGGCGAGGAACTCGCCGCCTTCGACTGCGAAGCTGACCTCGTTGACTGCGCGCACGCCGCCGAAGGCCTTGGACAGCGAGCGGACCGCAAGCACGCTCATGTTCGCGACCTCGACTTGGCCGTAAGCCGCGCGAAGGCGCCGACGATGCCTTGCGGAAATGCCAGCACCAGCAGCAGGATGATCGCGCCCAGCAGCGCGCGCCAATATTCGGTCTGCCGCATCACCGTATCCTGCAACGTAGCGAACACCGATGCGCCGACGATTGGGCCGGTCAGCGTCTGAATGCCCCCGAGCAGCACCATGACCAGGCCGTCAATGGAGCGGCCGACATGGATCGTTTCCGGCGAGATCGAGCCTTTGGCGAAGGCGAACAGCCCGCCGGCAACGCCGCAGACGCCGCCGGCAATGGCGAATCCGAGCCAATGCACGCGCTTGACGTCGATGCCGATCGCTTCGGCGCGCAGCGCGGAATCGCGGCCCGCGCGCATGGCATAGCCGAACGGCGCGAACAGGAAGCGCCGTAGCAACAAGACCCCGATCACCGCCAGCGCCAGCGTGAGCAGGAAATAGACCCAAGCCTGGTCGAACGGCGGCGGCGGCCACACGCCGATCACGCCGTTCGA
>DATBZY010000349.1:0-6817 GCA_036512915.1 Pseudolabrys sp. | reverse complement strand
CGTCAATGCGCGCTCGCTGCTGCAGGTCCGCATCAAGGAAGTGGACGAGGCCAATGTGCTGTTCGACCAGCTCATGGGCGACCTGGTCGAGCCGCGCCGGCAGTTCATCCAGGACAATGCGCTGTCGGCCAGCGTGGACGTGTGAGGCGGCCATAGCGCCAGACCGCGTTCCGCACATCCCCGCCGCGCGCCGAGCGATTTTTACACCTTGCGGTTATATTAAAATCGATGCAACCTATGCGCGTCACAGGGGGACGCCATGGGCATTCGACATATTCGGCTTTGCGCCACAGTCACCGCCATTTTCGCCGCCATCGCCTGCGGACCAGCGACCGCCGCCGATCCGCCGCCGGCGACCTGCGATGACATTTTTGCTGGCGCCTCCGCTCCCACGGTGACCAAGGCCTACGACTATCGTCACAAGAAGGATCCGGATTCCGCCGAAGCCAAATCCGTTAATCTCGATAGCGTCATCACCATCGAAGGCGACAACCTCAATAAATTGTTCGAAGGGGCCTGCGCAAAACGCGGCGTCGTATTGTTTATCAACGGCCTGCCGATGCCGGGGCTCACCATCAAGCCGCCGTCCAATCCCAAGGACAGATTTTTCAACTTCACCCTGCGCCGCGCCGATTCGGCGCGGGACGCCTGGGTCCCGGTCTTGGGCAGCCCGCTCAGCAACAGCGGCGATGTCAATGTGAGCATGGGGTTCAAAGACGGTTTCGCGGTCAATAGCGCGGACGCGGAAGCCACGACCCTGCATTTTCACGTGGTGCCGCCGTGGTGGTTTTTATGGGCCTTGGGTTTCTTGATCGTGCTCGGGCTGTTTATCTATTTAGCCCACAGCTCGAATATTATGCGCGATCCGTCTCCGGTCTTGATAACACGCTTGGCACCCTCAGTCTGTCGCGGCTGCAAGGCGCGTGGTGGTTTTTCGCGATCGTCGCGGCGTATGTTTTTATCGGCGTCATCACCGGGGACTTCAGCAATACGGTGAACAGCACCGCGCTCATTTTGCTTGGGATCGGTGCCGGCACCGTGATTGGCTCGGCCGCCATCGATGCGCAGAAGGATACCGATGAGCAAAGAGCTGCAACGATTGCCGCCATCGCCAATATAACGATGCAGCTTAAGGATGGTGCAGCCGCCATTGCCAAATCCACGGCAGACCTTAAAGGCGGCAAGCTGGACGATGCCGCCAGGCTCAAGACAAAATCCGACATTGCCGACCAAATGGCGATGAATGCCCGATTGAATTCTCAGCTGAGAAAACTGGAAGGACTATCGGAGGGCATCCTCAAGGATATTCTGAGCGATGCCAATGGCATTAGCTTTCACCGCTTCCAGATCGCGATTTGGACCGTGGTGCTGAGCGTCATTTTCGTCATCGACGTGTATCAGAACCTGGCGATGCCCGAGTTCAACACCACCCTGATGGGCATGATGGGACTAAGTGCCGGCACTTATCTCGGTCTGAAAATTTCCGAGCCGACGACACCATCGAAGCCGCCGCTCGGCACCTAGGCCCCTATAGGCCCACCGTCACGACGTCAGCCTGGCGCCGATCGCCAGGCCGATGACCAGCGCGCCGAGAAACAGCACCAGGAAGATGCCGAACAGCCATTGCGCGATGGTGGCGGAGGCGGCCTCCACGTCGCTGAAGCCAAAAATGCCGGCAACGATGGCGATCAGCAGAAAAACAAAGGCCCATTTCAGCATCAGCGGCTCCTGCGTTCGGTCCCGACAGCATTAATGGCCAAGGGCGCCGCGCGGTTCCATCACGATGACATTTTGCTTGCGCATTACTTGCGCATGATCTTTTCCGAAAATCGGTTCCCGCTTTTCGGGGTCATGCGCGAGGCGACCGCGACCTCGGATCGCGCGCGCCCCAGCGGCCGGCATCGACGCGGGTCAGAAAATCGCCGACCACCTGGTTGAATAGGTCCGGCTCCTCCAAGTTCACCACATGGCCGGTCTTCGGAAACACGACCAGGCCCGAGGCGGCGATGGCGTCTTTCAGGAACAGGCTCGGCTCGATGCAGCGGTCGTCCTCGTCGCCAACCACGATCAGCGCCGGGGTCGTGAGCCGCCGGATGTCGCTCTCAAAGTCGTAAAGCGACGGCCGCGCGCCCTGAAAGCCGCGCGCCGTATTCGCCGAGCCCTGCGCGTCGTGCTCGGCCAGCCACTTCAAAAATTCCGCAAAGCCACGCGCATCCTTGATCTCGAATGGAATGCGGCTCGGACTGCGGCCATAAGTCTGCGCCACGTGGCTTGCGCCTTCGCGCTCGAACTGGTCGGCGAGCGCGCGCGAATGCTGGTGGAATGCTTCCGTGTACCAGCGCTCGGAGCCCGAGCCGGTGCCGGCGAGCGTCATCGAGCGCACGCGGCCGGGATGATTGAGCGCGACTTGCAGCGTCGTATAGCCGCCCATCGACAGGCCGACGATGTGGGCACTGTCGATCTTGAGATGATCGAGCACGGCGACACAATCGCGCATCACGTGCTGGTAGCTGTAGGCGGCCTTGTCCGCCGGCATGTCGGAAGGCGTATAGCCGCGCGCGGCATAGGCGATGCAGCGATAGCGCTTGCCAAACTCGCGCAGCTGCGGCTCCCAGCCGCGGTGGTCGGAGGCGAACTCGTGCACGAACAGCACGGCCTGGCCGCTGCCCACCTCTTCATAATAGAGACGCACTTTGTCGGGTGTGATGGCGTAAGGCATGAGAGACTGATCCATTCAGGCCGGGCTGGCCGAGCACGCGCATCATCACGCCGCGATTGTCGCGTGCCCAGATGGCGCACGCGGACGCCCCTTCGGTCTGGCTTATACGATTATCGCCGATCGACCGAAAGCCGCGCCGTCCAACGCGCATAAAAACAAAACGGCCGGCAATGTGCCGGCCGCGATTTCAATTCCCCAACGTGAGCGTCAGCCCGGGTGGTGCGCCGCCCAGCCCGTATCCATACGCCGGCGCCAAGCGGTCTGCCGCAGGCCCATCAGCCGGCTGGCGATGGTTTTGGCTTCGGCGCGGCTTGTCGCCGCACAAATGCGGTATTCGAGATCGGAGACGCGCGACACCAGCGGCTGGCGGCGAAACAGGCGAGCGAACGCGCCGACCTCGCCATTCGGCTTCAGGTCGGTGAGCGTGTTGGCCACATTGCCGGCATGACCGAACGCGATCACACGGCCAGTCAGCGTGTGACGGACTTCATAAACCCCGGGACCGCTTGGGGCCTCGACGTGGTCGCCAATTTGCGCGTCGGGAAACCGCTTCCAACTACTCCAGGTCTGCACTGCGAAATACCCCTCGAATCCTCTGAAAACGCAAACCAAAAACGCGACAACTGCCAATTGGTTCCGTTTGGTCAACGCTTGCTGTTGATAAATGGCCGCCCGCGGCCGTGAATTGCGGCAAATCGAATTTCACGTGTTGTTGATAAGGCCTGCGCCGCAGCGACTTCTCAGTGACCGGGCAGCACCAGGACCTTCGGCTTGGCCGGCAGGCTGGTCTTGGAGACCACCACCGACGGCACCTCGGCGATCTCCACGTCCCATTCCTGGCGCACCCGCTGCAGGAAGCGGTCAAGCGTATAGGCGCTGAAATAGTGCATCGGAATCATCAGCGGCGCGTTCAGCGACCGCAGCACCTCGACCATGCCTTCGAGATCCAGCGTCAAGGTGCCGTCCACCGGCACCATCACCACATCGACGCGGCCGATCTCGTTGAGTTGCTGTTGCGTGAGCGTGTGATGCAGATGGCCGAGATGGGCGATGCAAAGATTGGCCATCTCGAAGATGAAAATCGAATTGCCGTGGCGCTCGGTGCCGCCGCCCCATGAGCGGATATTGGTCGGCACGTTGCGCACGCGCACGTCCTTGTACTGGACGTCGATGCGCGCCGGCTTTTCGTCGTCCGCCCAGCCGCGCAGCACGTGCTTGATGCCCGGATCTGGACGATCGGTGTAATGGGTCGAGTGCGCGTGATTCATCGTGACGATGTCGGGCAATACCGGCGCCTTGACGTAATCATTGTAGTCGGTGGCGATGCGCACGAGTTGCGGGCTCTCGAGCAGAAAGGTCGAATGGCCGATATAGCTGATGCGCACCTGATCGGCGTTGAACGCGGCGAGACGAAACGCGGCGGGAACGGTGAAGGGCGGCCGTATGGCCACCAGGCCCGGACAGCTTTCGGCCATTTCAGGTTTTGCCGCCGGTGGCGCTGCGCCTTGCGCCAGGCCCTGCGCCGAAACTTGGCCGGCTGCCGCTAGCACTGCCCACGCAGCCGCCGCAACGGTTTTCAGCAAAGTGCGCTCATGACATCACCCGCGCGCCACTCGAACATCATGCTTGCGCATGATCTTTTCCGAAAACCGGTTCCCACTTTTCGGGGATCATGCGCTGGAAATCTGACACGGTTTTGAGCGGCTCGCCACTGGCTTCACGCGCAAATGAAAAGCGGCGCCTCACCGGCGCCGCCACTCAATAATCGCGTTGGGTCAGGCGCTCAGAACGATTCGAAATAGCGGCGGTCACGTATGGAAACGATAATTCCCTTGCGCGTCAGCACCACCCAGCGGCCGTCCTGCCGCTTGACCGATTCCACCGCGCCGAGACCCGGCAACGGCGCGCCGGGCACAACCTGATAGATGTCGCCGTGGCCTTCCACATAAACGTACCCGTCGCGGGCGTCGCGGATCGACCAGTCCTGCACCACCGGCGGGCGCGCCGGCGGCTGGGTCTGCACCGCGGCTACGCGCGGCGCCGGGCGCGGGGGTTGGGAGCGGCGTCGCGGTCTGCGGCGCCGAAATTGAACCGGTAATCTCTGCGCTCGCCGCGCGATCGAAACGTTCGCTGATCTTGGCGATCTGCGTATACGCGGATTTGTTCACCGCCTCGACGCTGGTCTTCAGCGTGGTAATTTCCTTGCCGAGCCGGGCGATTGATTGCCGCATCGCCTTGGTTTCTTCCAGGCCAGCCACGTCGGTGCGCGCGGGCGCGGCAAAGCCGCCGCTCGCCACCGCGCCGACGATGGCGCCGAGCGCAGCCGCAATCGCCACCGAGGCGGCGAGCAAGGCATTGCGCTTATGGCGCGCGTTGAAGGCAAAGCGCCGAGGTGTTGCGGGCGCTGGCGTTGCGGGCGCTTCGAATTCCGGAGTGCTCGCGGGGGCCGCCGCGACAATCGGGTCGATCGCTGGCGCTAGCTCAGCGATCGGCTCGATGACAGGCTCGGGCGTTGCTGGTGAAATCGATGGCGATTCGACGGCCGGCAGTTCGTTCTTGAACTCTTTCTTGGCTTGCGTCGGCTCGCTGCTCGTCGGTTCGATATCCTTGCGCTCGGCCATGGCCCGGTCCTCGAATTGGTCGTTCACCAATCGGTAACCACGTTTGGTTACCAACTGATTACCAATTGGGTAGGGGCCAAACTCCAGCGCAATTACTAGTATTCTTCGTGTGCGTGATCATTTCCGAAAACCGGTTCCCACTTTTCGGGATCACGCGCTACACCGGCAGGCCGTTCTCCGCGGCCAGCGCTTTGAGCGAGACCGCCGGCCGCGCGCCGATATGCTGGATCACTTCCGCCGCCGCGAGTGCCCCGAGCCGGGCAGCAGTGCGGTGATCCTTGCCGTGCGAGTGCCCGACCAGGAAGCCGGCCGCGAACAGATCGCCGGCGCCGGTGACATCGACCACGCGGTCGATCGGCATCGCCTGCACCGCCTCGACCGCGTCGCGGCTGACCACCACGCAGCCTTTCTCGCTGCGCGTCACCACGGCGAGTTTGGCGTCGCCGCGCAGCATCTTCACCGCGGTGTCGAAGTCGGCGGTCTCGTACAGACTGTGCAGCTCGCGCTCGTTGGCGAAAATGATGTCGACGGTGCCCTTGCGGATCAGCGCGAGGAATTCGGCACGGTAGCGATCGACGCAGAACGCATCCGACAGCGTGAGCGCGACGCGCCGTCCGGCCTTGTGGGCGATCGCCGCCGCCTTGACGAAGGCTTCCTTGGCGTGTGGCGGATCCCAAAGATAGCCTTCGAGATAGACGACGGCCGCCGCAGCGATCGCCGCCTCGTCGATGTCGTTCGGATGCAGATCCTGCGCGGCGCCGAGAAAGGTATTCATGGTGCGCTCGCCGTCCGGCGTTACCATGATGTAGCAGCGCGCAGTCGAGGGGCCGTCGGATGCCGGCGGCGTCTCGAAGCTGACCCTGGCGGCGCGGATATCGTGGGCGAAGGCACGGCCGAGCTCGTCGTCCTTGACCTTGCCGATGAAGGCGGCGCGGCCGCCGAAGCTGGCGACGCCGACAATGGTGTTGGCCGCCGATCCGCCCGAGCTTTCCGTTGCCGGCCCCATCGCCTGGTAAATCGTCTCGGCGCGCGCCTCGTCGATCAGCGCCATGGTGCCCTTGTGCATGCCGTGCACGACCAGGAAATCGTCCTCGGCGGGGGCGATCACGTCGACAATGGCGTTGCCAATACCGAGCACGTCGTAGCGGGGGGCGGTCATGCGTTACCTCGTGATTAAGCGCGGCGCAATATATCGGGCGAGCCGGGCACGGCAAGCGCTAGCTTGCGAACCTACACACCCGCGCGGGTGACGGGCGCGCGCCCGCGTGTTTAGAGTGCGGAATCTTGCCTGCGCATGATCTTGTCCGAAAACCGGTTCCTATTTTTCGGGATCATGCGCTAAGGCGACGCCCAAGAATTAATGAATCGGGGTGCGTCAGCGGCAAGGTGTAGTGGATTCCCGGTGGTCTGTGGCGAGTGTATTGTCACTGGATGATCGACGAGAATGCGGTTCGCACACGCTACGAGGCCTTGCTTG
>DATBZY010000348.1:0-2964 GCA_036512915.1 Pseudolabrys sp. | reverse complement strand
ATTCGCCCGCGAGGTGCTGGCGCCGGGCGGCACGTTCCTCGCCAAGGTGCTGCAAGGCGGCACGGAAGTGGCGCTGCTGGCCGCGCTCAAGCGCGACTTCGCAAACGTCAAGCACGTGAAGCCGCCGGCAAGCCGTTCGGATTCGGCCGAGCTTTATCTGCTGGCGACGGGTTTTCGCGGCTAGCGCAAGACTCTGAGTATTAGCGCCGCTCGTTCCAGATGTCGGTGAAACGGGTGTTGCGGCGGCGGACGTCATTACCGTTGCCGCGGCGCTGGATGTCATTGGTGCCCGCCCGATAGTGGCGGACTTTATCGGCCGCGGCGGACGTCTTGCGCTTCTCGGGCGCACGCGCCGTCTTCTGCCGCTCCTTATGCGAGCGTGCCTCATTCTCGCGTTGCTTGGCGGGACGTTCCGCCGTCTTAACGTCGCGCCGATTGCGCGAAAGCTTGTCGGCGTCCTTCGACGGTAGCATCGTCTTGTCGTCGTTCTTGTCCGCGCGCTTGGCGTTCTTGTCGTCTTTCGGTGTTTGCGCGGCCTTGGGGCCAACGCCGCTGTCACGGGTCGACCGCTCGCGTTCCTTGGCGGCCGGTTCGGCCTTGTCCTCGCGCTCGGCCAAGCGCGGCTTATGCTGACGCTCGACGGCCATGGTGCGCGCCAGCGCCTTGCGCGCGTCGGCCATGTTACGGTCGCTCCCAATATCTTAACTTAACGTTCGATTATGGTTAACGCGGCGGCGGCGGAGGGGGCTCAGCCGACCCGCTGGTCGGACGTTTCGGTCGGGGTGGGCACCCGATCGGCCAGTTCCGCCCCGGCATCGGCCGGAAGCCGAGCGAAAATGAACACGGATAGGGCCGAAATGACCGCTACGACCAGGAATGCGGGCGGGAAATCGGGTGCCTGCAGAGTTCCACCGCCCCTGAACTGGATCGTGAGCTCCACCGCCAGGGCGCCCAGCGCCACCCCCCCCGAAATCGACAATTGCTGACCGACGCTCACCAGGGCGGTCGCACGGTTCACCCGGGCGTTCTCCACCTCGGCATAGGCGATGGTGTTGATGCTGGTGAACTGCAGTGAGCGGAAGAACCCGCCGACCAGCAGCAAGGCCAGCATGGCGGCGACCGGCGTGGTCTGGGTGAAGGTCGCGCAGGCGGCCAGGAAGGCGGCGCTCACCAGCGAATTGATCAGCAGGACGGTGCGAAAGCCGTAGCGCTTGAGCACGGTCGCCGCCGCCATCTTCATGCCCATGGCGCCGACCGCGGAGGCGAATGTGATCAGACCGGATTGGAACGGCGACATGCCAAAACCGACCTGCAGCATCAGCGGCAGCAGGAACGGCAGCGCGCCAATGCCCAGCCGGAACACGAAGCCGCCGAGCACACTGGCGCGGAAGGTCGGAAGCCGAAACAAAGTTAGATCGAGCGCAGGGATCGGCGTGCGTCGCGCATGCACCAGATAGGCGGCGATGAAAATCGCGCCGGCGGTGACCAGCGATACCACCACCGTCCAGGGCAGGAAATTGAGCCCCAGGATCGAGAGCCCGAAGGCTACCCCCGCGATACCGAGCCCGGCCAGGACCATGCCGACCACGTCGAAGCGTTCATGGTTCTCGGCGCGCACGTCCTCGATGAAACGGGTGGCGAGCACGATGCCGATGAGCCCGATCGGCACATTGATGATGAAGATCCAGTGCCAGCTGGCGAAAGTCGTAATAAAGCCGCCGACCGGCGGCCCGATCATCGGCCCGATCAGCGCCGGCGTGGTGACCCAGGCCATGGCGCTGACCAGTTCGCGCTTGCTGATGCTGCGCACCAGCACCATGCGTCCGACCGGGCTCATCATTGCACCGCCCATGCCCTGCACGATGCGGGCGATGACGAAGCCGGTGAGCGAGCTGGACAGCGCGCAGCCGATCGAGCCGAGCACGAACACCGCAATAGCAGCGCGGAACACCGTGCGGGCGCCGAAGCGGTCGGCGGTCCAACCGCTGGCCGGGATGAAGATCGCGAGCGAGAGCAGGTAGGAGGTGACCGCGAGCTTGAGCGCCAGCGGATTGCTGCCGATATCGGCCGCGATCGCCGGCAGCGAGGTGGCGATCACGGTGGAATCCATGTTCTCCATGAAGGGGGAATAAACATTAAGTGCTTGAAATCATTAAAGACTTATCGTTGAAGAATTGTTGGACCAATTTGGACCACATGCTACGGCGTTCCCAACGCAAGCCGGTCCTGGTGTCGCGCCAAATTAAAAGTGAGTCGATTCCAAGCAAACGCGATTCGATTCCAAGATATTGAGAGTCGATTATCCGTATGCGGGAAATCCGCACGTACGGATCTGTGGGGGGTGCGAGGTAACTCGCGTCCCTACCGCGATCCAAAATTCCTGGGGGAGACGCCAGGCGTCGATGAGAGCACACAACGGGAGTACGCGCTGGCCAACAAGGGGCACGACACGCGCGCCCTGCAAGCCTATCTCGGCCACCGCAACATTCAGCACACGGTGCGCTAGACCGAGCTGTCACCGGCGTGGTTCAAGAATCTCTGGCGCTAACCGTTTGGCACTGCAAAAATCATTTTTGCCATTTTGTTTTTATACAATCTGATTTTAGGCCGGAGGGCGATGCCGAAACGCTGCCATCAAAGTTCGACACACAAGTTATTCCAAGCAGTGCAAGTCCTGTGGCACGTCGGACTGTCCTCCTCGTGTGTTAGGTCGCCACGCTTTGCATACAGTTCTTGTACCTGCGTGGCGCACTGATCGGCCTGCTCATCGCCCACAGACTTCCGCAGATTGCACGCCGCGCATAATCCATAGATCAACGATAATGCCGCAAAGTCGGCGCTCGCCGTGGTGGTTCCGGACGCTACGGTGCGCTATGATTGATTGCTGCCTTTGGGCGGCATCCAGCTCTCACACGGCTCCGCCATGAAGACCATTCTGATTCCAACCGAGGATCACGACGCGGT
>DATBZY010000347.1:0-22349 GCA_036512915.1 Pseudolabrys sp. | reverse complement strand
GGTTCTTACGAACCGCGCGACCCGTGGCAGCTTTCTTTTTCTTTTTTGGATGAGGACTAGATTTCGGTTGCGGCGGGGTGTTCGCCATACGGCGGATAACCTCGTCGCGACGGCGGGTCGTTTCTTCTGGACTAAATTCTGTGTCTTGTTGTTTTGGACTCATCTCATCAGCCCTTCAACGAGTTGCAGTATGGGTGGACCATCTGCCCGTTTTCGGCCACCCCTAATCCGCCTTCGCGCACAGGCGTTATGTGATCGTATGAGACAGACTTTGAGACATCGAGTAGCCCCAGACAGATAGGACACTTGCGCGCGACGTTGATAGCCTGCCTGTAGTAAATCTGAGATTTTGTGTCGTCTGAAAATGCGACACTCCGGGGCGACGACGTAAGATCATAAATCTTCCCCTTGAGCCCAAGGTGTTCAAAAACGGCCGCCGCTTCGGGACTTCTCTTCGCTGCGCCCTCGTCAACTAAATACCGAAACATTTCGCGCATCTTCGGTATTCGAGTCCCCTTGCTCAAATTTTGGAGAACTATCCCGATGACAGACTTGTTGGCAAGGAGAAAGGATTCAACGCGCTGTCGCGCCTGGGTGAATTTTCTGAACCAACCGTCGTCGTTCGCCCGCAATCGTTCCACTATCAACGCGCACATGCCAAGGAAAAGAAAGCGGTTGTGCTTGCCTTTGTCATTACTGAAATAAACGGCCGGATGAAGGCCGAGGCTTGCAGGCAAGTCTCCCGTGATCCGTCTTGCAATCTGCAAACCGCCGCGCAGGACTTCAATTGTCTTTTCTCCGGATTCATCGTTTATGTAAACTGATGGATCAAACTTATCGCCAGTGCCTCCCTTTGCATCTGACACAATCAAAAAGTCGATTAGCACCGCCATTGCATCGACGGGTGATTTAGACCCACCCAATGGAAGATCAAGAGTCTTGAGCGGCGTTGTGACTTCGGGTTCAAAAATGATCTTGTGAAGTTCTCCAGCCAATTTCACTATTTCGGTTTTATTTTGTTGGCTGAACGCTGACCAGTATGCGTGACCAAATCCTGCCCGCACTATTGCTCGCGCGCCGATAGCCACCGGCTTGTACCGATTCTTGATCAAGTACGTCTCGGTTTCATCAAGCGGTGTACCCTGTGAATTGATGGCAAAAAATGAATCCTCTGCCACCCGTGCGTTGCCAACCACTGTCTGCAAGAAAATTGGGCGGGTGTTCATAGCCCCAGCCCTTCTCCCGGCCAGGTCTGTCGCGGGCCTGCCCACCATGTGATCTAGTGACTCATATTTGCCGATGGCTTTCTCAACCAACCGCCTGGTCCGACCAGCTATACGAATTTGCTCTTTCGATATTTCGTCGGAATAGAATGACTTGGATTCTGTTCCGTCCCCATAATCATTCGATATCCATGCGCACAATGCGCCGAGCCGATGCGCTCCATCGATGACGAATATGAAATTTGTTGAGCGCCACAAAATGATGGATGGGATAACATCGCCGTCAATGAAGCTGCTAAGAAATTTCAGAACTTGGTCTGGCGTCCAGTGGTTTGTCTCCCGCTGAAACTCGGGTTTCCGCAACTGCCGCCGAATGGCGGAGTTTGGGAGCAATTGAGACAGATTTAATTCCCGAATGGTTTCGGGTGCTGGCGCGTCTTTGATTTCGCGGGCGAAATCCTCGCGCCGAATCATCGCGTCTAGGTTGACACGCTGCGCCATGCTGTTCCCCTCTTCCGCGCAATAAACTTGCGCTAGTAACGGGGGAAATATACCCTTTCTAACGTGTGCAGTCAAAGTGATAACTCCCCTCAAGGGGGGGAGGTAAGCAAGAGAATTATTTTATCGCCTGCGGATTGATCGGCGAGCCGGTGCCACCGGTGATGATCAACGGCGGGCCGCAGAAGAAGAATTCGTAGACGCCATCCTCCGCGCAATCCTCGGCCAGTTCCTTGAGATAGAAAATCTCGCCCATGCACAGCCCCATGGCCGGGATCACCACCCAGTGCCAGGGCTGGTTGGCCTCGGTGGTCTCGTTCGGCCGCACCTCGACGCCCCAGGTGTCGGTGCAGATCGCGGCGAGCTGCTTGTCCTGGCACCAGTAGCAGTTCTCGAACTTGACGCCGGGCGCGTCGCCGCCGGCATAGCCGCCCCATTCGCCCTCGGCGAGGCAGCGTTCCATCTGCCCGGTGCGCACGATGACGAAGTCGCCGCGACCGATCGCGACGTTCTGGTCCTTGGCGCATTTGTCGAGCTCGTCGTTGGAGATGCTTTCGCCGTCCTGCATCCATTTCACGCCGCGGAAGCGCGCGATGTCGAGCAACACGCCGCGCCCGATCATCTTGTTCTTGGAATTCTCGATGCCGAGCACGCTCAGGCCGCGCGAGTCGATCAGCTTGGCGTCGTGGCCGTTATAGGCCTTGTCCTCGTAAAACACGTGGCCGAGCGCGTCCCAGTGGGTGGCGCCCTGCACGCACAGCATGAGCGTGTCGTCGGCGTAGCGGATCTTGTTCCAGTCTTGCTGCCCGGCGATGGCATCGGTGCCGGTGGCGAGCATCTGGTGGATCGGATTGAAACGGCCGCCGAACAGGCCGGTCTGCGGCCCGGTGCGGTCGAGCGGGATGCCGAGCGCGAACACCTTGCCGGTGCGGATCAGGCTCGCCGCCTTGACGATGTCCTCGGGCGTGACGTGGTTGAGGGTGCCGATCTGGTCTTCCTTGCCCCAGCGTCCCCAGTTCGAGAGCTTCTTTGACGCCTCGGCGATCGCTTGTTTGCCGACCTTGATGTTCATGGAGTTCATCCCCTTTCTTGACGTTTTTTACAGGCCGCAACTGTGATGAAAGGCCGGCCAATGGTGTTGCAATATTGCGCCGGACTGCGGTGTTTCAGCAAGCGGGGGATGGCAATCGGATTGCGCGGGTACCCGGCGATTTCGCCTGTTGAAATTAAACCTTCCCCAGCGCCCGCAATATTTTGTCCGGCGTGAACGGCATGTCGGTGAGCGCCTTGGCGCCGAGCGGGCGCAGCGCGTCGTTGATGGCGTTCATCACGCAAGCTGGCGCGCCGGCGGTGCCGGCTTCACCGGCGCCCTTGGCGCCGAATTCAGAATCGGCGGTGGGCGAGACCACGTGGCCGCATTCGATGTCGGGCATTTCCACCGCCATCGGCACCAGGTAATCGGCCATGTTGCCATTGAACATCTGTCCGCGCTCGTCATAGAGACACTGCTCGAACAGCGCCGCGCCGATGCCCTGCACCACGCCGCCGCGAATCTGCTCGTCCACCAGCTGCGGATTGATGATGGTGCCGCAATCTTCCACGCACCAGTGCTTGAGCAATTTGACGAAACCGGTGTCGGTGTCGACTTCGAGATAGCTCGCTTGGATGCCGTTGGTGAAGGCGAACGGCCAGGCGCGCGGCACGTAATGGCGCGTTGCCATCAGTTCGGCCTGGAAGCCGGGCGGCAGCGTGTCGGGGCGGAAATAGGCGACGCGCGCCAGCTCATCGAGCGGCAGCCGTTCCGTGCCCTTCACTTTGTCGACCACGATGCCATTGCGGATATCGAACTCCTCGGGCTTGGCCTGCAAGATCGACGCGGCCACCGCCAGCACATTGCCGCGCAGCGCCTTGCCGGCCTGCCAGGCCGCTTCGCCGCCGATGCCGGCCGCGCGCGAGGCCCAGGTGCCGCCGCCATAGGGCGTGTGGTCGGTGTCGCCGGTGACCACGCGCACCTTGTCGATAGAGACGCCGAACGAAGTGGCCACGCATTGCGCGAGCACGGCCTCGGCGCCCTGGCCCTGCTCAGTGACGCCGCTGTGCACGATGATCGCGCCCTGCGCGTCGAGCCTCACGGTGGCGCCGTCCTGCGAGGTGATGCGGGCGCCGCCGACGCCGTAGAACGCGGCCGAAGGGTTGGTCACTTCGATGAACGATGCAAAGCCGATGCCGCGACAGATGCCTTGCTGGCGCAGCTTCTTCTGCTCGGCGCGCAAGCCGGCGTAATTCATCATGGAGTCGAGATGAGCGAGCGACTCGTGATGCGAGAGCTTCTCGAATTTCAGCCCGGCGGCCGATTGCGTCGGATAGGCGTCGTCGGCGATCAAATTGCGCCGGCGGATTTCCAGCGGGTCCATGCCGATCTTGGCCGCTGCCAGATCGACCAGGCCTTCGGTCACCGCCACCGCGATCGGATGGCCGACCGCGCGGTACTGGCACATGACATTCTTATTCTGGAACACCACGCGCGCCTGCGCGCGGTAGTTCGGGCAGGTATAGGGGCCGCCGGTGAGATTGACGACCTGGTTGGCCTCGATGCCGCTGGTGCGCGGATAGACCGAGTAGGGGCCGATCCCGGTCAAATCGTCGATCTCGAAGGCGGTGATGCTGCCGTCGTTGTTGACGCCGATCTTGGCTTTGATGCGGTGGTCGCGGGCGTGGATGTCGGTGACGAAGCTCTCGATCCGATCGGCGACGAATTTCACCGGCCGCTTGAGCAGCTTCGACAGCGCCACTGTCGCCATCTCGTCGGCGTAAGTGTGCACCTTGATGCCGAACGAGCCGCCGACGTCCTTGGTCAGCACGCGCACCTGGTGCTCCGCCAAATCGAGATGCTTGGCGAACAGGTTCTGCATCATGTGCGGCGCCTGGGTGCCGTGATAGACGGTCATGCGTTGCTCGCCGGCATTCCAGTCGGCGACGACGGCGCGCGGCTCGGTGGTGACGCCGGTATGGCGGCCGAACATGAAGGTGGTCTCCACCACCGCGTCGGATTCGGCGAAGGCCTTGTCCACCGCGCCGACATCCAATTTTCGCTCAAAGCAGAGATTGTCGCCGAGCGCGGAATGGATCACCGGCGTTTTGGCGTCGAGCGCGGTCTCCGGATCGGTGACCGCCGGCAACTCCTCGTAGGTGACCTCGACCAGTTCGCAGGCGTCCTCGGCCAGCGCGCGCGTGCGCGCGACCACGGCGCATACGGCCTCGCCCTGCCAGCAGGCGCGATCGACCGCGATGGGGAATTGCGGGGCGGATTTCAGGCCCTTCAAATGCGTGAGCACGCCGACCCAGGGCGTCATGACTTTCGCCAGCTCGGCGCCGGCGACCACCGCGATCACGCCGGGAGCCTTTTTTGCCGCGTCGGCAGCGATCGATTTGATGCGCGCATGGGCATGCGGCGAGCGCACGAAGGCGACATGCGCCATGCGGGGCAAAGTAACGTCGCTGACATATTGCCCGCGCCCTTGCGTGAGCCGTTGCAGATTCGGCCGCGGCAGCGAGCGGCCGATATAGGAATTCGGCCGGTCGAGCGCGCTCAGCACGGGCGGGGAGTCGTCGGTGATTTTCATGCTTTGCCTCCCGCGCGGGCCTGCGCCACCGACTCCACCGCGTCGACGATGGCGTGATAGCCGGTGCAGCGGCAATAATTGCCGGAAAGATGCTCGCGGATTTCGTCGCGGCTCGGCACGCCGCCGCGTTTGAGCAAGTCCTGCGCCGCGGCGATCATGCCGGGCGTGCAATAGCCGCACTGCAACGCATTGCGCTGCTCGAACGCGGTTTGCAGGTCAGCGACTTCGCCGGAATCCGACAGCCCCTCGATGGTCTTGATCTTGGCGCCGTCGCATTGCACCGCCAGCATCAGGCAGCCGCGCACGATCTCGCCATTCACGCGCACAGTGCAGGCGCCGCAGACGCCGTGCTCGCAGCCGACATGGCTGCCGGTGAGGCACAGGTCCTCGCGCAGGAAATCGACCAGCGTCTTGCGCGCCTCGACGCGCTCGGGGACCGGTTCGCCGTTGACGGTGAGGGAAATGTCGAGCGCGAAATCGATCATGGCCGCGCCTCCAGCAACTGCTTCGCTACGCGGCGCAGTATTACTCCGGCGAGATGCTTCTTGACCGCGGCGGTGGCCTGCACATCATCATGCGGGTCGAGATCGAGCGCGGCAACCGCGGCGTCGACATTGCCGCTTGCCAGCGCAGCTTCAGCCTTCTTTGCGCGCAACGCCGTTGCACCGACGCCGAAAAATGCAAGCCGCACATCGGCGAGGCCTTTGCCGTCGGCACGCGCGCTGGCGGCCAAGCCCACAATGGCATAGTCGCCGTGCCGGCGCACCAATTCGGCGAATCCGACGCGTGTCTCTGCCGTTGCCGCCGGCAGGCGGATGGCGGTGAGCACGTCCTGCGGCCCGAGCGCGGTCTCGAACAGGCCCTTGAAAAAATCCTGCGCCTTGATGGTGCGCGCGCCCTCGGGGCCGGTTGCGTCCACCTCGCCGTCGAGCGCCACCAGGCAGGCCGGCAATTCCGCCGCCGGGTCGGCGAAGGCGATAGAGCCGCCGAGCGTGCCGCGGTTGCGGATGGCCGCGTGCCCGATATGCGGCATAGCGCGCGCGATCAGCGGCACGTGCCGGGCGATGATTTCGGAGCGTTCGGCCTGCGCATGGCGCGTGAGCGCGCCGATCTCGACCGTGCCGCCCTTATGCGCGATGCCATCGAGGCCGCCAATGCCGTTGATGTCGATCAGCAAACTGGGCGCCGACAGCCGCATATTGAGCGTGGCGATCAGGCTTTGGCCGCCGGCCAGCAGCCGGGCGTCCGTATGCTCGCCCAACAGCGCGACCGCCTCCGCGAGCGAGCGCGCTCGTTTGTATGCGAATAGCGCCGGCTTCACGTGGTCTTCCCCCCCCCAATACTTTTTCTTATTGTGGCCGATTATGAGGGCAGAGGGGAAGGGGCGTCAGCGCATGATCCCGAAAAGTGGGAACCGGTTTTCGGACAAGATCATACGCAAGCAATGCGTTACGCCGTGATTCGCCGTACGATATCGATCGCCCGCCGCAACAGCGTCATCGAGGCTTCCAGCGTGCGAAAAGCGGCATGCGAGGTCAGCGTCACGTTTGGCATGCGGGCGAGCGGATGAACCGCTTGCAGCGGCTCGGCGTGGAACACGTCGAGGCCGGCATGGCGGATGTGGCCGCTTTGCAGCGCGGCGATGAGCGCCGCCTCGTCCACCAGCGCGCCGCGCGCGGTGTTGATGAGAATGACGCCCGGCTTCATGCGCGCGATGCGCGTCGCGCTAAGGAAGCCGCGGGTTTCGTCGCCGAGCGTCAAATGCAGCGACACCACATCGGCGCGCGCAAGCAGCGTGTCGATGTCGACCAGTGGCACGCTCGTATCCGCATGGCGCGTGCGGTTATACGCAATCACCTCCATGCCCATGCCCTTGGCGATGCGCGCCACCTCGCGGCAGATGCCACCGAGCCCGATCACGCCCAGCGTCTTGCCGAGCAGCTGCACGCCCTCCTGCGGCGCCCAGGTGCCGGCGCGCACCTCGCGGTCCATGCGCGCGATATCGCGCGCGGCGGCAAGCATCAGCGCGATCGAATGCTCCGCCACCGCGGTGTCGCCGTAGCCCTTGATGGTGTGCACGGTGACGCCGCGAGCTTGCAGCTCGTCGATATTCATGTAGCTCGCGGCACCGGTGCCGAGGAACACGATGTGCTTGAGGCGGCGGCACTGCGCCACCAGCTCGGTCGGCATGTATGAGTGGTCGTCGAGCGCGATGTCGTAGCCGTCGAGCACGCGGGTTAAATCTTCGCGCGCGAACGGTGTTTCATTGACGGCGATCGGCGGATCGTCCGGCTGGATGACGCGCGCCCACACCGGCGCCAGCTGATCGTTGCAGTCGAGGAAGATGGATTTCATGGCCGCCCGGATGTTGTCATGCCCCGCGAAGGCGGGGCATCCAGTAGACACGATATTGTCTGTGATTACTGGACCGCCCGGTCAAGCCGGGCGGTGACAATCTTGTATGCGGCATTCGCGGCCCCGGCGTTGACGGGGCCGCTGGCGCAGAATACACGCTGCAGGCGCTGCAGGCGCTGCTGGCGCGCGGCAAGAGCTGGACATCCGTATGAAACTTGCAAGCTACAAGGTGCGCGGGCGGGAGAGTTTCGGGGTCGTCGTGGGCGAGGGCGTGGTCGATCTCAAGCCCCGGCTCGGCCCCCACTTTGCGAGCGCGCTCGACCTGTTGCGCGAAGACGGCGGCCTCGATGCCGCCCGGCAGGCCGCGCACGGCGTGCGTGCCGATTTCCCGCTCGACGAACTGGAATGGCTGCCGCCGCTGCTGGCGCCGGAGAAAATCCTCTGCATCGGCATCAACTACGCCAACCGCAATGCCGACTACGGCGATCAGGAGGTTCCGAAATATCCCAGCATGTTCTACCGCGCCCCCGGCTCGCTGGTCGGGCACCAGCAGCCAATCGTGCGGCCGTGGGAATCCGAGCAGCTCGACTACGAAGGCGAGATCGTGCTGGTGATCGGCCGCGCCGGCCGACGCATTGCGCGCGAGCGCGCGCTCGATCATGTCGCGGGCGTCACGCTATGCAACGAGGGCACCATCCGCGACTGGATGCGCCACGGCAAGTTCAACGTGACGCAAGGCAAGAATTTCGATGCCAGCGGCAGCATCGGGCCCTGGATCGTGACGACCGACGAAATCGATCTGGCCAAACCGCTGCATATCACGGTGAAGATCAACGGCGAGATCACGCAGGACGACACCACCACCAGCATGATCAAGTCATTCGCCGATCTGATCGCTTATGTTAGCACTTTCATGACGCTCAAGCCGGGCGACGTCATTGTCACCGGCACGCCGGTTAAGCTCGGGCCGCGCATCGATCCGCCGCGCTGGCTTAAAGCCGGCGACGTGGTCGAGATCGAAGTCCCCGAAATCGGCGTGCTGCGCAATACGGTGGTGGCGGAATCATGAGCGAACACCGCAAGGCTGTGTGCATCATCGCCTGGCCGGCGGGCCATTCGCGTTCGCCATTGATTCACAATTACTGGATCAAGCAGCACAAGCTCAACGCCGAGTACCGGCGCGAGGCGGTGCCGCCGGAAAAGTTCGCGGAATTCGTTCGAAGCTTACGCGCGCACGGCTATGTCGGCGCCAATGTCACCGTGCCGCACAAGGAGCCCGCGCTCGCATTGTCGGAACCGGATGAGCGCGCACGCGCGGTCGGGGCCGCCAACACCTTGTGGTACGACGGCGACACGCTGCGTTCAACCAACACCGACGTCGAGGGTTTCCTCGCCAATCTCGACCAGGCGACGGCGGGCTGGGACCGCGGTCTCGAGAGCGCGGTGGTGCTCGGCGCCGGCGGCGGCGCGCGCGCCGTGATCTATGCGCTGATCGCGCGCGAGGTGAAACGTATCTATGTGGTCAACCGTACGCCGGAGCGCGCGCAAGCGCTGCAAAAGAAATTCGGCGCGCGCGTGCGTGTCGCCGGCTGGGACGAGACCACCGGGCTGCTCGGCGGCGCCGGCCTGCTGGTCAATACCACCACGCTCGGTATGGTCGGGCAGCCGCCGCTGGAGCTCAATCTGCGCTGCCCGGCGTCGCTGGTGGTGGCGGATCTGGTCTACGCTCCGCTGCTGACCGGGCTGTTGGCGGCGGCGCGCGAACGCGGCCTGCGCACGGCCGACGGCCTCGGCATGCTGCTGCATCAGGCGGTACGCGGGTTCGAATTGTGGTTCGGCGTGCGCCCCGAAGTGACGGCGGAGCTGCGCGCGCTGGTCGAAGCCGATCTCAAGAAAAAGTGACCTTGCCGCCCGCGCCGATCCGCCGGAATAACAAGCGGTGCGAGGGGTTATCTGGCTGACTGCTAGGCCACAAGGCCGGCCGGGGAGGATAGAGAATGTATAAGATGAACATGACGCGGCGCTTAATCAGCGCAGCGACCGTCGCGGTGCTTTTCACGGCCTCAGCCGCATTCGCGCAGCAGCCGGGCCGCATCCGCGGCCAGATCGAGAAGGCCGACGGCGCGATGCTGTCGCTCAAGACCCGCGACGGCAGCATGTTGAACGTGAAGGTCGCCGACGACGCACGCGTATCGGCGCTGGTCAAGGCCTCGCTCGCCGACATCAAGAAGGACTCCTTCATCGGCATCGCCGGCGTTCCGGAGGCAGATGGCAGCATCAAGGCCTATTCGATTCATATGTTCCTGCCAGCGCAGCGCGGCGTGGTGCCTGACCGGCACGGACCGTGGGATGGGCGGCCGAACAGCACCATGACCAACGCCTATGTCGAGGACATGGTGCAATCCAGGGACGGCGATACGCTGATGGTGAAATACAAGGACGGCGAAAAGAAAGTCATCGTCACGCCGCAGACGGTGATCGCGGCGGCCGCGCCGGGCGATAAGGACGAGCTCAAGGCTGGGGCGCAGATCATTATCTTTGGCTGGGATAAGCAGCCGGATGGCTCGGTGCTGGCGAAAACGCTGTATATCGGCCGCAACGTCACGCCGGCGATGTGACCGGCATGCATATGTTCAAACCGGTTGCGTTTGCTTCGATGATTCTCGCGCTCGCTACCGGCGGCGCATGGGCGCAGCAGTCGATGCGCGTTTCTGGCACGGTCGAGAGCTTCGACGGCCAGGTGCTGGCGATCAAGTCGGACAAGCTCGGCGAGGTGAAGGTCAACCTGCCGAGCGATCTTGTGGTGTTCGGCGTGAGCAAGGGGACGCTCGCCGACGTCAAGGCGGGCGCCTATATCGGCGTCGGCGCCATGCCGCAGGCGGACGGCAGCCAGCGTGCCATCCAGCTGACGGTGTTCGCGGAGTCGCTACGCGGCATAAGCGAGGGCTTCCGGCCGTGGAGCGCGCGGCCGAACAGCACCATGACCAACGGCGCCGTCGAGCAGACGGTGGAAAGCGTCGACGGCCGGGTGTTGACGGTCAAATACAAGGGCGGCGAGCAGAAGATCGTGGTGCCAGCCGATGCGGTCATTCAAACTTATACAATCGGCGACAAGAGCGAGCTCAAGCCGGGCACGCATATTGCGATCACGCGCGCGCTGAAAAAACCGGACGGCGCGCTAGAAGCCAACCGCGTCAATGTCGGGCGCGGCGAGGTGGTGCCGCAATAGGCGCTGCGGTATTTGCCCGCCGCGTCGGCGCATGCGCCGAGCCGGGCGCGGTGACGTTGAGGTCGCCGACGAGTTCCGGCATTTCGCGCATCAGCCGCACCAGCCGGCTGTGCCGGCCGCCGTGCTCGCGCGCCTCGCGCTGATCCTCGATCGGGCGGCGCACCTCGTCGCAGCGCGCCAGGCTGTCGATGTCGGCGCCGTGCTCGCCGAGCTGCGCCAGCCAGACCGTGAGATCCTCGAGTTCGTCCGCCACCACGTGGATGACGCCGCATTCCTCCTGCAGCCGGCCGGTCACCGCCACATAGCGCGCGCCCAGCACCACTGGGCGCACGCGCTCGAAGGTGCGCGGCCACACGATCACGTTGGCGACCGCGCTCTCGTCCTCGATGGTCATGAACACCACGCCCTTGGCCGAGCCCGGCCGCTGCCGGCAGGTGACGAGGCCGGAAATTTTCACGCGGGCGCCGGAGGCGAGGCTGCGCAGCGTCTCGTTGCGCAAGGTTCCGCGAGCGTTGAGATCGGCGCGCAGGAACTGCGCCGGATGCGCGCGCAGCGACAGGCGCAGGAAGCGATAGTCGTTGACCACTTCCTCGCCGATCGGCATCGGCGGCAGAGCGACGTCGGGTTCGCGCGACACCATGCGCATCGGCGCTGGTTCGGCATTGCCGGCAAACAACGGCAGATCATCGTCGCGGTCGCCGACGCGGCCGAGCGCCTTGGCCGCCCACAGCGCCTCGCGGCGGGAAAGCCCGAGCGAGCCAAAGGCATCGGCATCCGCCAGCCGCTCCAGCACGCGCGGAGGCAGCTCCGTGCGCAGCCAGACATCGCGCACGGAGTCGTAATTCGCGCTGCGCCGCGCCACGATCAGTTTCGCATCCTCCTCGCTCAGTCCCTTGATCTCGCGCAGGCCGAGACGCATCGCATGCGTCGCGCGAATGTCCTCACGCATCGCGCGATGCAGCTCGTGCAGGGCGCCGATCTCGGGTTTACCGGAGATCGGCAATGCTAATTGCCCAAGTCGGCTATAGCCGACTTGGGTGGCGGCGCGCGGGCCCGGCTCGAGCGTCGAATCCCATTGCGAATGATTGATGTCGGGCGAGCGCACTTCGACGCCGTGCTCGCGTGCATCGCGCACGATCTGCGCCGGCGCATAGAAGCCCATCGGCTGCGCGTTGAGCAGCGCGGCGGCGAAGGCGTCCGGATAACGGCATTTGAGCCAGGCCGAGGCATAGACCAGCAGCGCGAAGCTCGCCGCGTGGCTTTCCGGAAAGCCGTATTCGCCGAAGCCCTCAATCTGTTGGAAGCAGCGCTCGGCGAAGGAGCGCTCATAGCCGTTGGCCAGCATGCCGTCGATCATCTTGCGCTGGAAGGTGCCGATGGTGCCGACGCGCTTGAAGGTGGCCATGGCGCGGCGCAGCTTATCTGCTTCAGAGGGCGTGAAGCCGGCGGCGACGATGGCGATCTTCATCGCCTGCTCCTGGAACAGCGGGACGCCCAATGTCTTGTGCAGCACCGCCTTGAGTTCTTCCGACGGATAGGAGACCGGCTCCAGCCCGCGCCGGCGGCGCAAATAGGGATGTACCATGTCGCCCTGGATCGGACCCGGGCGCACGATCGCGACCTCGATCATCAGGTCGTAAAAATTGGCGGGCTTGAGCCGCGGCAGCATGGTCATCTGCGCGCGGCTTTCCACCTGGAACACGCCGAGCGAATCCGCACGGCACAGCATGCGGTACACCGCCGGGTCCTCGGCCGGGATGCTGGCCAGCGTCAGCCGCTCGCCGTAATGCCGCTCCACCAGATCGAGCGCCTTGCGCAGGCAGGAGAGCATGCCGAGGCCGAGCACGTCGATTTTCAAAATGCCGAGCGCGTCGAGATCGTCCTTGTCCCATTCGACGAAGGTGCGGTCGTCCATCGCGCCATTGCCGATCGGCATCACCTCGTCGAGCCGGCTGCGCGTGATGACGAAGCCGCCGACATGCTGCGACAGATGGCGCGGAAAGCCGACGATCTGGCGCGCCAGCGCCGCGATCTGCTGCACGGGCCGGCTGCCGGCATCGAGCCCGGCGCGCGCGAGATCGGCCTTGGCGACGTCGCCGCCGCCGCCCCAGATCGAGGACGCCAGCGCGCCGATGGTGTCTTCGCTCAAGCCGAACGCCTTGCCGACCTCGCGGATCGCCGAGCGGCCGCGATAGCTGATCACGGTGGCGGCGATGCCGGCGCGCTCGCGGCCATATTTGCCGTAGATATATTGGATCACCTGCTCGCGCCGTTCGTGCTCGAAATCGACGTCGATGTCCGGCGGCTCGCGCCGCTCGGCCGAGATGAAGCGCTCGAACAGCAGGTCGGCGCGGTCGGGATCGACCTCGGTGATGCCGAGGCAGAAACAGACGGCGGAATTGGCCGCCGAGCCGCGGCCCTGGCAGAGAATGCCTTGGCTGCGCGCGAAGCGCACGATGTCGTAGACGGTGAGAAAATAAGGTGCGTAAGCGAGCTGCGCGATCAGCGCTAGCTCGTGCGCGATGCTGGCGCGCACCTTGGCCGGAAGGCCTTGCGGGTAGCGCTTGGCGGCGCCTTCATAAGCCAGATGCGTCAGCGCATCTTGCGCGCTGGCGAAGCCTTCCACCGTCTCATCGGGATATTCGTAGCGCAATTCGTCAAGCGAGAAGGCGAGCGCGTCGCTGAGCTTTAATGTTTCCGCGATCGCTTCCGGCGCGTCGCGGAACAGCCGCATCATTTCTTGCGGCGGTTTCAGGGTGCGCTCGGCATTGGCGGCGAGCAGCCGGCCGGCGCGGTCGATGGTGGTCTTCTCGCGGATGCAGGTGAGCACGTCGGCCAGCGGCCGCCGGTCGGGATGGTGATGGTGCACGTCGTTGACCGTGATCAGCGGTACGCCGGCGTCACGCGCCCGCGCTGCCATGCGCGCGAGCAGCAGCCGGTCGCGCCCGCGATAGAGCATGGCGGCAGCGAGCCGCACGCGGTGCGGGGCGGCTTCGCGCAGGCGTGAAAGAATTGACGCGTTCGCCCCCATCGCCACCAGCTCCAGCCCTTCGCTATGCGCCAGCAGATCGTCGAGTTGCAGAATGCAGCCGCCTTTTTTGGCGCGCAGGTTGCCGAGCGTGAGCAGGCGGCAGAGCCGGCCCCAGCCGGCGCGGTCGCGCGGATAGACGAGAATGTCGGGCGTGCCGTCGGCGAACACCAGCCGCGCGCCCGGGTGATAGCGCAGGGCCAGATTCTGCTCGCGCTTGGCCAGATGCGCGCGCACCACGCCGGCGAGCGAATTGCGGTCGCACAGGCCGAGTCCAGCGAGCCCAATGCGGGCCGCCTGCACCATCAGCTCCTCGGGATGCGAGGCGCCGCGCAGGAAGGAGAAATTCGAGGCGACCGCGAATTCGATGTAACGCATCACAGTTACGCTCGCGGTCTGGCACGCACCCTCACGCGTACGTCCCGTGCAGGAACCAGGTGGGCGCCGCCGCACCTTGCGCCAAATCTCCCCGCATCAAGTCGCGGTACAGCCCTGAGCGGAACAGCCAGAAGCGCAGCCCGCTCTTGTCCTCGACCCGGAAATAATCCCGCGCCAATCCTGTTCGCAAAGGACCGCCGCCGTGTTCGCTCCACCAGGCGCCCTCGATGCGCTCGGGGCCTTCGGCGGCGATCACTTCGTGCAGCGCGCGCCGCCAGCGAAACCGCAAAGGCGGGCCGTCCGGCACTTCAGCCACCGCTTCGATCGGCTCCGGCCGCGTGAGCAGGCGCAGCGGCCGCGGGCTGAGCTCGGCGTCGGCGCGGAAACCGCGGAAGGCGTCCCAGCCAAGAACTTGATTTTGTTCGGCGCTGGTCATCTGCGCGGGGACGCTGGCCACGGCCAGCTCGGGGATATGGCTGTCCTGCGCGATCAAGCGGCGCACGCGGCGGGTCCCGAGCCGCGCGCTCAGGCGATCGACCAGGCGGTCGACCTCGGCCGCGTCGTCGCTGCCGTCGATGCTGATTTGTTCCGGCGGACAAGGCTCGGCGACCACGACCGACAGCCGCGCCATGTCGAAGCCGAAGCCGGGATCGAACGCATCGGCGAGCGCGGCGAGCCGCTCGACGAACAGCGCGCGGATATCACCCGCATCGCGTAAGGGACGCGAGGTGCCGGCGGCGAGGCGGCGCACCGCGCCGTCGGTGCGGAATAATGTGAGCTCGATGCGGCGGGCGCCGTCGCCGCGCCGCTCCAGCGCGAGTTGCAGCCGCCCCGCCAAGCGTTCGACGATCGCCAGCACGTCCTGCTCGCGCGCGATCGGCTCGGCGAAGCGCTGCTCGGCCACATAGGGCGCGACCGGCAGCCGCGGATTGAGCGGCTCGTGCTCATGGCCGAGCGCGCGGTCGAGCTGGCGCATGAGCTCAGCACCGAAGCGGGCGGTGAGCGGCGCGCGCGGCAAGTTCACGATATCGCCGATGCGCTTGAGGCCGACGCGGGCCAGCGCCGCGACGGTGTCCGGTGCAAGCCGCAGCGCGGTGAGCGGCAGCGGTGCCAGCAACGCGCGTTCCTCGCCGCACGGATAGCTCGCCGGCTCGCCGGCATGCGCGGCGGCCCAGGCGGCGCCGATGGTTCCGGCAATGGCGATGCGATAGGCGAAGCCGGCCTGCTCGATGCGCTGGCCAAGATCGGCGACCAGCGCGTGCTCGCCGCCATAAATATGCGTGCAGCCGCTGATGTCGAGCCGCAGACCATCGGGCGGATCGCAGGCGACCAGCGGCGTGTAGCGCAGGCACCAGTCGGCGATGCTTTCGAGCAGGCTTGCGTCGGCATCGGCGTCTTCGGCGATGGCGTCGAGCGCGGGATGCATGGCGCGCGCTTGCGCCAGCGCCAGGCCGGCATGCAGGCCGCGCCGTTCCGCCGCGTCAGCGACGGCAACCAGCGTCTCGGCATTGCCGCGCTTGCCGTAGATGACGAGCGCAGAAGAAGCCTCACGCGACCTTGCGATGCGATCGGTCGAGAGCCGGCGCAGCCACAGGCTGAGCAGACGTTGCGAGGACGAAGCGTTCATCGATGTCACTCCATTGCAGCATCCATGACCCGATCGGGCCGCGACGGTTGCGAACGAGCTGTGCTGCGAAGCGCGGGGACCCAAGACCGTGTGCCGCTGCCGCCGATGGCGCGGCGCCGACGATCCAGCGGGTGGCGGCGGTGGAGGCGTCGCTGGCCGGCCTCGCGCGCAACAGCAGCGCCAGCGCGCCGCTCTCCGCCGCTGCGAGCGAGAGCCGCCGCACCGCCACCGTGTCGATGTCGCCGTGGCGCAATTCGCCGATCACCGCGCCGATGGCGCGGCAGCGCAGCGCCTCCTCCATCGCCCACAGCAGGTCGCGGCGATGGGCGGCGGCAACCGTCAGCAGCCGTTCGGGCGCGAGGTTGAACAGATCGAGGCCGGGGCCATAGGGCGCGCCGCTTTCGGCCAGCGCCATGTCCTCGGCGATCCAGAGCAGACGGCGCGAGGAAGCAACCAGCCCCAGCACAAACCCCGTGGCCGCGGCGAGATGGGCCTCGCCCGGCGTCGCGATCTCATGCAGCGCGCCGCGCGCGAGACCGCCGCCGAGCGCCTCGTCGACGGCCGCAATGCCGAGGGGAAGGGCGCCGGGGTCATCCTCGATCCCGGCGGTCCTTTGCAGGGCCTGCAGGCGCTGGCGCAGTTGCTCGATCATTGCTTAAGCCTCTGGAGACGCGAAGAGATTCGGCCAGACGGCGGGCCGCGCGGTCTTTTGTGTTCCTGGTTTGTTCTAATGTGACCGAGGCGCCTTAGGTCGTCAAGCCGCAAGGGAATGGGGATGCAGGGCGGGGCCGGCACCACGGCTAGCTTTGCGCGATGAAAACGACGATCGCCGCCGCCAACGCCACGCGAATCGGACGGCACTCAAAAGAAAAACCCGGCGCAAGGGCCGGGCTCTTCCGAATTCAAAGCCGGCCGATCTAGGCCGTCTTGTCGACAACAACTCCGGTACCCGGAGCCGGAGCAGCTTGAACGGGGGCCTTTACGCCCGCGTCGTCGCTGTCCCCGTCGTGATCCGGTCCAGGCCCTTCAGCCTTTTCCGAACCGATCGGCATAACGGGCGCCGATCCAATCGCTGCGATACTCATGTACTTATCCCTCTTTCTGAGAGGCCTATAGGGCTACCGGCAAGAACCTAACGTCGGCCTAATCGCGCTTGAGCAGCGCGCGCCCGCGCGGTGTGAGCATGAGCCGCGACTGCGCCATGCTGCTGCCGTTCTCGAAGCGGATCAGGCCGTCCGCGATCGCGTCTTCCCAGATCGACAGATGCGGACAGCTTCGGCGCCAGGCTTCCGCGTCGGCATAGCTGCGCGGGGCCTCCGCCACCCAGGCGAGGAATTGCTGCGTCAGCGCGTGCGCGGCGTTCTGCATGGCGGGTCTAATTTACCTGCGTACAACTAGCCTTTCCAGGTCGGCTGGCGCGGATGCACGTGATCCTTGAAGCTGTCGAAGCCCTTCCAGGCCGGCTCCGGCGGCTCGCATTTCGGCTGCGGGGTATAGATCGACGGCTCGACCATCTGCATGGTCGGGATGTAGCGCGGGCAATTCGGGAAAATGGCGCGCGCCGCCACCCGGACGATGAGCTGCGCGCCGACCGTTTCGTTGAGCAGCGGATCGCCGTCGCTCACGCGCGCGCTGCCATTGATGCGCAGCCGCTTCGGCTTGTCGTGCATGGCGATGAACAGCAGGCCGACATTCGGATTCACCAGCAGATTGCCGAGGCTCTTGAACATGCCGTTGCCGTCATAATCGGGAAACGCCAGCTCGGATGCGCCGGTCACGCGGACGAAACCCGGCATGCCGCCCTTGAACGAGCAGTCCGGCCGGCCTTGCGCATCGGCCGTGGCCAGGAAGAAATAGGCCGCGCCCTCGATGAAGGCCTTGTCGTCGTCGGTGAACGCCGTGCGCGTCAGCTTTTCTTCCAGTCTGTCGGAAATGCGCCGGCTGTCGAAGCGGTCCTGCAATTGGCGATTGCCGTCGTGGTACATGATGCTCATGACATCACCTCCCATGTTAAGCGCTCTAAAGCCGATCGTGCCTTATTTGTCGCCCGCGATATTCCTGCGCCTGATACGGCGGACAACGAACCAAATCGCCAGCACGGCGACCGGCACGAACAGCGCGGTGGCGAGCGAGACGTCGACCGGCACGCCTTCGTCGTGCAGGCCCTTCACCATATAGCCGAACAGCCCGACCACGTAATAGCTGACGGCGGCGACCGATAATCCTTCGACCGTGGTCTGCAGCCGCAATTGCAGACGCGTGCGCTCGTTCATCGATTTGAGCAGGTCGCGGTTCTGCCGCTCGAGCTCCACGTCGACGCGCGTGCGCAACAGATTGGCGGCGCGCGCGAGCTTCTCCGACAGCGTTTCTTGCCGCTCTTCCGTGGTGATGCAGGTGCGCATCGCCGGCGCCATGCGCCGCGCCAGGAACGACGACCAGGTCGGGAAGCCTTCGACTTTGCGCTCGCCGATGGTCTGCAGACGCAGCTGCACGATTTCATTGTAGGCGCGGCTGGCGCCGAAGCGGAACAGGCTCGCGGCCGCGCCCGCTTCCAGTTCGGCGGCGAGCGCGGTCAGCTCGTCGAGCAGGCGGTGATTGTCGATCAGCTTGTCGGTGCGCCGCATTTCCTCGGTCACTTCGCCGAGCCGCGTCTCGATGTGGTTGATCGACGGCATCAGCCGCTGCGCCTCCGGCAGGCCGAGCAGCGCCAGCGTGCGATAGGTTTCCAATTCGACGATGCGCTGGACCAGCGCGCCAGCGCGCTCGGGACTTAAACCGCGGTCGAGCACCAGGATGCGCACGAAGCCGGACGGGTCGGCCTGGAAGTCGGTCGCGAACAGCGCGTCGGCTTCGGAATTCTCCGCCACCGCCAGGCTGGCGCGGTCGAACAGCCGCTCAAACGCGACCTTTTTCTTTTTCTCCGCCAGCAGATGCAGGTCGAGCGCCACTAGCAGCGGTCCCGGCTGCGGCAGGCCGGCCATCGGTTCGGCCAGCGACGCGGCGGCCGGATGGAACGGCGTGCCCCCCTCCGACGGCAGCTCCCAGGTGTAGGTGGTAAATTCGGAGTGCTGCTCCCAGCGCAGCGCGGCGCCGCCGAGCGTGACGCGGTGCTGCTTGGCCGAGGGCTTCAGCGGCTCGAGCTCGCGGCGGGCGCAGAAATCCGCCAGCGCCGCGCGGTCGGCCCTGGCGGCACCGGCGGCGGCGGTATCGAAGGCGAAGTGCAGAATGCGGCGCGGCGTCGCGATGGCCGTGAACGGGCGCGCATGCACCTCGCCGAGCACGGCCGCGCGCAAGCGATGCGCCGTGAGCCGCGCGCCGTCCTTGATGGTGACGTCCGCCGTCATGCCCTTTCGGGTCGCACGCGAGCGGAACTTTGGCAAGATGGGGAAAAGGCTGGCGGGACCCGACTATGGCGACAACAATCGAGAGGCAAACGCCATTCAGCCTTTGCTCTTCGCCCGCGCCGCTTTCTTCTTCGCCGCGCCGCCCACCAGCACGCGGCCGTCGATCTCGGCGATCCGGTTGGTGCCGGTGAGCGCCATCGCGACGTCGAGTTCTTTTTCCAAAATATCGATCGCCTTGGCGACGCCGGCCTCACCCGCCGCGCCGAGCCCGTAAATATAGGCGCGGCCGATCAGGCAGGCGCGCGCGCCCAGCGCCAGCGCGCGCATGATGTCGGCGCCGGTGCGGATGCCGCCGTCGAACAGCACCTCGGTGTCGGAGCCGACCGCCTCGGCGATCTTCGGCAGCGCCGAGATCGAGGAGGGCGCGCCGTCGAGCTGGCGGCCGCCGTGGTTCGACACCACGATGGCGTCGGCGCCGAGCTTCACCGCGGTCTTGGCGTCATCGGCGTCGAGGATGCCTTTCAGGATCAGCTTGCCGGGCCAGATCTTCTTGATCCACTCGACGTCCTTCCAGCTCAGCGCCGGATCGAATTGCGTCCCGATCCATGCGGCGAGCGAATTGACGTTGTCCATGCCCTTCACGTGACCGGCGAGATTGCCGAAGGTCTTGCGCTTGCCGTTCAAGATGCTCCATGCCCAAGCCGGCTTGCTGGCGACGTCGATGATGTTCTTGATGCGGATTTCCGGCGGCACCGTCATGCCGTTCTTGATGTCGCGGTGGCGCTGGCCGAGCACTTGCAGATCGACGGTGAGCACCAGCGCGCTGCACTTGGCCGCCACCGCGCGGGACAGGATATCCTTCGAGAAGTCGCGGTCACGGATGACGTAAAGCTGGAACCAGAACGGTTGGCGGGTCGCCTCCGCCACGTCTTCGATCGAGCAGATCGACATGGTCGAGAGCGTGAACGGAATGCCGGCCTCGTTGGCGGCCTGCGCCGACAGGATTTCGCCATTGCCGTGCTGCATGCCGCACAGGCCGACCGGGGCGAGCACGATCGGCGCGCTCACCTTTTGCCCGATGATGGTGGTGGCGAGGCTGCGCTCGGAGACGTCCACCAGCACGCGCTGGCGCAGCTTGATCGCCTCCAGGTCGGCCCGGTTGGCGCGCAGGGTTTCCTCGTTATAGGAGCCGCTGTCGGCATAATCGAAAAAGGCGCGCGGAACCCGGCGGCGGGCCAGTGTGCGCAAATCATCGATGCAGGTGATGTTCTTCATGGGCTAACTCTGCGGACTCGACGGGCGTTAATCGGGTAGCACAGGGGCGAGGGTGGCGAAATGGGCGGTTCCAGGGCCATTCTCAGTGGAAAAGGCCGACTTTTGGCCAATGGTTAACCGCGGACGGTAATGATTACTCACAATTCTTGAAGTAAATTCACCGCGTTGGCTCTATATACAGCCCTGCAGGGCAGGCTTGGCCGCCCCGCCAAAAGCAAGTCAATCAGGGGCTTGAGGCCGTAAAGTAGGCGTCGAGGGGCAGTTCATGGTTCGTCGTTATTTCGGCACCGACGGCATTCGCGGCCGGGCCAACAAGGTGATTACCCCCGAATTGGCGCTGAAGGTCGGGCAGGCCGCCGGACTGATCTTCAAGAACGGCGACCACCGCCACCGCGTGCTAATCGGCAAGGACACCCGCCTCTCCGGCTACATGATCGAGAACGCGCTGGTCGCGGGCTTCACCTCGGTCGGCATGGACGTGCTGCTCACCGGTCCGATCCCGACGCCGGCGGTCGGCATGCTGGCGCGCTCGATGCGCGCCGATCTCGGCGTGATGATCTCGGCCTCGCATAATCCGTTCGACGATAACGGCATCAAGCTGTTCGGACCCGATGGCTTCAAGCTCAGCGATGAGGTCGAGAGCAAGATCGAGGCGCTGCTCGATTCCGATCTCAGCAAGCAACTGGCCAAGAGCGATCTCGGCCGCGCCAAGCGCATCGACGGCGTGCAGGACCGCTACATCGAATTCGCCAAGCTCACGCTGCCGCGCGCGATCGACTTGTCCGGCCTGCGCGTGGTGATCGATTGCGCCAACGGCGCCGCCTACAAGGTGGCGCCCGGCGCGCTGTGGGAACTGGGCGCCGACGTGATTTCCATCGGCGTCGATCCCGACGGCTTCAACATCAACAAGGATTGCGGCTCCACCGATCTCACCGCGATCACGCACAAGGTGCGCGAGATGCGCGCCGATATCGGCATCGCGCTCGACGGCGATGCCGACCGCGTCATGATCATTGACGAACTCGGCCATGTGGTGGACGGCGACCAGTTGCTCGCCGTCATCGCCGAAAGCTGGAAAGAAGACGGCCGGCTGCAGCGCCCGGGCGTGGTCGCGACCGTGATGTCCAATCTCGGCCTCGAGCGCCATCTCGCCGGCCTCGGTCTCGAACTCATCCGCACCGCGGTCGGCGACCGCTATGTGCTCGAGCACATGCGCGCGCATGGCTACAATATCGGTGGCGAACCCTCCGGCCACATTATTCTCTCCGACTACACCACCACCGGCGACGGCTTCATCGCCGCCTTGCAGCTTCTCGCCGTGGTCAAGCGCAGCAAGAAGCCGGTGTCCGAACTCTGCCACCGCTTCGAGCCGCTGCCGCAAGTGCTCAAGAACGTCCGCTACCAGAAGGGCAAGCCGCTGGAGAATGCCGGCGTGCGTTCGGCCATCGCCAGCGCCGAAAAAAAGCTCGGCCGCGGCGGCCGGCTGATCGTGCGTCCGTCCGGCACCGAGCCGGTAATCCGGGTGATGGGCGAAGGCGACGACAAGATTCTGGTCGAGGCGGTCGTCGACGACGTGGTCGAGGCGCTGACCCAGGTTGCCGCGTAAGCCGCCCGTTAGAGCCGGCGGACGCTAAGGCGACGCCCAAGAATTAATGAATCGGGGTGCGTCAGCGGCAAGGTGTAGTGGATTCCCGGTGGTCTGTGGCGAGTGTATTGTCACTGGATGATCGACGAGAATGCGGTTCGCACACGCTACGAGGCCTTGCTTG
>DATBZY010000346.1:0-2140 GCA_036512915.1 Pseudolabrys sp. | reverse complement strand
GGGGGCGCCTACGCCGGCTTTGGGGGAGCGCTCCGGCGCCCCCTCGGGCTTGAGCCCTTCATCATTCGTCATGTGTAACACTCCGGTTGAGGTTCAATTTACCTCAGCCGGGTGTCTCAATTATCCGTGCCGCACCCCAGTTTCTGCAGGTCGAAGCGACTTCTTACCGTTGCGGTAACCATGCCCGCGTGGCGCAAAAAACCCGACCGGTAATCCAAGGGCGGCGATATTTAAAACTTTAGTCAAATTCGATCATCTCGAATTTGACGTAAATTAGCGGCGTATTCGCATCGATTTTGCCCAAAAACGTCGCTTCATTGCCAACGACAGCTTCAAGCCTGTCTGCTAGGTTTAGCTCAAGGCAGCGAAAAAAGCCGCCGGGGATAATGGGTAGGGTCATGTTCTTCCTGTTGCGAATGGCGTTTTGGTTGAGCGTCGTTTGCGTGCTGCTGCCGAGCGGCGGCACCAAATCGACGTCGCCGGATGCGCAGATCGATGCGACGCAAGCCGCGACGCTGGCGGGCGCCGCCGTGTCCGATATGCGCGGCTTCTGCGATCGGAAGCCGGACGCTTGCGTGGTCGGCGGCAAGGTGGTGGTTGCGCTTGGCCACAAGGCCGAGGCCGGCGCCCGCACGCTCTACGAATTCATCAGCGCCAAGCTGAACGAGAAGTCGGCGCCCGCCGAAAAGGCCGCACCTAAGTTGGTTTCGGCGACCGGCCAAGGTGCGCTGAATGGGACGCTGACCCCGGCTGACATGGCACCGACCTGGCATGCGCCGGTTCCGCTGCCGCCGCGACGCGAGGCCCGGGCAGGCCGGCCATCGGTTTAAGCGGGCGATTTATCGGCATATTGCGGCGGGCCGGGACGCCCGCCACGATCTTTTTTGGCCATCGGCGCGAGCGGGCCTATATATCTGGCTCGTGGGGACCCGGTGCCCCGCAAACGAAAAGCGCCATGACCACAATCGATGAGATCGTCGATGATTTTACGCTGCTCGATGAGTGGGATGACCGCTATCGCTATGTCATCGAGCTCGGACGTACCTTGCAGCCGCTTCCAGACAGCGCCCACACCGACGCCAACAAGGTGCAAGGCTGTGCCAGCCAGGTCTGGCTGCTCACCCACGTGAATTCAGACGGCGCCGCCGGCCCGGTCCTCACCTTCGAAGGCGACAGCGACGCGCATATCGTGCGCGGGCTTGTCACCATCCTGTTGGCGCTCTATTCCGGCAAAAACGCACGCGAAATCCTGGCCATCGATGCGATCGCACTGTTCGACCGCATCGGCCTGCGCGAGAATCTCACCCCGCAACGCTCGAACGGCTTGCGCTCGATGGTCGAGCGCATCCGCGGCGAAGCGAATGCGGCGCTTGCGGCCGCGGCCTAATGCGCTTTATTGGCGCATGATCTTGTCCGAAAACCGGTACCTATCCCGGATCAAGTCCGGGATAGGCTTTTTCGGGATCATGCGCTTTCTCCATCGACGCTGAAGGTCGCGCCGTCGGCAAGCCAGGCGCGCAGCGGCGCGTGCGCGCGCCCGCAGGCCTGCGCCACGTAACCGTAATGGCGGGCCAACCGGTCAAGCGCGAGCTGCAGCACGACTTTGGCCGAACGCGCGGGCCAATTGCGTTCGCGTTCGATATCCGCAAGACCTTTGAGGAAGCAGCAGACGTCGAGCAGAAGGCCTGCAAATTCCGGCCCGACCGCATCGAGCGCCTGATGCACGCGCTGGCGCGCGGCGACCATCGTCTCCGTGAAAGTGCCGGCGCGATCGCCAGCGGCGCCGCGGCGGTCGGAGGAGATCGGGCTCGCCCAATTCGAGGTCGTGCGCGGCATCAGATTGGCGCGGGTGAAATCGGCACGCAGACGTTCGCCCGCCTGCAACTGATGCGGTTCGATCAAGGCGCGGCCGTCGCGGCCACGCCGGCGCGCCAGCCAAGCGAGCGGACTTTCGCCCTCGTCGACAGTGACGTTTGAGCGGCCGTGCTCGGTCGCGATCTGATACGGTTTCCGAGTAAATGACTCGGGCAAGCCGGATTCCCTTTTTGGGTCGAAACAGTTAGCGTGAGCGGCTATGAATCGCGGAGGCGAGCCATGGCCCATGTCGAGAACCACCTGAGCGTTGAGGATTTGGCGGCGC
>DATBZY010000345.1:0-9208 GCA_036512915.1 Pseudolabrys sp. | reverse complement strand
CGGCCCATGCCGCAGCCTTTGGCGACATAATCGGGGCGTCCATAGGCGGTACCGGCGCTGGTGTTCACCACCACGACTTCAAGCGGTGAAAGCGTGTGGCCGATGCGCTTGAGCTCGGCCGCGACGTCGGCCGCGGTTGCTACATAGCCGTCCGGGAAATGGCGGAAATCGAGCTTCACGCCGGGCTGGAAGCACCAGTCCAGCGGCACCTCGTCGATGGTGATGGCGCGCTTGCCGTGATCCATCGTGGAGGCGAAGTGATAGGGCGCGTCGAGATGGGTGGTGCAGTGGGTCGACAGCCTGATCCATTCGATCGCCCAGCCCTCGCGGTCGGGCAGATCGTCCTCGCTCAAGCCGGGAAAGAACTTCACTACTTCGGGTGCGGTCTGCCGGTGGGTCTGATACTCGATCGATGGGCCGTAGCCCGGCGGATCGGCGGCCACGTCGTTTTCGAGCGGCACCGAGATGTCGATGATCTTGCGCGGCATATCGCTTTGACCGATGTATAGGAGACAAGTTCAAGTCAGTCTCAATCACAGCAACGGCACTGTCCAGGAGAGAAAACATGGCGGCTTATTGGGTTGCGCGTTCGAAGATCAACGACCCGGTCGAGTACAAGAAGTACACCGATCTCGTGTCCGGCATCATCGCCAAGTTCGGCGGCAAGGTGCTGGCGCGCGGCGGACGTTTTCAGATCATGGAAGGTCCGGACAAATTCCAGCGTTTCATTGTGATTGAGTTTCCGACCCTCGAGCAGGGCGTCGCCTGTTTCACATCGCCGGAATACGACCGCGCCGCGGCCTTCCGGCGCAGTGGCGCCGGCGAGGTCGAAACCATCATGGTCGAGGGGATCTGATTAGCCCGCAATGCGGTGCAGTCTACTCGGCAGTTGCGAATACTAAGCACTAGCGAAAGGGAGCAAAATCAGGCTAAAAAATCAGGCTAAACTGTCAAAAAATGACAATAATCCAGGGAGGACGACCATGATGCGATACCTGAAATCGAGAACTTTTGCCGGCTTGGCCGGACTGGCCGCCGTGCTGGCGGCCTGCGCGATGTTTGCCATGTCGGCCACCGCGCAAGACAAGGAGCCGATCAAGATCGGCTTCGGCATGGCCCTGACCGGGCCGCTGGGGCCGAACGGCAAGTCCGCTCTGCTAGCGATGGATATCTGGACGCAAGAGACCAACGCCAAGGGCGGCCTGCTCGGACGTCCGGTCAAGTTGGTCTACTACGATGACCAATCCAATCCGTCGACCGTGCCGGGCATCTACACCAAGCTCCTCGATGTCGACAAAGTCGATCTAGTCGTCGCGGTTACGCCACCAACATGCTGGCGCCGGCCATGCCGATCATGATCCAGCGCAAGAAGCTGTTCCCGGGCCTGTTCGGTCTCGGCGTCAACACCGACTTCAAGTACGACCGCTATTTCGCGATGATCCCGTCCGGGCCGGAGCCGAAGACCTCCTTCACCAGGGGCTTCTTCGACACCGCGATGGCGCAGAATCCGAAGCCGACGACGGTTGCGATCGTCGCGGCCGACGCCGAGTTCTCCAAGAACGCCTCCGACGGCGCGCGTGAGAACGCCAAGAAGGCCGGACTGAAGATCGTCTACGACAAAAGCTATCCGCCTTCGACCACCGACTTCTCGCCGACCGTGCGCGCGATCCAGGCCACCAATCCCGACCTGGTGGTGATCTGCTCCTATCCGCTCGACTCGGTCGGCATGGTGCTGGCGGTGCACGAAGCCAAGCTGCGCCGAAGATGATCGGCGGCGCTATGGTCGGCCTGCAGTCGACGGTGTTCAAGACCAAGCTCGGACCGGCGCTCAACGGCTACGTCAACTACGATTTCTGGCTGCCGGCCAAGTCGCTGATGTTCGAGGGCACCCAAGCGTTCCTGAAGAGGTATCAGGATCGCGCGGCGGAGGCCGGCGTCGATCCGCTCGGTTACTACATGGCGCCGTTCAGCTACTCCTATATTGACATCCTCGGACAGGCGATTACGGCGACCAAGAGCCTCGATGACGCTAAGCTCGCCGAGTACTACCGCAAGACGACATTCAAGACCATCGTCGGTGATGTCAGGTTCGGCAGCGACGGCGAATGGGCGAAGTCACGGGTACTGCAGGCGCAGTTCCGCGGCATCAAGGGTAATGACGTCGCGCAGTTCAAGGACCCGAACACCGAGGTGATCATCACCCCGGCCGAGTACAAGTCGGGCGACGTGATCTATCCCTACGAGAAGGCGAAGTAATCGGCGCAACCTTCGCGGTCGAATATGCAGCGGCGCGGAAGCAATTCCGCGCCGCTTCGCATTCCGGCGCTAATATGTTTCTTGCGCATGATCTTTTCCGAAAAGCGGTTCCCACTTTTCGGGATCATGCGCTCGCTCACATCCCGAGGTAGAACTGGCGGATCAGGTCGTTGTTGTTGAGTTCGTCGGCGGAGCGGCCTTCGAAGGCGATCTTGCCGTGCACGATGACATAGCCACGGTCGGCGATGCGGATGGCTTGGGTGAAATTCTGCTCCGCCATCAGGACCGTGAGCTGATAGTGGTCCTTGAGCTGCTTGATAGCGTCGATGGTGCGGCTCACCAGTTGCGGCGCCAGCCCGACCGACGGCTCGTCGACCAGCAGGATGCGCGGCGCCAGCATCAGCGCGCGCGCGAGCGCCAGCATCTGCTGCTCGCCGCCGCTCATGCTGCCGGCGAGCTGATGCAGCCGCTCGGCCAGGCGCGGAAACGCCGCGCAGCAGAATTCCATATTGCTCTTGATCTGGGCGCGTGCCTTGGGCCGGAACGCGCCGAGCAGCAGGTTTTCTTCCACCGTCAATTTCGGGAACAGCCGGCGGCCTTCCGGCACCAGCGCGATACCGAGATCGACGATCTGCTCGGTCGGCATTCCGACCAGGTCGTGCGTCTCGCCGTCGATGACCGCAACGATGCGGCCTTCGGCGGGGCGTACGATGCCCATGATGCATTTCATCAGCGTGCTTTTGCCGTTGCCGTTGGTGCCGAGCAGGGCCACGGTCTCGCCGGCATTGACGTTGATCGAGACGTCATGGATCACGCGCACCGCGCCGTAGGCGGCGTGCACGTTCTCGATGGTTAGGCTGTTATTGGCCAATGTACGCCCTCACTACTTCGGGATCGCGCACGACGTCTTCCGGCTTGCCGTCCGCGATCTTCTTGCCCGACACCAGCACGGCGAGGCGCTGCGAGAAGCTCATCACCGCGCTCATGATGTGCTCGATCAGGATGACGGTGATGCCACGCTCGTTGAGCTGCACCAGCAGCGACAGGATGTCCTCGATCTCCGAATGCGACAGGCCGGCCATGGATTCGTCGGCGATCAGCAGCTTCGGCTCCGCGGCCATGGCGCGCGCCAGCTCAAGCTTGCGCATCTCGACTTGCGTGAGATCGCGCGGCATCTGCTTGGCTTTCTTCGCCAGCCCCACCATTTCCAGCAGTTCGAGACAACGCGCATCGAGATCGCCGGTCGAGCGCAGCGGCCCCAGCCGCGCATGCACGGTGTAGAGCAGCGGAATGCGCAGATTGTCGACCAGGTTCATGCTGTGGAACGGGCGCGGCAATTGAAAGCTGCGGGAAATGCCGCGATGGGTGCGCTGATGGGCGGCAAGGCCGTCCATAACCTGGCCGTCGAAGCGGACGGAGCCGCCCTCGTTCTGCAACGTGCCGCAGATGCAATTGACCAGGGTGCTCTTGCCCGATCCGTTCGGGCCGATCAGCCCGAGCCGTTCGCCCGGCTTGACCATGAGCTCGACACCGTCGAGCGCCACGAAGCCGCCGAACCGCTTGGTGATGTTGTCGACGTGCAGCAGCGCGCTCACGGCTTCCTCCACGCGCGCAGTCGTTCCTGCACCAGCCCAATCAGGCCGTTGGGTGCGATGATGACGAAGGCGACCAGCATCAGGCCGACGATCAGCAGGTTGACCGCCGAGGAGATCGTCACCGTGGCGTATTGCTGAGCGGACCCGAGCAAGATGGCGCCGACCAGCGGCCCGACCCAGCTGGTGGTGCCGCCGATCATCGGCATGGCGATCGAGTTGACCGCGTATTCAAGGCCGAAGGCCGACGACGGCTGCAGATAGCCGATGTAATAGGGGAACGGTGCGCCGGCCATGCCCATGAACGCGCCCGACAGCGTGGTGGCGATCAGCTTCAGACGCAGCGTCGGCACACCGCAGGCCTCGGCGGCCAATTCGTCGTCGCGAATGGTGGCGAACCCGAAGCCGAGCTGCGAGCGCTCGATCACGCGCGCAGTCACCAGCGCGAGCACCGCCAGCGTCAGCATCAGCGCAAACAGATATTCGATGTAGTTGATCGTGATGCCGGCGAATTCGACGTTCTCCGGACGGATAATGTAGGCGCCGCGCGAGCCGCCGACATACTCCCAGTTGACCACCAGGGTCTGCAGCACCACCGCGAGCGCGAGCGTCGCGATGGCGAAGAAGGAGCCGCGCAGCCGCAATGTCAGATAGCCCATGCCGAAACCGGCGATGCCGGATACGGTCGCGGCGATCAAGATCAGGACAGGGATCGGCAGCGGATAGAACTTGTGCATGAAGACGGAGCTGTAGGCGCCCATCGCGAAGAAGGCGGCCGAGCCGAAATTCACATAGCCGCAATAGCCGCCGAGGATATTCCAGGCCGTCGCCAGCACGATGAATTGCAGGATCGTGTAGCTGGCGAAATACAGATAATCGACTTTAAACCAATGCGCGAACGCCAGCACCGCGGCGCCGATCGCGATCGCTATCAGGGAGAATTTCGCCGTGTTCACGCGTTACCGTCCCAAAAGTCCCGCCGGCCGGAAGGCGAGGGTGAGCAGGAGAAAGCCAAACGAGACCGCCGGCGCCCATGACGGACCATAGAACGTGGCGGTGAGGCTCTCGACGATGCCGAGCAGCATGGCCGCGATCAGCGTGCCCGGCATGCTGCCGAGCCCGCCGAGCACGCAGATGGCGAACACCCGGCCGATATATTCGCGTCCGACCGAGGGTTCGACCGGCTGGATGATGATGAGCAGCGCGCCCGCAATCGCGCAGGTCGCAATCGAGATGCCGAAGGCGATGCGCTTGATGCGGATCGGATCGGCCGCCATCAGCTGCAGCGCCAGTTGATCCTGCGACACCGCCATGATCGCGCGGCCGGTGAAGGTGCGGGTGATGAACAGCTCGATCGCGCCGAACAGCGCCAGCGCGGCTAGGCACGGCACCAGCATGCGCAGCGGCAGATCGACCAGGCCGATATGAATGCTGGGCCCGATATAGGCGGCCTCGACATAGCGATAGTCGACGCCGAATACCAGGATCAGCGACACCTCGGTGACGAACAGCAGGCCGAAGAAGAAGGCGAGCCCGCGCAGCGATTCCTGGCCGCGCTTTTCGAACGACAGGTAGTAGACCTGATAGACCGCCGTACCCAGCGCATAGAACGCCGGCAGCATCAGGATGCTGACCAGGATCGGATCGACGCCGAAATTGATGTTGATGAAATAGGCGAGGTAGGAGCCGAGGATGACGAAGGCCGGATGCGCGATGTTGACGATGTCGAGCATGCCGAACGAAATCGACACGCCGGCGGTGACGGCCGCATAGAAGCCGCCGAGCAAAAGCCCAGCGGCAATGGCGTTGAGCAGCAGATCGAAGGAAATGTCCATACGGCCCTCAAGCGGCGCATTCGTCTTCGCCACATCGCGTTTATAGAGATTCACCGGTGCCGTGTGCCGTGCGGCGCCGCCTGAGCGGCGCGATGCGGTGAACGCGATCTGCGTGTCGAACTTGCCGGCCTTACTCCCCCTGAACCCAGTTTTTGTTTTGCCCGCCGGTTCGGCCAGGCGGCCGCCGTTCGGGCGCGCCCTTGGCCGAGGCGAATTTCCTCGGCATTCGGGCTTTGCGCGGCAGTTTGCAGGAAGCCTGGCGGCTTGGCTAGCCTATTGATTGATCAGCCGAACCTTATCCTGCGCGACAAAAAGAAACGCCCGCCGCCGGGCCGTCAAACCCAAAGAGCGGGCGTGTCTATGGTGAAGTCGGTCAGGCCGCGGCGGCTTGCGGCGGCACGCCCTCGGGCAGTTGCATCGGCTTGTTGGCGCTGTCTTTGAACTCGACGGTCATGAACACCATTTCACGGTCGCCGAGATTTTCCAGGTCGTGCACCTTGAACTCGTTGAGGCCGTAGGTCTCGTGACGCGTCTCGCCCGGCTGATAGGTGTATTCCACCGTGCTGCCATCATGGACATGCTGACGGCCGCGGCCGCCAGACACCGAGGTCCAGAAATAATCCAGCACATGGCGGTGGAACCCGATGCGCTCGCCAGGGGCGAGGCGGATGATCCATACGCGCGTGCGTTCGTTCTCCGACAGCAGCGTGGAGCCGACGCATGGGTTAGGATTCTTGCGCTCGCGCTCGAATTCGGCGGCGATATCGGCCGGCCACTGCGACTTGTCTTTTTTCTCAGCAGCTTTGTCGAGCATGCTCAGAGCCATGGGAATCCCGCCGATAAATGCTATTCAAGTGTTCTATATAGCAAATCTGCGGAAACGGAAAGATTGGGGCAGATCAATTGGCCGGGTCGCGGGCGAGGCGTGCGGTAATCATTGGCGGCTCGATGAGCGGCCTGCTCAGCGGGCTTTCGCTGCGCCGGGCCGGATGGGCCGTGGATATCTACGAGCGCGTGAACAGTGAACTGTCCGGCCGCGGCGCCGGGATCGTTGCCCAGCAGGAATTGATTGAGCGGTTGCGTGGGCTGAGCTTTGCCACCGATGATCTCGGCGTCCATATCACCACCAGCAAGATCATCGATGCCCAGGGCCGGCTGACCGAGGAGATCGAATGCCCGCAGGTGCTCACCGCCTGGGAGCGCGTCTACCGGCTGCTGCGCGACGCCTTTCCGCCGGAGCACTATCACCGCGGCAGAGGGCTCGCCAAGGTCACGCAAGCGCCGCGCTCGGTGCAGGCGCATTTTTCCGATGGTGAAACCATCGAGGCGGACCTGCTGGTCGGCGCCGACGGCATCCGCTCGACCGTGCGCCAGCAATGCCTGCCGGAGGTGACGCCGCGCTATTCCGGCTATAGCGCCTGGCGCGCGTTGATCGCGGAAAGCGCCATTCCGCCCGACACCCATCGCGAGCTGTTCGAATTCATGTCGTTCGGCCTGCCGCCGGGCGAGCAGTTTCTCGGCTATCCGGTGGCGGGGCCCGACAACGATCTGCGCCCCGGCCATCGCCGCTTCAACGTGGTGTGGTACCGGCCGGCGGACGAGAAGACCAAGCTGCAATGGCTGCTCACCGACGAGCGCGGCACCACCCACGCAATCTCGATCCCGCCGCCGCTGATTCGCCGCGCGGCGATCGCCGAGATGCGCGCCGATGCCGAGCGACTGCTGGCGCCGCAGTTCCGCCAGATCGTGCGGCTAATCGAGGAGCCGATTCTGCAGCCGATCTACGATCTGGAATCGCCGCGCATGGCGTTCGGCCGCGTGGCGATTGTCGGCGATGCGGCGTTTGCCGCGCGCCCGCATGTGGCCGCCGGCGTCTCCAGGCCGCCGACGACGCCTCGGCGCTGGTGGAGGCGCTGCAAAAGCACGACGACGTCGAAAGCGCGCTCAAGCGCTTCGAGGCGGCGCGGTTGCCGGAGAACTATCGCATCATCGAGCGGGCGCGCCATCTCGGCGCCTATCTGCAGGCGACGCGAACGCAGGAAGAGCAGGCGCGTGCCGGGCTGCACAGCACCGACGGCGCGGTGATCGCGGAGACCGCGGTGCTGGATTTTCTCTACGTCTGACCGGCGGTCACTTCATCCCCAACAGGTTCTTCGCATTGCCGCCGGCCAGCGCGGCGCGGGTGGTGTCGTCGAAGCTCTCCACCGACGCGAGATGGCCGATCGGATCGAATTCCAGCATGTCGAAGGGATAGTCGGTGCCCATGATGATGTGGTCGACGCCGAAGGTCTTCACCAGCGCTTCCAGTTGCAGCGGCGTGAACACCACGGTGTCGAAATAGATTTTCTTCAAATAGCTGGTCGGCGGCTTCGGCAGGTTGGCTTGGCAGTCCGAGCGCGCGCCCCAGGCATGATCGATGCGGCCGGAATAAGCGCCGAGATAGCCGCCGCCATGCAGGGCGAAAATCTTCAAGTTGGGATGCCGCTCAAGCACGCCGTCGAAGATCAGGTAGTGCAAGGCCAGCGTGGTCTCGAACGGATTGCCGATGATGTTGTTGAAATAGAAGCGTGACAAGCGCTGGCCTTCGGTGAAGCCATTCGGGTGGATGATGACCAGCGCGCCGAGCTCCTCGGCTTTCTTCCAGAACGGCGCGAAGGCGGGGTCGGACAATTCCTTGCCGGCGACATTGGTGAGGATCTCGACGCCCTTGAAGTTCAGCGTCTTCATGCAGCGCTCGAGCTCTTTCGCGGCCTCCGGGCCGTCCTGCATCGGCACCGTGCCGCAGGGAATGAAGCGGTCCTTGTGGCGCGAGACGAACTCGGCAACGCCGTCGTTGATCATGCGCGCGGCCGGCACCGCATATTCGAGCGCGACCGTGTGATAGCACTGCGGCGGTGGCGGCATCACCAGCTGCATGTCGACGCCCATCTGGTCCATGTCGGCGAAACGATCGTCATATCCGGTCATGCGAGCGCGGATGTCGGCTTCCTGCTTGGCGTTGATTTCCTTGGTCTCGGGGCTGGCAAAATGCGCGAGCGGGATGGTTGACACATCGAGATGCGGCTTGATGAATTGCGCGGCTTCCGGAATGGCGATGTGGGTGTGGGCGTCGATGGTGACGCTTTTCGGCCGCTGCTCGCGCCCCGGCTTGCCGTGCTTGCGCGCCGCGGTGTTCGCGTATTTGTTCCAGACGTTCGCCATTTCCATTCCCTTGTTTGTCATTGGGCGCGAAAGCGGATGATCCAGTAGCCGGTCGCGCTTCGATATTCAATCTCCCGCGCGGACAATGCGGCTCAGAACACGCCGAGATGCTGGCGCAGGTCGACGCCGTCCTTGTTCAATTCTATAGGCGTGGAGACGACCGCGACGCGGCCGGTGTTGAGAATCACGATGTCGTCGGCGACGTCGAACACCAGCTTGGGGTTCTGCTCGACCAGCACGATCGACAAGCCGCTTTCCTTGAGCTTGCGGATGGTGGCCATCACCTCGGCGACGATCTGCGGTGCCAGGCCCTCCGACGGCTCG
>DATBZY010000344.1:0-4114 GCA_036512915.1 Pseudolabrys sp. | reverse complement strand
GCCGACCTCGCATCAATCACTCGACAACTGATTTGGGAATCCCCAACGTACCGGCGGCGCTGCAAAATAGAACGGTGTTCCGCGTTTGATTCTGATCCGTTCTCGTGCAAAGGCCGCCTAACTGAAGACAGGCCCTAGATTACAGCCCCACAAATCCCTTGATCGCGGCCAGGAACTGCTCGGGTTGCTCGAGCGGCGGGCAATGGCCGCAGCCAGGCAATTCCACATAGCGGCTGCCTGCGACCTTGTCCGCGATCTGCTTATTGAGCGGCGGCGGCGTTGCCTGATCGAACTCGCCGCACAGCACCAGCGTTGGCACCTTCAGGTGATGCAGCAGCGGCACCAGGTCGGCCTCCTGCAAAATCTTGCAGGCGGCCTGGAACGCCTTGGGATCGATCTCGAGCAGCACCTGCTTGCGCTCCTCGATCGCCTCCGGATGCGCGACGAGATAGGCCGGCGAGAACACCCGCTTGGCGGCGATCTCCGCGATGGAGCCGAGCCCGCCGTCGGCGACCCTCTCAGCCATCACCTCGAACGCCTTGCGGCCCTCGGGCGGAAAACTGGCGGCGGCATCGCTGAGCAGCAGCTTGGCGATGCGTTCGGGATGGGCGAGCGCGAAAGCGAGCGCGACCGTGCCGCCGAAGCCGTTGCCGATCAGGATGGCGTCGTTGGCGATACCGAATTCCTGGAAGCCGTCCTCGATCGCGGCCACATAGGCATCCATCAGCGCCAGCATGGTCGGTTGCGAACCGTGGAAGCCCGGCAGGTTGATCAGCGTGACGCGATGCTTGGCGGCGAGTGCCGGCAGCACGGGATCGAAGGCGTGCCGGTCGCTGAGCAGCGAATGCAGCACCACCAGATCGCGGCCTTGGCCCGTGCGCACGGCGGTCAGCGCGCCGTGGCCGGCGGTCAGTTGTTCAATCGGCATTAAATTCTCCGTGGCGCATAAACGAACGGCCACGCCGTAGGCGGCGCAGCCGTAACCTCTTTTTCTTCCCCTCTCCCCGCGTGCGGGGAGAGAGAAGAATCAGTTCCCTTCCCGCCAGAGGCCGAGTGCTTCCTGCGCCGGCCGGTCGGAGATCGAGAACAGCACCGCCTCGGACGCCGCATGGTGCGAATAGCGTTTCCACGGCGGGACCACGAACACGTCGTTGACGCCCCATTCGAACGGCTTGCCGTCGATGATGGTGGTGCCGTGCCCCTCGGCGACCGCGAAGATGGTGCCGTCGGTGGAACGGTAGGGTTCGCCCTTGAAGCCCTTCGGCAGCAGCGCGAGATAGGCGCCCATGGTGGGCAGCACCGGCCCGCCATTGATCGGATTGGCGTAACGCACGCGCGCGCCATGGCGCTTGTCGATGTCACCGGTGCTCTTCAGCCGCTCCAGGATCGGCCGCATCTTGGCGTAAGGGTAATTGATCACCGGGCTGCGGTTGAGATGAGCCGGCGCGCCGTCCGGCAGCACGCCGGAAGCGTAGCGCTCGAACGAGTCGCCGTCGGCATGGTTGGTCTTCTGCATCTTCTCGTCGAAGTGCTCGGCGAACGACGATTCGAAATGGTTGACGGTCGGCATATCGAGCACGTCGAGCCACATCACCGGCTGCTTGCCGGGATTGCCGTGATCGTGCGGCGCCCAGTTGGCGGTGATGATGAAGTCGCCGTGCGACATCATCGACTTTTCGCCCTCGACCGCGGTGTAGGCGCCCTCGCCTTCCAGCACGAAACGGATAGCGGAGGAGGTGTGCCGGTGCACATCGGCGATCTCGCCGGGCAGAATCAATTGAATGCCGGCGAACAGCGAATTGGTGACGCGCGACTTGCCGGGCATGCCGGGATTTTCCAGCACCAGCACGCGGCGCTCGGCTTCTTCCGCGCTGATCACGTCGCCGGCTTCCAGCATCAGCCGCTTGACGTCGCTGAACTTCCACACCGTCGGCCGCAGGCTGGTCTTCGGCTCCGGCGTCACCAGGTCCTTGAGCACCTCCCACAAAGGCGTCATGTGGAACTTGGAAATCTTGTCGTAATAGGCCTGCCGCGCCGCCTGCACGTTATGCTTGGAACCGGGATGGGCTTGTTCAGCTGCGGTTGCGACCGCCATGGGCGTGCTCCTTGGGACTTGATCGTTTAATTTGCAACTATACCGCAGTTCGGCAGGGGCCGGAATATCATCGTAACCGGCTGCAAACCATGGCTAATAGCTAGGTATTGATCGCACCGCCGTCCACCGCCAACGTCTGGCCGGTGATGAAGTCGCTGTCATTGGAGGCGAGAAACACCAGCGCGCCGAGCAGGTCTTCCGGATAGGCGTCGCGCTTGAAGGCGCGGCTGTTGCGCACCTTAACCCGCTCTTCCTCGACGTGAGTGGTATTTTGCAGCCCGGTGTCGCTGAGGATGAAGCCAGGCGCCAGCGAATTGACCGAGATGCCGTAGTCGCCGAGCTCGCGCGACAGCGCGCGCGTGAACGCCAGCAATGCGCCCTTGGTGGTGACGTAGTGCAGCATGTGCACGATGCCCTTGTAGGCCGCCGCCGATGCAATGTTGATGATCTTGCCGGTGCGCCGCTCCATCATGTGCGGGGCCACGTGCTTGACCATCAGGAACGACCCGCGCACGTTCACCGCATTCACGCGGTCCCACAAATCGACGTCGATCTCGGTGAACTTGGTGGGCTTGAGCGTCGAATAGACGGCGGCGTTGTTCACCAGGATGTCGATCTGGCCGAAGCGGTCGATGGTCTGCGCCACCAGGTTCTTGACCGCCTTCTCGTCGCTGACGTCGAACTTGACGCTCGCCACCGCATCGGCGCCATGGCGGCTGGCGATTTCCGCGGCCAGTTCCTTGCCGTCGGCGATGTCGGCGATCATCACGCGCGCGCCTTCAGCGGCGAGCGCCTGCGAATAATGCCGGCCGATGCCCTTGGCGCCGCCGGTGACGATTGCGGTTTTGCCCGCAAGCCTTGCCATCCCGCTTCTCCCTGCCGCCGCAACATTTCACTTGCGCATGATCTTTTCCGAAAACCGGTGCCCACTTTTCGGGATCATGCGACTCAAGGGCGATGACGGCCAACTCCATATCAGCTATGAAGCACAAAGCCGAGGGGGCGATGCATGCCGAGCGACAACGCCGACCGCGTGGCGATCCGCGCGCTGATCGAGAACTGGGTACTCTGGCGCGATGCCCGCCAATGGGAGCGCTTCCGCACCGTCTGGCACAAGGACGGGCGGATGATGGCGACCTGGACCCAGGGCAGTTTCGAGGAATTCATCAAGATGAGCGACGAGGGCTGGGCGCGCGGGATGCGGTTCATCCATTTCCTCGGCGGCATCAGCATCGACGTCAAAGGCAAGCGCGCCATCGGGCAGACCAAGATGACGATCTCCCAGCGCGCGCCGGTCGAGGGCGTCATCTGCGACGTGGTCTGCACCGGCCGCTTCTACGACTTCATCGAAAAGCGCAAAGGACGCTGGGGCATCGTGCTGCGCCAGCCGATCTATGAAAGAGACCGGCTCGATCCGGTCGATCCTTCGGCGCGGCTTTCGCTCGATCAGAACCTGCTGAACTCTTTCCCCGAGGGCTACCGCCACCTCGCTTATATGCAGACCCGCGTCGGCTACAAGGTTAAGACCGACATGCCCGGCCTCGAGGGGCCGGAGCGCGACGCGCTCTACGCCAAGGGCGAGGCCTGGCTAAAAGGCCGCAAGCTGTGAGCAGCAGATGCGCGCGGCCAGGGGTTGGCTGCCGCGTCGAGAAGTGCGAATTTGATCGATACGGTTAGGGGACTAAAAAAACGCCATTAGGGGGCACCATGTCACTCGCCGACAATTTAAACCTGCTCAACGAATTCAATATCCTGCGTATGATCTGCGGGCTGTTCCTGATCCCGCATCTCTACGCCAAGTTCTACGTGCCGGCCGCGCTCGGCTTCTTCGTCGCCGCCGGGTTCAAGCCGCCCAAGTTCTGGATGTATCTGGCCGGCGCGATCGAGGCCTTGCTGGCGATCGGCCTGATTTTCGGCATCTTCGTCACCATCTCGGGCGCGGTCGCCGCCATCCACCTTGCGGTCGCCGCAGTCGGCGTCTATCGCGTCACCGGCAAATATCTGTGGAATATCGGCGGC
>DATBZY010000343.1:0-4855 GCA_036512915.1 Pseudolabrys sp. | reverse complement strand
GCCGACCTCGCATCAATCACTCGACAACTGATTTGGGAATCCCCAACGTACCGGCGGCGCTGCAAAATAGAACGGTGTTCCGCGTTTGATTCTGATCCGTTCTCGTGCAAAGGCCGCCTAACTGAAGACAGGCCCTAGATTGCAATCGCGCTGGTATTCCGCCATTGATCGCCGCAACAACTATTGAAGGGAGGATGAACCAATGAGCTTGCAGATCCGCCGCGTCGTCACCGGCCATGACGATCAGGGCCGCGCCAAAGTGCTGATCGACGAACAGGTCAAGAACGTGATCTCGGCCCGGCCGGGCGCCAATTCATCGGTGATCTGGTCAAGCGTCGGCTTTCCGGTGAACAACGACGGCGACCACGATCCCTCGCACCGGATGATCGCCACCACCATCGACAACGGCACGGTGTTCCGCATCGTCAGCTTCGGACCCGGTGTGGCGCCGCGCAATCACCGAACGGATTCGATCGACTATGCGGTGGTGATCTCCGGCGAGATCGACATGGAGCTTGACGTCGGCAGCGTTCACCTGAAGGCCGGCGACGTGCTGGTGCAGCGCGGCACCATCCACAACTGGGTGAACAAGGGCAAAGAGCCTTGCGTGATCGCGTTCACGCTTGTTTCGGCCAAGCCCGCCAGCGCCGGCGGCAAGACCCTGCCGGCGCACGGATAATGCGCATGCGGGCCTAGGCGTCGAGTTCCCGATAGTGCCGGAATATCCCCATCTCGTTGAACGGCAGCCGCCGCGGCGATGACAGGTAAGCCTTGATGCGCGGGCGTGCGGCAACGCGGTCGCGCACGCCGACGACGCCCGGCACTTTGCGCTCGATGCGCGCCATCGCTTTCGGGAACGCGTAGCGCAGACCCTCGATCAGCTGGAACAACGACAGGTCGATAGTGCTGAGCTTGCGCCCGAGCACGTAAGGCCCGCCGCTTTTGTTCAGCACGGTCTCGAAATAGCCGAGATATTTCGGCGCGCGGTCTTTGAGGAAATAGTGCGCGTACTGTTTGGCCTCCGCTTTCTGGTCCTCGTAATAGAGACTGCCGGCAATCGGGTGATGGGTGTCGTGGATCTCCTTCACGAAATCCGTCACCGTGAGCTGCAATTGATGCAGCCAGAGCCGGCCGGCCTCGTCGCGCGGTGAAAGCTTCAGGCGCGGGCCGAGATAGAACAGAATATTGGCGGTCTGCCCGATGACGCGGCTGCCGGCTTTAAGGAACGGCGGCGCGAACGGCGGGCGCTTGTCGCGGCCGCCGTCCATCATCGTCCGCATCCGGTCCATGCCGGCTTTGCTACGCGCGACGTCGTCATAGGCCGCGCCCGCCTGCTCGAGCGCGAGCCGCACGAATTCGCCGCGGCCCTGGATTTCCGGCCAGTAGAACAGCTGGTAGCGCATGGAACACCTTTTCCAAGCCGGTCTGGATTCCGGGCCCGCGAGCTTCGCGCGCGTCGCGGAATGACTGCAAGGAAAAAAGCTTGGCTTAGCCCGCCTGCACCAGGCGCACCGGCGTGTCACCGTTCGCCGGACGCGCGCCGATGACGCGATTGCGGCCGGCCGCCTTGGCCTGATAGAGCCGCTTGTCGGCGATCTCGAACAGCTTATCGTAGCCGGAGGCGTCGCTCGCGCAGGTGGCGATGCCGATGCTGGCGGTCACCCGCTCGGCCGTATCGTCGCTGGGTGCGATGGCGATGCTGCGGCGGATGCGCTCGCCGAGCGCGAGCGCGTCGTCGCCGGCAACGCCGTCGGCAATCACGACGAATTCCTCGCCGCCGAAGCGATAGGTGAAATCGGAAACGCGCGCGGCCGCCATGATCTCGCGCGTAATGCGCTTGAGCATCGTGTCGCCGGCGGCGTGACCAAAACGGTCGTTGAACGCCTTGAAGTGATCGATGTCGATCAGCAGCAGCGCCAGCGGCCGGCCGGCAGCGGCGGCGGTCTCGACCGCGCGGCGCCGTAGGATTCCAGCGAATGGCGGTCGAGCGCGCCGGTGAGCGCATCGCAGCCTGTGCGCGCCAGCAGGTCCTCGTAGCGTTCGCGATAGGTCAGCGTGTCGAAGATGTCCCGGATGCGCAATGCGCTGCGGCGCCCGAGCGGCCGCTCGAAATATTTCAAGTAGACGGCGGCGAGCACGTTGTAGAGCGCGACCGCGCCCATCTTGGCGACCCAGCCGCCGACCAGCACCGGCAATCCGGCGCCGGTGAGTATGTGCAATCCGGCGAAGAACATCACTTGGTCGAAAGTGAGCACCAGCGCCCCGCACAAAAGCAGCCGCGGGAACACATGGTCGCCGAGCCAGGCGCGCGAGCGCTCGTAGAGCAGGATGATGATGATGCAATCGAAGAACAGGATCGCCGTTCCCCACACCATCAACGCGCCCATCTCGTTGAGGAAGCCGAAATCGGCGGCGCGGCCGGGCACGAGCGCAACCAGCGTGTGATGACGCATGATGAAGGCGAGCGCGAACAGCAGCACGTTGCCGAACAGCAAGCCGTAGATCGGCTGGCGCACCACCACCGCGTCCTCGCGGATGTAGAGCAAGAGCAGCATCACCAGCTTGCCGGTGAACAGCACGGTCGAGCCCGGCGAGGTGATGATGCCGAACGGCAGCGCGACGTAGAAGATGCTGGCGAGATAGGTCTCGAGAAAGTGCATCACCCCGAGCGCGCAGAAGAAGGCGCCGAGCCCGATCCGGGTGCGCGCGCGCAACAAGGCGGCAAGCGCGGTGAAATAGAGGACGGCGTCCCCGGCCAGCAGCACCACGTTGTCGAGTTCAGGCATTGCGAATCGCTATGGCCCCACGTCCGGCCGATTTTAAAGGTCGCCCCCGCCACTTCCGGCGGCGGTTATAGGGGAAAAACGGTTAAGAATTTTGGCTGGGACTGGCCCCTATTGGCACGCAGTCACCGCCGAATTCGATAAAAATCCCGGCGAACGCGCGGCAATCCGCGAATTCGCCGGGTTCCAAATGCGCAATTTTTAGCCTCTGCCGCTTTAGTTCGCGGCGAAGCAGTAGAGCAGCCCGTCGCCGCCGGTGCTGCGCAGGTCGGCCTGCGAGCAGCCGCCCTCCGGTCCGCGCGAGGAATGCGAGGAGTTCCAGGAATGGGATTCCGCGTCGTCGCGCAATCCGATACGGTCGTTATGGCCGAGCATGACCGAACCCTGCGTGCTGCTCGTGTAGTTCTTGCAGGTCATGTCTTTGTCAGCGGGAAAGGCTTTGCCGTCCACCGACGAGCCGGTCAGGATGTCGTGCCGGTTCGGCGTGTCACCGCGGCCGTTAATGACCTCGCCTTTCTCCGACAGATTGTTCTGCTTGCTGAGCTTGTTGCTGGCGCTGTGCAAATCATCGACGCTGGTGGCGACGACCACGCCCTTGGCGTTCATCCATGGGCCCTTGCCGATGCGGTCGCGCGCGTTCACCGCGCCGGCGCCTTGCGTCGACAGGTAGGCGTGCCAGGTCTTGGCCCCCGCGCCCGCCGCTTGCGCCAGTTGCTGGCAATGCTTATCGGCGCCGGCAAGCCCGCCGAGGTCGGCGCCTTTGCCCGGCCCGGCGCTGGTGACGAAAAAGCTCATAGCCGCCTGTTGCGCCTGCACCGGTGCCGCGCAGAACAGCGCCAGACACGCCGCCAGCGGCGCGCCGATCCGAATAAAAGTCATTTGGATACCTCCCGACAGTGGCGCGGCCCGACGCCGCGCTATCGGGAGAATATAACCCCGGCAGCGACCCGCTATTCCGGTTTCACAAAAGGTTGTTCGCGGGCGTTTTGCCGCAGCCGTTCAGCCGGCGGGCCTGGCGCCGTATTGCGCGTCGGTCACCGGCTCGAGCCAGACCACGTGTTCGCCGCCTTGATGCTCCTGCATGGCGATGTGCTCCATGCCGTGCTCGGGCGTGGCGCCGTGCCAATGCTTCTCGCCCGGCGGAATCCAGACGGTGTCGCCGGCGCGGACTTGGCGAATCGGACCGCCCCAGGTCTGCACATGGCCGATGCCGGACGTGATGTGCAAGGTTTGTCCAAGCGGATGGGTATGCCAGGCGGTGCGCGCGCCCGGCTCGAAGCGCACCCAGGCCGAACGCAGAAGCGCCGGATCCGGCGCCTGGATGATGGGGTCCTGCCACACCGTTCCGGTGAAGCTCGGCGCGCCCATCCGGCGCGACGGCCGCGATCCGCAAGCAATAATGTCCATGGTCAATACCTCCCCCTATTGGTCATTTTTCATCGAGCGCCCGGCACGCCCTCTAACACAGACGGCGCACATGCAAAAAGCCCGGCGTCGCCGCCGGGCTTCATCGTCAAAATCGACTTCTTGCTTGCCATCACGCCGATTGCAGATTGCTCGCCGCCTGCTTGCCGCGCTCGGTGACGATCTCGTAGCTGATTTTCTGGCCCTCGTTCAGCGAGCGCATGCCAGCCTTCTCCACCGCGGAGATGTGCACGAATACATCCTTCGAGCCGTCATCCGGCTGGATAAAGCCGAAGCCTTTTTGGGTATTGAAGAACTTCACAGTTCCGACTGGCATCAGAGTTCCTTTCAGGCTTCCCGTTGGACACCCGCGCGCTCATCGCGTTGGCGGCAACTATCCGAGTTTTGCGAGTTCACTTGAGTCGCAGCCCAAAGCCGGGAGCGTGTCAGCAAGATGAGGCCGAAAACCAGGTTGCGGGCGGCGGCATAAACGGATTTCGCTTTGAGGTCAATGGTTAAGCGGGCGAGCGCACGGCTCGGAATCCAGGTTAACGGTCATTTGAGTTGCAGGATTTGGAGAAGGAAGCCGGGGTTCCAGCCGGCGCTTTTGCGTCGTGTCTTGACGCTTCCCTTCGATTTGTTGGCGCGTACGAGGCCGAGAACGAAGC
>DATBZY010000342.1:0-10545 GCA_036512915.1 Pseudolabrys sp. | reverse complement strand
CACCGTGCTGGAATCCCACAACATCCTGGTCAACGAGGAATCCGACAAGCTGCTCGACAACGACCAGCTCATCCAGGAATCGATCAAGGCGGTGGAGCAGAACGGCATCGTGTTCCTGGACGAGCTCGACAAGATCGCCGGGCGCGAGGGGCGCATGGGCGCCGACGTGTCGCGCGAGGGCGTGCAGCGCGACCTGCTGCCGCTGATCGAGGGCACCACCGTCAACACCAAGCACGGGCCGGTGAAAACCGATCATGTTCTTTTCATCGCCTCGGGCGCGTTCCATATCTCCAAGCCGTCCGACCTATTGCCCGAACTGCAAGGCCGGCTGCCGATCCGCGTCGAATTGAACGCGCTCACCCGCGACGACTTGCGCCGCATCCTGACCGAGCCGGAGGCGTCGCTGATCAAGCAATATGTGGCGCTGCTGAAGACCGAAGGCGTGACGCTGGACTTCACCGAGGATGCGATCGACGCCATCGCCGACATCGCGGTGGCGGTGAATTCCTCGATCGAGAATATCGGCGCGCGGCGCTTGCAGACGGTGATGGAGCGGGTGCTCGACGAGATCTCGTTCGCGGCCACCGACCGCTCGGGCGAGACGGTCAAGATCGATGCGGCGTATGTGGACAAGCACATCGGCGATCTCGCCAAGAACACGGATCTGAGCCGGTTTATTCTTTGACGCCGATGAATTCTGTCATTCCGGCAGCCGCCAACGGGTCTGCGCGACGCGCGGCCCGATGACGGGCTCCGCGGCTATCCGGAATCCCGACGCGATTTCGTACACATCTGGATTCCGGGTTCGCGGACATTGTCCGCGTCCCGGAATGACGATCAGGGGCGGCTCCGCCGCACCCGCACATAAAGCGCGCCCTCGCCGCCATGGGCGCCATGGGCGTCTTCGAAGCCGACCACCAGGGAGCGAAATTTCGGCAGGCCGAGCCACTGCGGCACTTGCCGGCGCAGCACGCCGGGCTCGTCACCGCGGCCCAAATTTTTGGAGCCTTTGCCGGTGATCACCAGCACCAGTCGGGCGTCACGCGCATGGGCGTTGCGCAGGAAACGCAGCAGCGCGGGATGCGCCTCGCTTTGCGTGAGGCCGTGCAGATCGAGGCGGGCGTCGATCGCCTGCTTGCCGCGGGCAACGCGCTGACGCATGCGCCGGCCGAGCGGGGCCAGCGGCGGCGGCGCCGGCTTTTTCGGCGCCGGCGGCACGGCGGCCGGCGCCGCTTTCGCAGGCTGCTTGAGCGCGCGCACGGGCCTTGAAGCGGCCGTGGGAATGTCCGCTATCGTTTCGCCGTCCGCGTCAGGCGCAACCAGCAGCTTTGCGCGCAGCGGCTTGATGGCCTTGGTGACGGTCGTCCAGAGCACGCGCTCTTCGTAAGTGAGACTGTGGCGCCGGCTGCCGTCGCGAGTGGTCATGGACGCGGCAAGGGAGACGGGATGGGAACGGGCGCGGCTGCGCCCGCCGAATTCGTCGGCGTGGCATCGGCGACGATGTCTTTCGGGCGCGGCTTGGGCAACGGAATGTCCTTGAGCGCCGCCCCAGCGCTGCCCGTCACCGCCACGCTGCGCGGCGCCAGCATGACGAATTGCCCGTGCTGCTTGATGCGGCCGGCGATATGGCCGATCTCCTCGCCGGCGCCGAAATAGATATCGGCGCGCGCCGGCCCGACGATGGCCGCGCCGGTGTCCTGCGCGAACAGCAGGCGGCGGAATTTGGTGTCCGGCTTCTCGCTTATGATCGGCAGATCGGCATCGATCCAGATCGGCGTGCCGTAGACATGGATTTTCTTGTCGACCGCCAGCGAGCGCCCGGCGGTGAGCGGAATGCCCTGCGCGCCGATGCATTCATCTTGCGCGGTCAGGTTGGTCTCCTGGAAGAACACGAACGAGCGGTTTTTCCGGCGCAGTTCCTTGCCCTCATCGGGATTGGCATCCATCCAGTCGCGGATGCGGTCCATCGACATCTCTTCTTTCGAAATAATGCCGCGATCGATCAGGAACTTGCCGACCGGCGTGTAAGGCTGGCCGTTGCTGGCGATATAGTTGAGGCGCAGCAGCTGGCCGCTGTCGAGCTTGACGCGCGTGGAGCCCTGGATCTGCGCGAAGAAGGCATCGACCGGATTCTTCACCCAGCAGATTTCCAAATGCTTACCGGCCAGCGCGCCGTCCTCGATGGCGGTGCGGTCGAAATTGGAAAACACCTTGCTCTTGCGTTTCTTCACCGCGTCCGCCGGCGCGGCGTAGAGCGGGATGTTGAATTCGTCGGTCGGGACGCGCGAGCCCACGACCTCGGTCTCGTAATAGCCGGTGAAGAAGCCCTCGGTTTGTCCGGCCGGCATGATGCGGACGGGATTGAAATTGTCCTCAAAGAAAGCGCGCGCCTGCTCGCGGTCGAGCTTGCCGGCCGCGTTCGCGCGTTCGCACACCTTGAACAGCGCGCCATAGACCGGCCGCGCTTTCCGCATCGCCGTGGTGCCGTTGAGAATGGCGCCGCAACTTTTCAGGTATGCGTCGAAGGCTACGGCGTGATCGTCGTCCTTCCAACCTGCGAGCGCTGCGAAATCGAGCGGTTCGACCTGCGCGTTGGAAAGCTTCATGGTTGCGTTCGCCGAAGCGGACATGCTCGCGACAGCGATCAGGCAGAGCCCCAAGCCGATGCGGATAACCGTACGGGGAGCGAATGCCGCCATGCGTTCATGACCCCGCGTCGGTTTCGGCTTCGGCTTCGGTGGCGACCAGTTTCCAGTTCGGGTCGCGCGACGACACGTCGCGGGCGAAGGTCCACACGTCGGTGACGTCGGTGACCTTCTCGGCATTGCCGTCGATGACGTTGCCGTTCTTGTCGCGCGTCACCGATACCAGCTTGGACTGGAAGCGCACCGTCACTTGGGCACTGCGGCCGCGCAGTTCGGCGGCGGTAATCTCGGCGTTGTCGATCGACACGAAACGGCTCTCCACCGACTCGCCGCGCTTCTCGCGCTCGGTGATGGCGGTCTCGAAGCCGTCATAGACCTCGCGCGAAAGCAGATTCTTCAGCGTGCGGCGATCGCCTTCGGCAAAGGCGTTGACGATCATCTCGTAGGCCGCGCGTGCGCCGGTGAGGAAATGCTTGGCATCGAAATCGGGAGCGGCGGCGGCAATCGCATCGAGGCCGGAGGCGATGGCGGAGCCCGCCTCGGCGACGCCCTTCCAGCGCTCGGCTGCCTCGGCGGGCGCGGCCGGTGTCGGCGCGGCTGCGTCCGGCGTGCGATTAGGCAAGGCAAGAACTTTTTCCGTCGCCGGCCGCGCCGGTTCGCGCGCGGCATAAGGATCGTAGGGCGGGCGCTCCCGTCCGGTGCGCTGGCCGAGCACGCTGCGCAAACGCAGGAAAATGAACACTGCGAGCGCCAGGAATATGATGGTGTAGATGTCGAACACGTCTCGCATGCTTTCAGCTATCGTAGTGACAGATCAGCGTTCGGCCCCAAGTCGTCTAGAGAACTTGCCGGCTTGACGGCGTAGCGGCCGGTTCCACCCGTATTATGTAAGCTGGCGGCCGCGCCGTTCCATAGGCCTCGCGCCAGCATCTCGGCGCAATCAGTGCCTCACGAACAAACCTTAGACGATCAGGGCGATTACGCCAACATCGCCCGGCACGCATGATCCCGAAAAGTGGGAACCGGTTTTCGGACAAGATCATGCGCAAACCAGAGAAACACCGATGAATGTGGCAAAATGGCTGTTGTTGGCGTTGCTGGCGCTGCCGCTGGCGGAACTGGCGGTGTTCATTGCGGTGGCCGCGACCATCGGCTTTGCTTGGGCCTTAAGCTTGCTGCTGGCCGGCTCGCTCGCCGGTGGGCTGGTGCTGCGCCACGCCGGCGGCAGCCACATCGCCCGCGTTCGCGCCGCCATGGGCGAAGGCAGCTTTACCGCCCTGCAAGCCGACAGCAGCGGATCCCTCACCCTGCTGGCCGGGATTCTCCTGCTAATTCCGGGGTTTATAACCGATATTGTGGGGCTATTGCTGCTCATCGCACCGCTGCGACGGCTGCTTGGCGCGGCGCTTTTAGGTCGCGCCCCGCCCGCGCGCAGCGATGGCGTGGTCGATCTGGAGCCGAAACAGTGGCACCGGGTGCCCGACCCCGCGCTGCCCAACCGCCGCAGTAATGAAGGCGAACGCTAGCGCATGATCCCGAAAAAGCCTGCCCCGAACTTGATCCGGGGTGGGAACCGGTTGTCGGAAAAGATCAAAGCGCCAAGCAAAATGTTAGTGTCCGATTGATTCAGCCAGAACCGGCCGGAACTTCCCTGCGCGTCCTTGTTCCACGAAAGACCCTATGTTAGCCAACCGCCGCGCTGGCGCATGATCCCGACAAAGCTTGTCCCGGACTTGGATCCCGAGGATGGGAACCGGTTGTCGGAAAAGATCAAAGCGCCAAGCAAAATGTTAGGCCGCCTGGCGGCGCGAAGGAGAATTCATGACGACGAGCAATGGCGGCCCGGCCGAGGACTCGCAGCCGCAACTCAATGTGGTGGCGCAATACATCAAGGATTTCTCGTTCGAGAATCCGAATGCGCCTAAGTCGCTGGCCGCCGGTCAGCAGCCGCCACAAATCGCCATCCAGATCAACGTCAATGCCGCGCCACTGACGGAGACCGACATCGAGGTAGTGCTGAGTCTGCAGGGCAAGGCGGAAACCGCCGGCAGCTTGATGTTCAGCTTTGAGCTGGCATTCGGCGGCGTGTTCCGCATCCGCAACGTGCCGCAGGAAAGCATGAACGCGATCGTGCTGATCGAATGCCCGCGGCTGTTGTTCCCGTTCGCGCGCGAGATCATCGCCACCGCCGTGCGCAATGGCGGCTTCCCGCCGCTGCTGCTCGACCCGGTGGATTTCGTCGCGCTCTATCGCCAGAGGATGAGCCAGCTGGAGCCATCGCCGGCGCCGGCGCCGGCGCCGGCGCCAATGCAGAGCTGAGCGGTCAGGCTCCGTCCGGCAGATAGTTCCGCCAAACCGCGGTTTCGCCCAAGCTCGCCACGAACTGGCGGTGCGCCGCGCGCTCGGCCTCGCTGCGGCGCGAGCTAAGCGCCACCGGGCGCTCGCGCCGGGCGACGATGCCATCGCTTCCTTGGCTGCGCCGCTCGACGCTTTCGGCCAGGCCGAGCTGGGCCTGGCGCGCGCCGATCAGTTCCAGATAGACCTCGGCCAGGATCTCGGCATCGAGCAGCGCGCCGTGCTTGCTGCGGCGCGAATTGTCGATGCCATAGCGCGCGCACAGATCGTCGAGCCGGTTGGGCCCGGCCGGATGCTTGCGACGCGCCAGCAGCAGCGTATCGACCAGCCGCTCACGCGCGATCAGCACGCGCTCGACGCGCTTGAGTTCGGCGCAAAGGAAGCCGTGATCGAAGCTGGCATTGTGGATCACCAGCGGCGCGTCGCCGATAAAGCCGAGGAAATCATCGACGATCTCGATGAAGCGCTTGTGGCTCTTCAAGAATTCGGTCGACAGCCCATGAATGGCGAAGGCCTCCGCCGGCACCTCGCGCTCCGGATTGAGGTAGGCGTGGAACGTCGCCCCGGTCGGAATCCGGTTGAGCAGCTCGATGCAGCCGACCTCGACCAGGCGATGGCCTTGGCTAGGGTCAAGGCCGGTGGTTTCGGTGTCGAGGACGATTTCGCGCATGTTTTGCAGCTTGCTCGGGCGGGTGAGAGAATCACCGCCGCCGATTCGGCATTGTAGCAACGCGGGCCAAGATATCACGCACCTGGGCGCGGGCGTGCTCGAAACCCTGCGACGTATCCACCACGAAATCGGCGCGCCGCCGCTTTTCTTCATCCGGCACTTGGTTGGCCATGATAACGGCGAGCTTCTGCTCGCTCATGCCCGGCCGCTCGAAGGCGCGCTGGCGCTGCACATCGGCCGGCGCCGATACCACCACCACCGCGTCGCAGCGCTTATCGCCGCCGGTCTCGAACAGCAACGGGATGTCGAGCACCGCAACGGGCGCGCCGTTGCGTTCCGCCTCGGCCAGGAAATGCTCGCGGGCGGTGGCCACCAGCGGATGCACGATTGCCTCCAACCGCTTGATCGCGGCGCTATCGCCAAGCACTTGCTTCGTCAGTCGGTCGCGATCGACCTTGCCGTCTTTAGTCGTTCCGGGAAAAGCGGCCTCAATCTGCGGCGTGGCCCCGCCTTCATAGAGCCGGTGCACGGCGGCATCCGCGTCGTACAAGGGCACGCCCTCCTCGGCGAAGAATTTCGCCGTGGTGGATTTTCCCATGCCGATCGAGCCGGTCAGGCCAAGGATGAACATCACGGGCCTTTTTCGCCGTCAACCATCAATGAAGTCGTTTTGCCGCAGAAAAACCAGCAGCGGCAACAGCGGCAAGCCGAGAATGGTGAAATAGTCGCCCTCGACCCGCTCGAACAGATGAATCCCGATGCCTTCGAGCTGGTAGCCGCCGACGCTGCCCAAGGCGGCGGCCCCCGCCATCTCGAGATAATCGTCGAGGAAGCGATCGGAAAAATCGCGCATGGTCAGCCGCGCGGTATTGACGCAATCGAACAGAACCTTGCCGTCTTGCACCAAAGCCAGCGCGGAGTTCAGTTCATGGGTGCGTCCACGCAACGCACGTAGCTGTTCGCCGGCGGCGGCGCGGTCCTTGGGCTTGCTGAAGCGCGTATTTCCCCGCGCCAAGGTTTGATCGGCGCCGAGCACCAGTTGGCCGGGACGCGTCGCCGACACCGACTGCGCTTTGGCGCGCGCGAGCAGCCGGGCAGCCGCGGCCGCATCGGGCGGGCCGGCTTTCGCTTCGACGGCGCGCTCGTCGATCTGCGCCGGCCTGATCTCAAACCGCAAACCGGCGGCCGCGAGAATCTTGCCGCGGATGTCGCTTTTCGAGGCAAGCACCAACGGTTGACGGGCGAGCCAGAGCGGCATGATTTTCTTCCTCAATCCCTCCCCGGCGGCGGAGCGATATTACGTCCCCGACTGACGGCGGCGTTCGGCCAACAGCTTCATGACCGCGGCGGCGGTTTCCTCGATCGAGCGGCGCGTCACGTCAATGCTCGGCCAATTATTCTTGGCGCACAGCCGGCGCGAAAAGGCGACCTCCTCGGCCACCGCGGTCTTGTCGATATAGCGATCGTCATCGCGATGGGCATTCAGGCCGAGCAGCCGGTTTTCGCGGATCTGCACGATGCGTTCCGGGCTGGCATAGAGCCCGACCACCAGCGGCCGCGCCAGCTTCTCGACCGCGGGCGGAAGCTCCACGCCCGGCACCAGCGGCACGTTGCCGGTTTTGACGCCGCGGTTGGCGAGATAGATCGAGGTCGGCGTTTTCGAGGTGCGCGAGACGCCGACCAGCACCACGTCGGCCTCCTCCAGCCCTTCCACGTGCTGGCCGTCGTCGTGAAACATGGTGTAGTTGAGCGCGTCGATGCGATGGAAATATTCCGCATTGAGCACGTGCTGGGCGCCGACGCGGTGCATGGTCTCGGCGCCGAGATAGGACTGGAACAGCCGCAGAATTGGCCCCAGCACCGACATGCATGGCAGGCCGAGCTCGCGGCATCTATTTTCCAAGAGTTGGATCAGGTCTTCCTCGAGCAAGGTGTAGAGCACGAGGCCGGGCGCCTCGGAGATTTCGGCGAGTGCATGATCGAGCTGCTTCTTCGAGCGCACCATCGGATAAAGGTGCTCGACCGGAGATACATTGGCGTATTGCGCCGCGGCCGCACGCGCGACCGTGATCAGGGTCTCGCCGGTGGCGTCGGAAACCAGATGGAGGTGGAAATAACCGGTGTCAGACATCTGTATAGCAACAGCATTGCATGTGGATACCGAGGGAGCAGGCCACGGCTCAAGGCGCTTAGCAAGCTAACACAGCGACTGAGTGCAATTTCCATCCACATGGCTGCCGCGCGGGATAATGTCGGCGCACCGATCAGGACACCATGTGGGGATGTGGATAGCCACCTGGGGACGAAACGGGATAGCACCGCAAAAGCCCAGCAAAACCACCCTTCTTGCTGTGGATGATCCCGCATTGGATAAGGCTCGATTCTGAATCCAGACTTGCCATCCGGTGGACAGAATGTCGTTAGCGAGTCATGAGTCCAATCAACCGCCTAATAAACACTACAAAGAGTTCTATAAGAGTCTTTATGGAAGAAGCCCGGAAACCTGAGAGCGTGGGGATAAAGCCGCTGCTTCGCGCACTCGCAGGCCGACGCGAGGCCGTGCCGCCAGTATGGATGATGCGCCAAGCTGGGCGGTATTTGCCGGAATATCGAGCGGTGCGGGAGAAAGCGGGCGGCTTTCTCGATCTCTGTTTCAATCCAGAGTTGGCGGCGGAAGTCACCTTGCAGCCGGTGCGGCGCTTCGGTTTAGATGCCGCCATCCTGTTTTCCGATATTTTGGTGGTGCCGCTGGCACTCGGCCGCAAGGTTGAGTTTTTGGTCGGCGAAGGACCCAAGCTCGAGCCCATGGCGGATGCCGCGGCGCTGGCCGGCATGCGCGAGACCATCGACGGCAAAGTGCTGGCGCCGATTTATGAGACGGTGCGGCGAGTAAAATCGGAGCTGGACGACAAGACCACATTGATCGGTTTTTGCGGCGCGCCCTGGACGGTCGCCACTTACATGGTGGCGGGCGAGGCCACGCCCGACCAGGCGCCGGCGCGGCTGTTTGCCCATCGCGATCCGCAAAACTTTGCGCGGCTGATCGATCGTCTGGTGCAAGGGTCGATCGAATATCTGGTCGGCCAACTCAAGGCCGGCGCCGAGGTGGTGCAAATCTTCGACACCTGGGCGGGTGTACTGGGGCCGGAGCAATTCGAGCGCTGGTGCATCCAGCCGACGCAAAAGATCGTCGCCGGTGTGCGCGAGCAAATTCCCGATGCCAAAATCATCGGCTTTCCGCGCGGTGCGCATGCGATGGCGTTGCCTTACGCGCAAATGACCGGCGTGAACGGCATCGGGCTCGATTGGACATTCGAGCGCGAGATCGCGCGCGACATGCTGCAGCCTCGGGTCGTGGTGCAGGGCAATGTCGATCCGCTGGCGCTGCTCGCCGGCGGCGCCGCACTCGAGCGCGAAGTCGATGACGTGATGACGATGCTGGCCGGCGGCCCGTTCATTTTCAATCTCGGCCATGGCATTCTGCCGGCGACGCCGATCGCGCATGTCGAGCAGATGCTCAAGCGCGTGCGCGGGCGCTAACCAGGCGGCCATGTATCTCTGGCTGAAAGCCTTCCACATCATCGCGGTCATCTCGTGGATGGCCGGCATGCTCTATCTGCCGCGGCTGTTCGTCTATCACACGATGGCCAAGCCCGGCTCCGAGCGGTCGGAAACCTTCAAGGTGATGGAACGCCGGCTGCTCAAATTCATCATGCTGCCGGCGATGATCGCGAGCTGGCTGCTCGGCATCGCGATGATTCTGCAGGGCCATTTGCTGACGGTTCCCTGGTTTCAAGCCAAGCTCGTCGCCGTGCTTGCCCTGTCCGCCATGCACGGGATGCTCAGCCGCTGGACGCGCGACTTCAGCCTCGACCGCAATCGGCATAGTGAGAAATTCTATCGTATCATCAATGAGATACCAACGCTGCTGATGATTGCTATCGTGCTGTTGGCGGTCCTCAAACCGTTTTAAAGTTGTCCGCTCGTCCCCGCGCAGGCGGGGGTGGGAATGAGCGGAGCCCAAACGGCCTCTTGCGCGAAATCGCGCCGCGCCATATGTTCAATTTATCCCACCGAACGCAGGCGGATGCAGTCGCGTTCCGGCTCCCAGCTTTTGGGCCGGTCGCAGCATCGGGTCCCGAGCACTTTTCCCAAACGACCTCGTCACCCCAGACCTGCGATCTCTCTCTCTCTCCCTTAGTCACTCGGTTTTGAGTCTTTTGCATTTTTAGGACTCCACCGGTCACGCTCCCAAGGACGTACAGCCCCCATGCGGGAAATGAAACTCCAGGACCTCAAGTCCAAGACGCCGGCCGAACTCACGTCGTTTGCCGAAGAGCACCAGGTCGAAAACGCCAGCACCCTGCGCAAGCAGGAGCTGATGTTCGCGATCCTCAAGCAGCTCGCGACGCAAGAGATCGACATCATCGGCGAAGGCGTGGTCGAAGTGCTCTCCGACGGCTTCGGCTTCTTGCGCTCGCCGGAATCGAATTACCTGTCGGGGCCCGACGACATCTACGTTAGCCCAAGCCAAATCCGCCGCTTCGGCCTGCGCACCGGCGACACCGTCGAAGGCCACATCCGCTCGCCCAAGGAAGGCGAACGCTATTTCGCGCTGCTCAAGGTCAACACGATCAATTTCGAGGACCCCGAGAAGGCGCGCCACAAGATCAACTTCGACAATCTGACGCCGCTGTATCCCGATGAGCGGTTGAAGATGGAGCACGAGGATCCGACCAAGAAGGATCTCTCGGCCCGCGTCATCGACATCGTGTCGCCGATCGGCAAGGGCCAGCGCGCGTTGATCGTGTCGCCGCCGCGCACCGGCAAAACCGTGCTGCTGCAGAACATCGCGCACGCGATCACCGCCAATCA
>DATBZY010000341.1:0-2875 GCA_036512915.1 Pseudolabrys sp. | reverse complement strand
CACGCTGACCAGTTCGTCGCCCATGAATCGGTGCGCGGTTTCGGCCTTCAATGCGGCCAGGTTGCCGGCGACCGCCCGCGTCTTGCGGCGCATGGCGTGATCGAGCGTGCGCCCGACCAGCAAGAAGAACAGCAGCATGATGGCGGAATCGTAATAGGCGTCTCTGGCGTGATGGGCGGTCTCGACCACCGACATGGCGAGCGCGAGTGTCACGCCGAGCGAGATCGGCACATCCATGTTGAGCGCGCCGCTACGCAAGGCGCGCCAGGCGCTGGCGAAGAACGGCCGCCCCGCATAGACCGCCGCCGGCAGCGCGATCAGCGCCGAGGCCCAATGGAAGAAATCACGCGTCTCCGGCGTGATGTCGGTGGCATTGCCCGACCATACCGACACCGACAGCAGCATGATGTTCATGGCGGCGAAGCCGGCGACCGCCAGACAGCGCGTGAGGCGGCGCGCCTCGGCCGCCTCCTCCTGCTCGGCGCGTAAGGGCGCGAACGGATAGCCGTGATAGCCGGCATCCTCCAGCGTTTGCAAAATCTGCGCCGGCGCGATGGCGCCGTCCGTCCAATCCACGTGCAAACGCCGATTGGTGAAATTCAGCCGCGCCTCGGTCACCCCCGGCAGAAGCTTCACCGCGCCCTCGATGCGGGCGATGCAGGCGCCGCAGGCAATGCCTTCGACCGCGAGATCCATGCCGAGCGTGCCGTCGCCGGACGGCCTGGCAAAGAGCGAGAGATCGAGGGCTTCGCCCATTATGTCACCGCAAGGTAACGCGGCTGCGCGAGCGGAATACCCGCTTGTCGCCGCGATATAGATCGACGATCAAATCCCACTGCCCCGGCTGCGCCTGCGCCGATCCATGAAACACGCCGGCGGTGAGCGGACGAACCGGAATAGCATGATCGAGGCGCTCGTCGGCCGGATGCGCCAGCCGCGCATCCGCGGTCAGGCCTGCAAGCGGCGCGCCTTGCGCATCGCGCGCGGTCACGTCGAGCACGGCTTGCCCGGCGCCGTCGCGCGTGAGCTTGCCGCTGACCTGCCAATGCAGCGAGTCCTGGCGTTCCGCCACCGCAACCTCATGCCCGAATTGCAGGCCGGCCTTGTAGGAGCTCGTGGACTCGACGCCGCCGAAAGTCGAAATCGCGGCGCGCACCAGCACCGCATTGACCGCGAACACGACGACGAAAAATCCGATCAGCCACAGCAACACGGCGCGGCCGGTCAAAATGCGGGCCTGCTTTTGCTTGGCGTGCGGAGCGGCTTGCATCGGTTCGGTTATCTCATGGTCCGAAAAAGTGGTCGCGCATTTCGGCGATCTCTCCGGAATCCGCGTCGATCAGCTTGAACAGCACCGTAGTCGAAGGCGCTGGCGGAGTCGTGCTGTAGTCGGTCAACACGACACGCACTTCCTTGGTCTGGTCGGGGCCGACCGAGACCAGTTGGCGGCCGTCGGCGCGCTGCGGCTGGCCCACAAAATCGACGAGCGTCGAAGGCAGACCGTCAATGCTGACAATGAACTCACGATATTTAAGCTGTTTGTTGACGATGCGGACGGTGTAGCCGTTGCGCAACGCACCGTCGGACAGCCGCACGAACATCGGATTGCGGTCGTGAATGACGCTGATGCCCTCGCTGTCGCGCGTCGCCAGCGTGAAGATCATGATGCCGCCGGCGATCGCGATCACCGCGGCATAGAGCGCCGTGCGCAGGCGCACCAATTTGACGAAGGGCTGCTTGCCCTCCATGCGGCGCTTGATGTTGACGTCGGTGTCATAGGCGATGAGCCCGGTGGCACGGCCGATTTTTGACATCATCGCGTCGCAGGCGTCGATGCACAGTCCGCACTGGATGCAGCCGAGATCGGCGCCCTGGCGGATGTCGACGCCGGTCGGACAGACATGAACGCACTGCTTGCAGTTGACGCAGTCGCCGGCGGGCTTGCCTTGCGCGCGCAATTCGTTCGCCTTCGTCACCGCGCAGCGCGGTTCGCCGCGGTCGTAGCGATAGGTGACGTTGAGCGCATACTCATCGGTGAGCGCGGCCTGGATGCGCGGCCACGGGCACATATAGAGACAGACCTGCTCGCGCATGTGGCCGGCGAGCGTGTAGGTGGTGAAAGTCAAGATGCCGATGAAGACATAGGCAATGAACGCGGCATGGCCAGTAGCGAGGTCTTTCACCAGCGTGGGCGCGTCGGCGAAATAAAGCACCCAGGCGCCGCCGGTCCACCACGCCACCATCAGCCAGAGAAAGTGCTTCGCGCTTTTGCGCGCGTAGGTCTCGAGCGTCCATTTCCGCTGGTCGCGCTGCATGCGGTCGCGTCGATCGCCTTCGATCAGGCGCTCGATGGCGAAAAACAGGTCGCTCCACACCGTCTGCGGACAGAGATAGCCGCACCACACCCGGCCGGCGACCGCGTTCATCAGGAACAGGACGATCGACGCCAGGATCAGCAGGCCGGTGAGGTAGTAGACCTCCTGCGGCCAGATCTCGATGAAGAAGAAATAGAAACGGCTACTGGGGAAATCGATCAGCACCGCCTGGTGGGGTGCATTCGGCCCGCGATCCCAGCGCACGAACGGCAGCAAATAATAGATGCCGAGGGTGACGATCAGCACCACCCATTTGATCCGGCGGAATGTACCTTGCACGCTTTGCGGATAGATTTTCCGCCGCGGCGCATAGAGCGGGATGTTGTCGTCGGGCGGCGCGTGGTCTACTTCAGCCGCTGCTACCAGTCGCGCCAGGCCCGGCGCCGCGGGCGCCGCCTGGTCGAGCGACAGGGTACGGACGGCTTGCACAATCACTTCTCTCCACCGCCGAGACTGTGGACATAGACGGTGAGCGCCTTGATGGTTGAATCGCTCAGGCG
>DATBZY010000340.1:0-11098 GCA_036512915.1 Pseudolabrys sp. | reverse complement strand
TTCCTTCACCGTGAGCGTGTCGATGTCGCCGATGCCGCGCTTCTCCAGATTGCCGGCGCTCGCGTGATGAATGGCATGCGTTCGCCGCCAGAAATCGTAGGGCGTAAAGGTGAGCACGCCGAGCGCGCGGCCGGTCCAGTCGTTGGCCAGGCGATGGCGGAAGAACGCGCCGTGCCCGCAGTCGTGCTGGATCATGAACAGGCGCACCAGAAACCCAGCGGCCGGCACCGCCAGCAGCAAGGTCAGCCACCAAAGCCCGAACGAATAGGACAGCCACATCAGCGCCCAGAGCGCCGCCAGCGGGCCGAAGGTGATGCCGAGCTCGAAGATGCTGCGCAGGCGGCTGGGTTCGCGGAAACGCAACAGTTTCCGGGTCCAGGCGCGCGCGTCGCTCGTTCCGGCCGTGGCGGCCGGACCTTGTCCATTGCTCAAGCTGAAGTCCTTTGTGTGTACGAGTATCGTGCAGGTCGACCAGCCCAAGGGCTGTCGCGCTCACGCACGTTCGCTATTCAGGGAAACGACTACTTATTAGAAGATTACCAAGGTTTTTTTATGTCTGCCACTGGACATTGTAGTATTTCGGTGTGGCAGCCGGACAATCGGTGCGCGGGAGACCGAATATGACACCCATAGTCGCGATTATCGCGCCCGGCAATATGGGCGCTGCCGTGGGCAAGCGCCTGACCGAGCACAAGGTAACGGTGCTGACCTCGCTCGCCGGCCGCAGCGAGGCGAGCGCCAAACGCGCGCGCGAGGCCAGCATGCAGGCGGTCGACGACCGGCAGCTGGTGGAAGCGGATTTCGTGCTGTCGATCGTGCCGCCAGGCGACGCGCTTGCACTGGCAAAGCGCCTTGCGGGCGTGCTTAACGCCGCCAACAAGAAGCCAATTTATGTCGAATGCAACGCGGTCAGCCCACAGACCATGCTCGAAATCGCGGATGTGATCGGCGCCACCGGCTGCCCGTTCGTTGGCGCCGGCATCATCGGCCCGCCGCCGAAGCCGGGCACCAGCAATACCAAATTCTATGCCGCTGGGCCGGCCGCCGGCATTTTCGCCAAGCTCAATGACTACGGACTGATCGTGCGCGTGCTGCAAGGCCCGCTCACCGCCGCTTCGGCGCTGAAGATGTCGTATGCCGGTATCACCAAGGGCTTCACCGCGCTGGGCGCCGCCATGATGCTCGCCGCCACCCGCGGCGGCTCGGCGGAGGCGCTGCAACGCGAACTCGCCGAAAGCCAGCCGGCGTTGCTCGGCTATCTGACACGGCAGGTGCCGAACATGTATTCAAAGGCCTATCGCTGGGTGGCCGAGCTCGAGGAGATTTCCACCTTTGTCGGCGAAGACCACGACGAGCATGCCATGCTGGACGCGGCGGCGCGGTTCTACGAGCGTATCGCTCAGGATTTTGACGGCGAGAAGCAGGAAGTCGGCGCGCTCGACAAATTCCTCGGGCTATAATAGCGGCAGTAATCAAGGGAGCCGGTTCATGGACGAGACGCCCATCCTCGTCGACCAACGCGCGGGCTATCGCGTCATTACCTTCAACCGGCCGGACCGGCTCAACGCCTTCAACGAGGCGATGCACCAAGCGCTACGCTTAGCCCTTGCCGAAGCGGAAGCCGACGAATCGTGCCGCGCGCTGCTGATCACCGGCCAGGGGCGCGGCTTTTGCGCCGGACAAGACCTCAACGACCGGCTCGCCAAGCCGGGCGAAACCGTCGTGCTCGGCGCCACGCAGGAGGCGCATTACAATCCGCTGGTGCGCAAGTTGCGCAGCCTGCCGTTTCCCGTGGTCGCCGCGGTCAACGGCGTCGCCGCCGGCGCCGGCTGCAACATCGCGCTCGCCTGCAACATCGTGCTGGCGGCGCGCTCGGCCAGTTTCGTGCAAGCCTTCGCCCGCATCGGCCTGGTCCCAGACTCCGGCGGTACCTGGATTCTGCCGCGCCTGATCGGCGACGCGCGCGCGCCCCCCCTCGCGCTGCTGGCCGAGCAGCTCACCGCGCAAAAAGCCGAAGATTGGGGCTTGATCTGGAAATGCGTCGACGACGCGGCGCTGGCAAGCGAAGCGCAAAAGCTGTGCGAGCATTTCGCCGCCGCGCCGACGCAAGGGCTGGCGCTGATCAAGCGCGCGCTCAACGCCTCGGCCGACAACAGTCTCGACGCCCAACTCGATCTCGAGCGCGACCTGCAGCGCGCGGCGAGCCTCACGCCCGACTATGCCGAGGGCGTGCGCGCCTTTATGGAAAAGCGCAAACCGAATTTCACCGGCCGCAAAGGACTTAGCTGATGGATGCCGCCACGCTTGCCCGCGCCTGCGCCGACGCCATGTGGGCGGATGACGCCACCAGTCGCGAACTTGGCCTGCAGCTGATCTCGGTCGAGCCCGGCCATGCGGTGCTGGCCATGGCGGTGACCGGGGCGATGGTCAACTGGCACAACACCTGCCATGGCGGATTCATCTATCTGTTGGCCGATACCGCCTTCGGCTATGCCTCCAATACGCGCAATCAGCGCATGGTGGCGCAGCATTGCAGCATCAGCTATCTCAACCCGGCGCAGCGCGGCGAGCGGCTCACCGCACATGCGGTCGAACGCCAGCGCGCCGGCCGATCGGGGATCTACGACGTGGCGGTGAAGCGCGAGGACGGGACGGTGATCGCCGAATTCCGCGGCCATGCCCGCGCCATCGAAGGAACCATCGTGCCGGACGTTAAGGCCTGAACACGATGGCGCCGGCGGCGATCGACATTCACACCCACATCGTGCCGGCGGAGTTTCCTAGCCGTGCCGGCAAGCATGGCGGCGCACAGTGGCCGTACATGGCGCCGGCGCACGACTGCCACCACAAGAACGTGATGATCGACGGCAAGACTTTCCGCACCGTCACTGACGAGTGCTGGGATGTCGAGCGCCGCAAGGATGCGATGGCCCGTATGGGTATCGCGCGCCAGGTGCTCTCGCCGATGCCGGAATTGCTGTCCTATTGGCTGCCGCTCGACGACGCGCTGGCGCTCACCTGCCATGTCAACAACACCATCGCCGCCATGGTCAACTGCGCGCCAGATCGCTTCATCGGCCTCGGCTCCGTGCCGATGCAGGACCCCGACGTGGCCGCGCGCGAGCTGGAGCGGCTGATGCGCGACGGCTTCCACGGCGTCGAGCTCGGCAGCAATATCAACGGCTTGGCCCTCGGCGATCCGCGCTTCGAGAGTTTCTTCGCCGCGGCGGAACAGCTGGGCGCCGCCATTTTCGTGCATGCGCTGCATCCGAGCGGCCAGGAGCGCATCGTCGGGCCGCCCGGTCTGATGGCCTATATCGGCTTTCCGCTGGAAACCGCCTACACCATCGCGTCGTTGATGACCGGCGGCACGCTGACGCGGTATCCCCGCTTGAGGCTCGCCTTCAGCCACGGCGGCGGCGCCTTCGCCTCGATCCTGCCGCGGCTGGCGCATGGCTGGAAGCTCAAGCCGGAAATCGCCGAACGCATCGGCATCTCGCCGCATGAGCACGCGCGCAGGCTCTATTACGACACCCTGGTCTACGACGCGCACACGCTGCGCTTTCTGATCGACAGCTTCGGCGTGCGCCAGCTATGCATCGGCACCGATTTTCCGTTCGACGTCCACGAGCACCAGCCGGTCGAGGCCGTGGCTACGCTCAAGCTATCCGACGGCGATGTGAAGCTGCTGCATCATGACAACGCCGCGCGCTTTCTGGGAGAGACGACCGCATGAGTAAAGCGAGGGTGCGCGCATTGCGCAGCGTCGAGCTGGGATTTTCCAACGTCGGCAGCTCGCTGCGCTTCTTTACCGAGGTGTGGAACTTGACCCATGTGGGGGAAATCTCCGGCGTGCATTATCTGCGCGCGACCGGCGCCTTCCACCACATCCTGACGATCCGCCGCATGGCGCAGCCGGCGCTGATCCGCATGGTGCTCGATGCCGCCGACCGCGCCGCGGTCGATGCTTTGCACGCTCAAATCGTTGCGCATGGACTGAAAGCGATCGACCCGCCCGGCCCGCTGCGCCCGCCGCACGGCGACTACGGCTTCGGCTTCAAGGATCCGGAAGGCCGCAACATCGCGATCGTCTGCGGTGTGCCGGACCACGCCGACAATGCCGACAAGCCCGACCGGCCGCGCAAGCTCAGCCACGTCAACATCAATGCCGGCGACAGCGACGTTACCTTTGCCTGCTATCGCGACGCGCTCGGCTTCCGGCTCACCGACACCACCAAGCGGCTGCGTTTCCTGTCCTGCAATGGCGATCATCACAGCATGGTGCTCGGATTCACCGGCGGGCCGACGCTTAATCACATCGCGTTTGAAATGCCCGACTACGAATCGGTGATGCGCGGCGCCGGCCGCATGCGCGACGACGGCCGCGGCCTCGAATGGGGTCCCGGCCGGCATGGTCCCGGCAACAATGTGTTCCGCTATTTTCTGGGGCCCGAGGACATGCCGGTGGAATACACCGCCGAGATGCAGCAGGTGGACGAGCATCACCGCCCCGGCACGCCCGATGATTGGAAATGGCCGCCCGGCCGGCTCGACCGTTGGGGCATCAGCCCCCGCCCAAGTGACCGCATGGAAGCCGCCGGCTTACGCTATCGTTTCACCGACGACGGCTATCGCCTCGACGACTGGCGCTAAGCAATGACAAAGGAGCACCACGTGTCGAACAAACCGCCTTTGCTCGTCGGGCTCGCCGGCCTCGGCGCGGTCGGCCTGGAAGTTGCGCGCCGGCTGATTGCCGGCGTGCCGGGCCTTACGCTGACCGCCGTCGCAGTGCGCGACGTCGACAAGACGCGCCGCGCGCTGCCGCAGCTGGGCGACAGCATCGCCGTGCGCAAGGCGACCGAGCTCGCCGACGACTGCGACGTGGTGGTGGAGTGCCTGCCGCCCGCGCTGTTCCGCGAGGTCGCCATCTCGGCAATCGACAAAGGCCGACTGTTCATGCCGCTCTCGGTCGCGCAACTGTTACAGAACGGCGACCTGATCGAGCGCGCCAAGGACAAGGGCGCGCGCATCCTGGTGCCGACCGGCGCGCTGATCGGCTTCGACGCCGTGCGCGCGGTGGCGGAAGGAACCATTCGCTCGGTCGACATGGTGACGCGTAAGCCGCCGGCCGGGCTCGAGGGCGCGCCCTATCTGCGCGAGCGCGGCATTTCGGTGCGCGACCTCAAGATGCCGCTGAAAGTATTCGACGGTACGGCGCGCGAGGGCGCGCGCGGCTTTCCGACCAACGTCAACGTGGCGGCGGCGCTGAGTCTGGCCGGCATCGGGCCGGACCGCACGCATCTGGAAATCTGGGCCGACCCGACGGTCGCCATGAACACCCACAGCATCACGGTCGATGCCGACACCGCGCGATTTTCCATGACCATCGAGAACCTGCCGTCGGAAAATCCGCGCACCGGGAAAATCGTGGCACTCTCCACCGTCGCGGCGCTGCGCGCTTTGGTGTCGGAGCTGAAGGTAGGGACGTAAACGCACGCCCTCGCGCCGGCTCACGCGCGCAGAAAAATGCAGGGACTTAGGCGGCCCGCCCCGGGCGGCACAATGCCGCAGCTCGCGAACCCGTTTCGTTCATGACAGATCGACCTTTTCGCTGATCAATTTTTGAAATAACGATGCCGCGCAGCGGCTTATGACCGAAATCGGCGGCCGGCTTTTTCCTATCGGCAAACGCGAAACCGGCGGCAGCATTGCCGCATTGAGAGGATTTGATCTGGCTCAAAAAGGCGCGGCGTTGCCGTCTATAGACTTTTGAAATAATTAGCAAAAAAAGGGAGGCATGCATGAGCGCCCCCGGTCTCGAAGGCCTCGACCACACTGTTCACGTCACGCACGCGTGGATCAACGATCTCGATGAGCGGCTCGGATGGGAGAACCAGGCGCGGACCTATCGGCTATTGCGGGCAGTGCTGCACGCGCTGCGCGACCGGCTGCAGGTCAATGAAGCGGCCGACCTTGCCGCTCAACTGCCGAGCCTGCTGCGCGGTGTCTATTACGAGCAATGGCGGCCGGCAAAGACTCCGCTGAAGAATCGCAGCAAGGCGGATTTCACCGCTGCGGTCGAGGACTCGTTCAAGACCGACCCGCTTGAGAAACCGGCACAAGCGATCATGACGGTTTTTGATCTGCTGTCGGAAAAGATCACCGGAGGCGAAGTCGACGATGTGCGGCACGCGCTGCCGGAGGATTTACGAAACTTGTGGCCGGAACCTTATATGGCGGCAGGAGCGCCCCGATGATGATCACCGCACCGACTTTATCCATCTCGCCGGAAAAAGTTTTCTTCTTCATCGCCAAGGCGCGCGAATTTGACGTCAAGGACGGCGTCAGCGACCCCGACCCCGGATCGAATGCCACCGACGACGCGATGCTCGACGTGCTGGAAGATCACGCCGATGACCCGACCTTTCAGGAACTGACGTCATTCATCAACGCACTCAACGAGGACGAGCAGATCGACCTGGTGGCGTTGACCTGGCTGGGCCGGGGCGATGGCACGCTCAGCGAATGGGACGATTTGCGCGAGGAAGCCGCCCGGCTGCACAACAAACGCACGGCCGCCTATCTGCTCGCAAAACCCATGCTGGGAGATCACCTCGAAGAGGGGCTCTCGGTGTTCGGCGTTTCTTGCGAAGGGATGTAGACGTTCAGCGTTTCCGCTGGCGCGCGGCGATCGCCTGATCGGCGGCGGCAACGCCGGTCAGCCAACCGCCATGCGCGGTCGAAAAGTCGTTCCGGGAACAGGCCTCGCCGGCAAAAAACAAGCGATGGTCCACCGCGGCGGCCAGCCGTGCCCGGCAATCCGTCATGCCCGGCAGCGCATACGAATAAGCGCCGCGCGCAAACGGATCGGCGCCCCAGCGATGGCTGTGCATCGGTTTCACGCGCCGGGTGACATCGCTGCCAAGCAGAGTTTTAAGTTCAGACACGGCGAAATCGAAGAAGGCATGCGCGCCACCCGCTTCCAGCTCGGCGGCAAGACTGCCGGCGAAATAGGCCTCGATCTGCGGTCGGCCGAACGGCCGCAGGTGATAGGTGGCGGTCGCGGTGCGATCGGTGCGGCCGAACAGGCGGCTGTCCATTTCGAACTGCTCGGCATTGTCCAGCGACAGAAATAGCTTGTCGGCGAGCCCGAGCGGCAGGCCCCTCGCGCTTTCTGTTTTTTCCGGCAGCGCCGGCGTGAACAGGAATTCCTTGTCGGCGAGCACCGCGCTCGGCAGCGTCACGATCGCCTGATCGGCCGTGATCACGCCATGCGCGGTTTCGATTTTCAAACGCCTGCCACTGTGGTTGATCTGCAGCACCGGGCAGTCGAGCACGACGGACAAGTCTCCGCCGTAACCGGCAATTGTTGCGCCATAGCCTTCGACCACGCGCCAGTTCACGCCGTTGTCGGCGTAATTGTCGAAATCGCGCGCCGAAACGCGGTCGAGCTCGGCGCCGCTGATGTAGGTGCCGACCGCGTTGATCAGATTGTTCCAGCGGCAGCCCGGCGCGAGCAACGCGGCGGCCGGACCGTCGGGCTGCTTCGGCGCGGCCGCTTCCAGACGCTCATAGAACGCGTGCTGTGCCTTGGCGAAGTCCTCCTGCTCGGCAGCCGGAAAGCCGATCGGCAGCGCGGGTTTCGCCCAAGGCGGAGGGCTCTTGTCGAGCGTGCGGCCTTGAGCTTCGGCAATCGGCGCCCACGGATTGCGATCGGCCGAATGCAGCCAGCCGCAGCCGAGATCAAACGCGAAACCCGATCGATCGGTGATGGTCCAGGCCCGCCCGCCCAGCCGCGGACGCGCCTCGACGACCAGGCAATTGATGGCGGCCTTGGCCAGCCGCCGGCCGGCCGCAATGCCGGCCGCGCCGCCGCCGACGATTACGACTTCGGTATCGCTGTTGGCCATTGCAAAATTTCTACGCTGTTCCAGGGCCGCAATCGGGAAACGAATAAGCAACGGCCCGTGTTCAGCCTAGCGCATGATCCCGAAAAGTGGGAACCGGTTTTCGGAAAAGATCAAAGCGCCAAGCGAAACAGACTCGTTCGCTATCTTGGACCGAAGAACTGCGACCCCACGATGACGAACAGCCAGATCGTTGCATATACGCCGAACGCGAGGATCAATATTTCTATTCCCATCGAACCCTCCCCATTGGCTCTTCTATTATTGCAATTATACGCCCTAAAATGGCCGCTTGCGACGGCGCATCCGAGCCGGCGACGGGAGGCCGCACCTCACCGTCCGCACCCCGCCGTCAGCCCCACATGCGGCGCATCTTGGCGCGCACGTCGACCGGTTCGCGCGCGGGCCCGGCTTCACGGCTCGTCGCGGAATTCGCAAACGGCCATGAGCGGTGCTCGAAATGCTGCAACAGCGAGCCGGGAATAAAGCGCGTGCGCTGCGCATAGACGTGGCGGTCGCCGCTGCCGCGCTGGTTGTGCGTGAAGAAACGCTGCGGAACCATCAGATGCAGGTGGTCCTTGGCTCGCGTCATGGCGACATAGAGCAGGCGGCGCTCTTCCTCGATTTCCGGCGTGGAGCCGGTGGCAAGATCGGAAGGCAAGCAGCCGTCGACCATGTTCAGCAGAAAAACAGACGTCCACTCCTGGCCTTTGGCGGAGTGGATGGTGGACAGGATCAGGTAATCCTCATCGAGCAGCGGCACGCCGGCCTCGTCGCTGGTCGCGTCTGGTGGATCCAGCGTGAGTTCGGTGAGGAAGCGTTCCCGGCTCGGATAGGTGGCCGCGATCTGCGCAAGCTGCGTTAAGTCGGCTTGCCGAGGGCCTGCGTCATCGTGAATGCGTTCCAGATGCGGCGCGTACCAGCGACAGACCAGATCGACCTCCGCCGGCCAGCCGGCCACGTTCCGGCGCAGCATTCCGATCGTCGCTTCGAACTCCGGCCAAAGCTCGCTGGCTGCCGCAGGCGGCTTGAATTCGCTCAAAGCGCGCACCGGATCACCATTCTCCGCCATGCGGTCGAGCAGACGCGCCGCCGCGCTCGGGCCGACGCCGGGCAACAATTGCGCCACGCGAAAGCCGGCGACGCGGTCGCGCGTGTTTTGCGTCCAGCGCAGGACAGCCAGCACGTCCTTGATGTGCGCGGCCTCGAGAAATTTGAGACCGCCGAATTTGACGAAGGGAATGTTACGGCGCGTGAGTTCGACTTCGAGGCTGGCGCTGTGTTGCGAGGCCCGAAACAAAACGGCTTGCGCCTTCAGCGCGGTCCCGGCTTCCCGGGTTTCCAGAATCGTTTCGACGATGTAGCGAGCCTGCGCCGCGTCGTCGGCGACATTGACCAGATAGGGGCGTTCCGCCGAGGCCCGCTGCGACCAGAGGTTTTTGCTAAAGCGCTCGGGGGCCAGATCGATGACGGCATTGGCCGCGGCCAAAATCGGCTGGGTCGAGCGGTAGTTGCGCTCCAGCGTGATGATTTCGGCGCGCGGGCTGAAGTGCCCCGGGAAATCGAGAATATTGCGCACGGTGGCGGCCCGGAACGAATAGATCGATTGCGCATCGTCGCCGACGACGGTGAGGCCACGTCCGGTTGGTTTCAGCGCCAGCAGGATCGAGGCCTGCAGCCGATTGGTGTCCTGATACTCGTCGACCAGAACGTGATCGAAGCGCGCGGCGACATCCTGGGCGATCGCGCCCTCGACCATCATTTGCGCCCAATAGAGCAGCAGATCGTCGTAATCCAGCACGTTCTGTTTTTGCTTGGCCTCGACATAGGCGCCGAACAGCGTGCGCAGTTCGGATTCCCACTCCGCGCACCAGGGAAAAAAGTGGCCGAGCACCTCGCCGAGCGGCGCTTGCGCATTGACCGCGCGCGAGTAGATCGAAAGGCAGGTGCCCTTCATGGGAAAGCGTTTGTCTTTTTTCGAAAAGCCGAGATCGTGGCGAACAAGATTCAACAGATCGGCGGAATCTTCGCGATCGTGAATCGTGAAGGCGTTATTGAGGCCGATGTCGAGCGCGTATTCGCGCAGCAGACGCGCGCCGATGGCGTGAAACGTTCCCGACCAGCTGAGCGCGTCCGTCATTATTCCCGCCTTGGCGCCGAGCACTTGCGCGGTGATGCGCTCGACCCGGCGCTGCATTTCGGCGGCGGCGCGGCGCGAGAAAGTGAGCAGCAGCATGCGGCGGGGATCCACGCCCTCGACGATCAGATGGGCAACGCGGTTGGCGAGCGTGTTGGTCTTGCCCGAGCCGGCACCGGCGATGATGAGAAGGGGTGGCGCTTGTTCGAGCGAGCCGCTGCCGTGCTCGACGGCGCGGCGTTGCTCGGCATTGAGTTTGGCGAGGTAGGCTGCGGTCATGAATGAGGACCGCGCCGGTCACGGGCATCAGGACGTTTGGCGCCGTTCAAAACCTTATTTTCGCGCTTCATTTCTCGCCTTTACCCCGAACCCCGACTCGGCCGACCCTCGTACAAAGCATGAACGTAATGATTCGTCGATCCGAGAACGCGGCAAGGATAGTGAACTGATGGCGCGCGACGTCTTCGCCGCTGCACGAGCTGGGGAACGGAGCTGTGAGCGCCACTCGCGCGATGCCTGCTCTTGGAGAAAGAGCGGACATTTTACGGACAGCGGAACCGCCGCTCTTGAACCCGAAGCGGAATTGGCACGTTGCCGAAATGCCGGAATACGGCACGAATTTTTCTTACCTGAATCATTAAGAATCCGTGAACTTTTTCATGATTTCCATTCTTTCGTGCCGAAGCATGTCGGGCGAAAGGAAATCATATGCGCATCCTCGTCGAGCCGCCGCCCTCGGCGCGCTGCGAACGCTGCTGTGGCGAGTTACGGCTCAAGCTGATTGAGTCAGCCAACCCTGCCCTTGTTTTGGACAATGAGATATTCGTCTGCGTAAACTGCGACCGTGCGCAGTTGTATGCCGTGAGCCATCACAACCGGACCCACAAGGTGGCCTAGCCAACGAATAGGCCCGGCTAAGGCGACGCCCAACAATTATTGCGTCAGGTTAGGGGTTTGGGTGGTCTTGGTGAGATGGTGTAGTTCCACTCGGGGTGGAAGGTATTACCGGTGATGTTGAGAGCGGCCATTTCTGCGTCAGTGACCTTGATGCCCT
>DATBZY010000339.1:0-4618 GCA_036512915.1 Pseudolabrys sp. | reverse complement strand
ACGACCCGGGTGCGAGGAGCTCGCTGACATGCTGGCTTAGGCCAGTTCGAAAGCGCGGCCCCGGGCCGAAATAAACGCCGCGATGGAGCGCCGAGAGGCGCCCGCGTCCTCCAAAAGAGGACGCGGTAGACGAAGGAACGGCAGCGCCACTCGGCGCTCCATCCCCTCAGCTTGTGCGAGGGGCATGACGAAGGCCCCGCGAATGCGGGGAAGGACGACGGCGTACCCGGCGCCGCCAACAATACGGGCGCTGGCGCTTGCCTTGGCGCGATACCTCAGCAAGCCCGGCGCGCGCTTGGCTGTTTGAAATTTGGATCGGGAATGTACGAGCGCGCGGCGCGCCGCGAAGAAAGAAGCCGCGCTACCCTTGCTTGCTTCGCATCAGCGCATCGACGCTCCACGGCCCCGCGCCGGCAAACGCGATGTACAGGAAGATGAAGCAATACAGGATCGCCGGGTCGCCGCGGTTGATGATCGGGAAAAAGCCGTGCGGCGCGTGGCTCATGAAATAAGCGGCCGCCATCTCGCCCGAGATGATGAAGGCGACGGAGCGCGTGAACAGGCCCGGCAGCAGCAGCGCGCCGCCGACCAGCTCGATCGCGCCGGCGAACCAGTACAGGCTCAGGAACTCCGGCGTCGGCAGCGGCGAGGGAAATCCGAACAGCCGCGAGGTGCCGTGCTCAAGGAACAACAGCGCCACCACGATGCGGACGATCGACAGCACGTAAGGTGAATAGCGCGCGGCGCCTTGCAGCAACGGACGCCCGGCGGAATGATCGAATTGGACCAAGGTGATTCCCGACTTGTTGGCCCCCCGGCGCGCATATAGCGTTCGCGCACGCGCATCACAATCATCTGCCATTGAAGTTTGGCGCAGCCCAGCCATGCGCGACGTGCCGCAGGCGCATCATGATACCGACCGGAGATGCGGCAATCCGCTGCCATAAACAAAAGATAACCTCGCGCAACGCGGACGCGCGAAGATGACGCTCAGCCTGCTGTTAAGCTTGCGATCGCATCAGCCCCATGGAGCCGCATCATGCTCTATCTCGCCATCAAAGCCGCGCTCTCCGGCATCATCATCGCCACCGTGTCGGAGGTCGCGCGCCGCTCGCCCAGCCTCGGCGCGCTCATCGTGTCGCTGCCGCTGGTCTCGCTGCTGGGCATTCTCTGGCTGTGGCACGACACCGGCGACACGATGCGCATCGCCGCCCACGCGCAATCGACCTTCTGGTACGTGCTGCCCACGCTGCCGATGTTCTTGCTGCTGCCGGCGCTGCTGCGGCACGGCGTCGGCTTCTGGCCGACGCTCGCGGCCTGCTGCGCGCTCACCATCGTGCTTTATCTGGTGACCGTCTGGCTACTGGCAAAATTCGGCATCGCGCTGTGAGGCGCAACTTGAATCGATGTTGATGGTTCCGGCGCAGCACTTTTCCGGGCTTTCTTGGCCGTTATGTCAGCCTTGCTGCTTCATTGTCGCGATCATCGCGCTAACATCATCCAAACGAAAAACAGGGTCGGGGGCCAACTGGCGCCGTGCTCGTACGCGGCGCGCAACAGATCGCGATTGTTATCGCGACGCAAAGTGAGGAGCGCCCCATGGAACTTCGCCCCCGCGACACCACAAAATTCGCGCGCGTGCACCCGGTGGTCGCCTGCGCGCAATGCGGCGAGCGGCTGTTCGTGCCGGAATTATCGGAATTCGTCGATGCACGCCGCATCCGGCATCTGTGGGAATGCGAGGCCTGCGGCTACGCCTTCGAGACCACTGTCCGCTTTGCGGCGGCGTAGCGCCAGCGCGAAGGGGCCGGCTCGGCGCACGCGCCCTCGCCCGAAAAAAATGACGCGGCGCAGCTGCGCGAGCCGGCTCCTTTCGCTGACGACCCTCCGAATCGCCGCTCACGCGATTTTGCGCAGCTGCGGCGGCATCGCGGGCTATACTGACGGTCATGATCGACCGCCGACATTTGCTGATACAGGGGATGCTGCACCTCGGGGCCGGGGCGCTGGTCGCTCTTAGTCCTCGGTGCGCGCAGGCCACCGCCATGAGCAGCCGCGTCACCGCCTATGCCTTCACCTTCAAGGGCCTGGACGGGGCCGAGATTCTGCTCGCGTCCTACGCTGGCCACCCGATCCTGGTGGTCAATACCGCCTCGCTCTGCGGCTATACGCCTCAGTACACCGGCCTGCAGGCGCTATGGACGCGCTACCGCGACAAGGGACTGATCGTACTCGCCGTGCCGTCCAACGACTTCGGCGGCCAGGAGCCGGGCGGCGCCAGCGACATCGGCAAGACCGCGCATGAGGAATACCACGTCACCTTTCCGCTCACCGAAAAGGTCGCGGTCAAGGGCAAGGACGCCCACCCGTTCTACAAATGGGCGGCGGTCGAGCGCCCGCTGGAGGCGCCGCGCTGGAATTTCCATAAATATTTGATCGGCCGCGACGGCCACCTGACGGCAGCCTTCACCTCGGCGGTCGAGCCGAACGATCCGCGCGTAATCGCGGCCATCGAGAAAGAGCTTTCCGGGGAATAGCGCAAACAAATAGTGGCGGCGGCGACAGGCGGCGCGCGCGTTGTCGCAACAGCGATAAATTCCAGATTGATGAATCAGCGCGCCCATGACCGACTGTCAACATGGCTTTCAGTCACGGGGGCCGGCTTTCGATAGCCGACCCGAACCGAGGTTCCTCCCGCGTTGGCGTTTTAACTGGGCGGCCGCGAGGCCGCCCCTTTTCGTTGTCGGCTAACGATACGCTCAGGCGGCGCTGAAGCGGCTGCCGGCCATCACCACATTCGGCTCGGCGGCCTCGGGAAGCGGATCGTTGGCCTCGATCAGTTGCAGGAAGGCGCTGCCGGGCAGCGGCGGCGCGAACACATAACCTTGCGCCGACCGAATTCCGAGCTCGCGCAAATGCATCACCTGCTCGAAATTCTCCACGCCCTCGGCCACGACATCCATGCGCATATTGTGGGCGAGGTCGACGAGCGTCTCGACGATGGTGGTGGAGTTGCGGTCGGTGCCGATGGCGTCGACGAACATCTTGTCGATCTTGATGATGTCAACGCCGAGCTTGAGCATGTAGGACAGCCCGCTGTGGCCGGTGCCGACATCGTCGATGGCGATGCGCACGCCGAGCCCCTGCAGGGCCGCAATGATCTGCCGGGTCTCGGTGAAGTTCTCGATCGGGTCGCGCTCGGTCAATTCCAGCACGACCTGCGACAGCTTGATCGGCGAGCCCGAAAAGGTATTGCTCACCTCTTTCACGATCGAGGCGTCGCTGAACAGCTGGCCGGCGAAATTGAACGATATCTTCAGCGCCGGCCGGCAGCCGATGGCGTGACCTGCCTCGGCGCAGACCCTGCGCATAAGATCGCGGGTCATATCGCGGATGAGCCCGCTCGATTCCGCGAGCGGAATGAATGCGCCAGGCAGCACCAGCGTGCCGTCCGGCTTGCGCCAGCGCACCAGCACCTCGGCGCCGCGCAATTGACCGGAGCGGATATCGACGATCGGCTGGTAATAGGGCACGAACTCGCCGGCGGCGAGCGCGTGTTCAATATCGGCCACCGGATTGCCGGGCGCGCGGCGCCGCATCAGCATCGCGAACGCCGCCAGGATCAGCACGATGGTGCCGGTGGCAAACAGGCCGAGCGATTTCAGACCGGCGTGTTCGGCGGGCACCAGTGCGCGCGGTGCCACGATTTCGGCTTCGAAGCCGAATTTATCGGACGTCACCTTGGCGGCAAAACGGGCATCGGCGCTGTTGGGCCGCTCCCCGGTGACGCCGATCAAGGCGCCGTCGCGGGTGGCCAGATGCGCATAGGCGCTGAATGGACTGCCCTCCATCGACACCTGCGGCAGGAACAGCAGGGCCGGCACCAAGGCCGCAATTTCGTTAGGCCCGGCGCCAACTTTGCGCCGCAGCCGAACCATCTGCTGCCCGCTCGCGATCTGCATGATGTCGATTGTGTAACCGTCGGCGCCGACCAGCGGCACCGAGGCGATGAGCTTGCGCTGGCCGAGCGGTAAGGCGAGATGGGTGCATAGCGTCTGCCCTTCGGGACCGACGAGCGCGACTTCCTTGATCGGCATGGCGCTGAACGCCGCCTGGCGCATGGCATCGATGGCGCCGGGCTGGCACGAATTGACGCCCTGTGCCGCCAACTCGTCGAGCGCCTCGATCGTCTGATTCAGGCGGGCGTTGGCAAGCGCGACCGCGCGGCGGGCCGCAGTCGCGACTTCCGCCTGCCCTTGCCGATCGATCAATCCATCGAGCCAGAAATCAAATGCGACCAAGGGGGCGCCGGCAAGCAGCACACCGACGGCGACCGCAATAAGATTCCGGCGCGTGAAAGCGCGCACAACTGACCCATCCTGGCTCCGGCTAGCCAACCCCATCCTGGTGCTTGGGTTGTGAGCCATGGCGCCGTAAAGGTCGGCTTAAACGTAAGGCGGCGCATGTCCAATAAGCCGGTGCCGCCTCAACCGATCGACGCAACACAAGCGTTAAATCTCTCTGCTGGGGTTTCAAATTGCAAGGTCTCGCGTGGTCGCTCGTTGAGCTGACGTGCCACTTTGTTCAGATGAGCTTGCGAGTGCACCGACAGGTCGGT
>DATBZY010000338.1:0-2355 GCA_036512915.1 Pseudolabrys sp. | reverse complement strand
GCGTCCTTGGCCTGGGCCACCGTTTGCGCCACCACGCAGGCGACCGGATCGCCGACGAAGCGCACCTTGTCGCTCGCCAAAGCCGGCCGCGGACGGTAACGGATCGGCGAGCCGTCGCGATTCTTGAGCGGCAGCGGGCATTTGAGCCCACCATATTCGGTCAGATCAGCCCCGGTCAGCACCGCCAAGACGCCCGGCATCGATCTTGCCATGGTGGTGTCGATGCCGCGGATGATGCCATGGGCGTCGCGGCTGCGAACCATCACCGCGTAAGCCTGGCCCGGCCGGCTGATGTCGTCGGTGTAACGGCCTTCGCCGCGCACGAGCTTGGGGTCTTCGCTGCGCCGGACCGACTGACCGACGCCGAATTTGGTCAGCGAAAGCGCGGTTTCGGTGGTTCTGTCGTCCATGCCGGGGCTTGCGGGGTTCGTTTCCGTCGAATGCTCCAGATAAAGCAGGCAGACCGCTTCCACAAGAATAGCTTTCGGGAGACGAGGGTTGCGTGCCGCCAGCGCGCTGTTACACTTTTCGTGATCGAGGGAACATTGCCGCAACCGCGGAGCGCTGGGAGGCGACTCGGGAGCGGCAGGAAGGTTTGACATGATGAGCGGCGAGGCCGGGGACACCCCAGGCCTTGACCCCGTTATCAACCGGGCGCCGCAGGGGCGGCTCCCGTGGGGTCGGCGGTCGTCTGGATGGCCCGATGCAGGCTTCGGCAGCGATCGGGGCGGTCCGACCTATGCCGCGCTCGATCTCGGCACCAATAATTGCCGCCTGCTGGTGGCGCGTCCGGCCGGCGACGGCTTCCGCGTGGTGGATGCATTCTCCCGCATCATCCGACTCGGCGAGGGCGTTTCCACATCCGGCCGCCTGAGCGAAGCGGCCATCGACCGCGCCATCGCGGCGCTGGCGATCTGCCGCAACAAGATGAAGAACCGGGGCGTCACCCGCGCTCGCCTGATCGCGACCGAAGCCTGCCGTGCGGCGGCGAATGGCGAGGAGTTTCGCGTCCGCGTCGCGGAGGAATTAGGGCTCGTGCTCGAGGTGATCGATCGCGAGACCGAGGCGCGGCTCGCCGCCACTGGCTGCACGCCGCTAATCGATCCGAAGGCCGACGGGGTCGTGCTGTTCGATATCGGCGGCGGCTCCTCGGAGCTGGTGCGGCTCAACCGCTCGCAGAATACCCGGCGCGGCCCCCCGCTGCCACAGATCCGCGGCTGGATTTCGTTGCCGCACGGCGTGGTGACGCTGGCCGAGCGGTACGGCGGGCTCAACGTCAGCCCCGAGATCTACGAGGCCATGGTGGCCGACGTGGCGGCGATGATCGCGCCATTCGCGCGCGAACATGGCGGCGACGGCTTGCGCGGCATCCATATGCTCGGTACCTCCGGCACCGTGACCACAATTGCCGGCGTACATCTCAATCTCAAGCGCTACGACCGCAACCGCGTGGATGGTTGCTGGATGAGCGCGCCCGAAATCAATGTGGTGCTCGAGAAACTGTTGGCGATGACTTACGAGGACCGCGTGGCGAGCCCCTGCATCGGCGCCGACCGCGCCGATCTGGTGCTCGCTGGCTGCGCCATCCTGGAAGCGATTCGCCGTGCGTTCCCGTGTCCGCGCCTGCGTGTCGCCGACCGCGGCTTACGCGAAGGCATGCTGGTGCAGATGATGCGCGATGACGGAGCATGGGGCGGCGGCAATCAGGCGGCAGCATCGTGACCGTAAGCGGTAAGGGCAGCGGCTCGCGCGCGTTGAAGGTTCGGGTCAAGACCGGCAAGACCCGCAAGCTGTCCTCGAAGTTGTGGCTGGAGCGCCAGCTCAACGACCCTTACGTCGCGCGCGCCAAGCGCGAAGGTTTGCGGTCGCGCGCCGCCTATAAGCTGTCGGAGATCGACGACAAGGCGCGCTTCCTCAAAAAAGGCGCGCGCGTGATCGATCTTGGCGCGGCGCCCGGTGGCTGGAGCCAGATCGCAGCCAAGCGCGTCGGCGCGCCGAGCCAAGGCCGCGTGGTCGCCATCGACGTGCTGGCGATGGACGCGCTGCCGGGGGTCGATTTCATCCAGCTCGATTTCCTCGACCCGTCAGCACCCGAGAAACTCAAAGCCATGCTCGGCGGACCCGCCGATGTGGTGCTCTCCGACATGGCGGCCAATGCCACCGGCCACCGCAAGACCGATCACATCAAGATCGTGGCGCTGGTGGAGGCCGCGGCGGAATTCGCCCGCGAGGTGCTGGCGCCGGGCGGCACGTTCCTCGCCAAGGTGCTGCAAGGCGGCACGGAAGTGGCGCTGCTGGCCGCGCTCAAGCGCGACTTCGCAAACGTCAAGCACGTGAAGCCGCCGGCAAGCCGTT
>DATBZY010000337.1:0-5490 GCA_036512915.1 Pseudolabrys sp. | reverse complement strand
AAGCCGACCTCGCATCAATCACTCGACAACTGATTTGGGAATCCCCAACGTACCGGCAGCGCTGCACAATAGAACGGTGTTCCGCATTTGATTCTGATCCGTTCTCGTGCAAAGCCCGCTTAACTGAAGACAGGCCCTAGTGAGGCAATGACGGGCGCGCCGGGAGCATTACCGGGTGAGGCAATACGGACTGCGTCCGGCCTGTCGCCGCAAGCCTGGGCGGTGAAAGCGATCGCGCTGTGGCGGCGGCTCGAGGCCGACCAGCTGGTGGCCGAGGTCAATATGGGTGGCCGACGCCAACGTGCCGGTGGTGACGGTGCGCGCCACGCGCGGCAAATATCTGCGCGCCGAGCCGGTGTCGCAGCTCTACGAACAGGGCCGCGTCAAGCACGCCGGGCAATTTCCGGCGCTGGCGGACGAGATGTGCGACTTCGGGCTCGACGGCCTGTCGTCCGGCCGCTCGCCCGACCGGCTCGACGCGCTGGTGTGGGCGGTCACCGCGCTGACCTTCGGCGCGCGCGGCGAGCCGCGGGTGCGGGGGCTGTAGGGCGCACCAACCGGCGCCGGCGTTAGCGGCGCTGCTTGCGTTGGCCCGCTTTCGCTTTGGCGCGCGGTTTCTTCGCCGCCGGCTTCGCCGCCGGCAGCTTGACCACCACTTCGCCCGACACCGGATCGGTGAGCCCGAGCCCGCCGCCGAGGTCGTCGAGATGGTCGCGGAACGTATCGAGCAGGGCGATCATCTGCGGCCGCGCATTGATGAGTTTCGCGAAACTGGCCCATTCGCCGATGACGCAAAAAGTATGCTCGCCGGTGCGCACTAAAGCGCCGCCGCGAAAGCCTTTGAAGCCGGCTCTGACGCCGCGATGCGCCGCAATGAATTGCTGCGCATGGCCCGGCTTGACGCGGAACCGCACGATGTTGAACGCCGTCATATCGCCCTCCCAACAATGAGGCCGAAAAAATGCGCTGTTTTTCGATAGGGCGCAAGTCAGCCACCGCTTAATCGGGATCATCGGGTCGCGCCACTTTCGCGTGTGCGCGCTCGCGACGACAGGACAACCATGCTCAATCGTCTCAAATCGCTGCTCGCGCGCCGGAGCGCAAAGCGTCGCTGACCGCCCGCCTGATCGCCATCGAGAACGGCGGGCGGGCGCGCTGGACGCCGCGCGACTATGCGGCGCTGGCGCGCGAGGGCTATAGCCGCAACGCCATCGTGCATCGCGCGGTGCGGCTCACCGCCGAGAGCATCGGCGGGCTGACGTTCGTGCTGTACGAGGGCGCCGCCGAGCTTAACCAGCATCCGCTGCTCGATCTGCTGGCGCGGCCGAACCCGCGCCAGGACGGCGCCTCGTTTCTGGAATGCGTGGCCTCGCATCTGCTGCTCGCCGGCAACGCCTATATCGAGGCGGTCGGCATCGCGGGGGAAGGGGCAGCGCCAGCAAACCTGCCAGCCAGCCTGCAAGCGCACTCACAAGTGCGCGAGCTTGTACGCGCTGCGGCCCGACCACATGAAAGTGGTGCCGGGGCCGGATGGCTGGCCGCAAGCTTACGAATACACCGTCGCCGGCTCCAGCGTGCGCTTCGAGCAGGGCGCGGCGCTGCCACCGATCCTGCAGCTGACTTTGTTCAATCCGCTCGACGATTATTATGGCTTGAGCCCGCTGGAAGCCGCCGCGGTCGCGGTCGACACCCACAATTCGGCGGCCAAGTGGAACAAGGCGCTGCTCGACAATGCGGCGCGGCCTTCCGGCGCGCTGGTCTATGCCGGGCCCGAGGGCAATGTGCTGTCCGACGCGCAGTTCGAGCGGCTGAAGAAAGAGCTGGCCGATCAGTACCAGGGCACGGCCAATGCCGGGCGGCCGCTGCTGCTGGAAGGCGGGCTCGACTGGAAGCCGATGTCGCTGTCGCCCAAGGACATGGACTTCATGGAAGCCAAGCACTCCGCCGCGCGCGAGATCGCGCTGGCGTTTGGCGTGCCGCCGATGCTGCTCGCGATTCCTGCCGGGCGTTCCTTCCCACTCCCGTCCCCGAGACAATCGTGCGCGATATTCTTGAGCGCGCGGCGCGCGCGCCGTCTGGCGGCAACGTGCAGCCGTGGCGCGTGCATGCGCTGGCCGGGAAAAAACTCGAACAGCTCAAGGCGCTGGTGCGCGCGCGGCCCGAACTGCTGCCGCGCGGCGAGGGCGCCGAATACGACATCTACCCGCGCAATCTGAAAGAGCCCTATGAAACGCGCCGCCGCCAGGTCGGCGCCGCGCTCTATCAGTCGATCGGCGTGCCGCGCGAGGACCGCGTCGGCCGCTATCGTCAATACGCGCGCAATTTCGAGTTCTTCGGCGCGCCGGTCGGGCTGTTGCTCTCGATCGACCGCAGTATGGGTCCGCCGCAATGGTCGGACCTCGGCGGCTACATTCAGACGGTCATGCTACTGGCGCGCGCGCACGGCCTGCACAGTTGCGGCCAGGAAGCCTGGACCCAATGGCACAAGACCGTCTATTCCTTCCTCGACCTTCCCCCCGACTTCATTCTGTTCTGTGGCTTGGCGCTCGGCCACGCCGATCCGGCCGCGCCGATCAACAACTGGCGCGCCCCGCGTGAGCCGCTTGACGCCTTTGCGTCGTTTTCCGGTTTTGAAGGCTAGCGGGATAGGCGCTCTTGAGTATTGCTTGCACGTAATCTTTGCGTTCAGCCCGCGTTCACCGGCGCGCGCTTACAGACCCACTTATGCCGGTCTCCCGACTTCTCCTTGCGGCCCTTCTGCTCGGTCTGCTGGCCGTGCCGGCCTTTGCCGCCGATCCGCCCGACCTCGCCTGCCTTACTAAGACGGAACAGCGCGCCGCGGTTGCCGCCCACAAGGCCATTCCGCTCGCCCAGGCCATCAAATCTATGCGCGAGCATGGCCACTGGGCCGAGGTGGTCCGGGCCCGGCTTTGCCGCCGCGGCGACGACCTCGCCTATGTGCTGACTCTGCTCGCGCACAGTGGCAAAGTGACGCGCGCCACCGTTGACGCCGCCAACGGCGAAATTCTCAACGGTCGCTGAGCGGAGATAACACATTGCGCCTTCTCGTCGTCGAGGACGACCCCGACCTCAATCGTCAGCTCACCACCGCGCTGACCGACGCCGGCTACGTCGTCGATCGCGCTTTCGACGGCGAGGAGGGCCATTATCTCGGCGAGACCGAGCCCTATGATGCGGTCATCCTCGATATCGGTTTGCCCAAAATGGACGGTATTTCGGTGCTGGAGTCTTGGCGGCGCGCCGGGCGCGCCATGCCGGTGCTCATGCTCACCGCTCGCGACCGCTGGAGCGACAAGGTGCAGGGTTTCGATGCTGGCGCCGACGACTATGTTGCCAAGCCGTTCCATATGGAGGAAGTGCTCGCCCGCCTGCGCGCGCTGCTGCGCCGCTCGGTCGGCCACGCCAAGAGCGAGTTCGAGTGCGGGCCGGTCCGGCTTGATTCGCGCACCGGCCGTGTCGCGGTCGACGGCAATCCCGTCAAACTGACATCGCACGAATACCGGCTGCTGTCGTATCTGATGCACCACGCCGGGCGCGTGGTTTCCCGCACCGAACTGGTCGAGCATCTCTACGATCAGGATTTCGACCGCGACTCGAACACCATCGAGGTGTTTGTCGGCCGCATCCGCAAGAAGCTCGGCGTCGAAATCATCCAGACCGTGCGCGGCCTCGGCTATCTGCTCACCCCGCCTGGCGCATGATCCCGCATGCGCGCTAATTCCCTCGCGCTGCGTCTGTTCGTCTCGGCCACCGCCTGGGCGGTGGTTATCCTTCTCATCACTGGCGTCGTGCTGTCCTCGCTCTACCGCCAGGCGGTGGAGCGCGCCTTCGACCGCCGGCTCGGCGTCTATTTGCGCACGCTGGTGGCCGATGTCGCGTCGCCGGACGAGGCGAGCGACAAGTTCCCGCAATCGCTCGGCGAGCCATTGTTCGAGCTGCCGCTGTCGGGCTGGTACTGGCAAGTGACGCGGCTCGATCCCGGCAAATCCGAGTTGCGCGCCTCGCGCTCGCTGTGGGACGGCGGGTTGCCGCATCTGCAGGACTCCGGCATTGCCGCCGGGCCCGCCGGCTCGCGCGAAGGCTATGTCGCCGGGCCGGAGGATCAGCGGCTGCGGCTGGTCGAGCGCAATATCGATCTCGGCGACGAGGGTCATTATCTCGTCGCGGTCGCCGGCGATGCCGCCGAGATCACCGAGGAGGTTCGCTCCTTCGATCAGGCGCTGGTCATCACGTTTTCGATCCTCGCCGTGGTGCTGCTGCTCACCACCATGTTCCAGGTGCGCTTCGGCCTCGCCCCGCTCAAGCGCATCTCCGATAGCCTCGCTGCCATCCGCTCCGGCACCGCCGAGCGGCTTACCGGCAAATTCCCCGAAGAGATCGCTCCGCTCGCGCGCGAGACCAATGCGCTAATCGATGCCAACAAGGAAATCGTCGAGCGCGCACGCACCCATGTTGGCAATCTCGCGCATGCGTTGAAGACGCCGCTATCGGTGATGGTGAACGAGGCTACCGCGCGCGGAAGTGAACCCTTCGCGCTCAAGGTGCTGGAGCAGGCCGACATCATGCGCGACCAGGTCGCCCGTCATCTCGAGCGCGCGCGGCTTGCGGCGCGGCTGACGGTGGTCGGTTCGGTCACGGATGTGCCCGAAGTGGTGACGGCGCTGGCGCGCACCATGGAAAAAATCCATCGCGAAAAGAACGTCGCCATCGAGGTGCATGCCGACGAGCAGGCGCGTTTCCGCGGCGAGCGGCCCGACCTCGAAGAGATGATCGGCAACCTCGTGGACAACGGCTGCAAGTGGGCGTCCTCGCGGGTCGCGATTGAAGTCGTGTGCGAGCGTCCTGAACCGGCGAGCGAGCGACAGGTAGTTCGCATCGTGGTCGACGACGACGGCCGTGGCCTGTCGCCGTCCGAGCGCGAGCAGGTCGCCCACCGCGGGCGCCGGCTGGACGAGACCAAGTCGGGCTCCGGCCTCGGCCTCTCGATTGTGGTCGAGCTTGCCAGCCTCTATGGCGGCGGATTGACGCTCGGCACCGCGCCGCTCGGGGGCTTGCGCGCCGAACTGGTGCTGCCGGCGGGGTGACCTATTTTAAGTCCAACCCGCATCGGCGTTTTTTGCTTGCTCGCCGCCCGCCGGACTTTTGCCCTAATCCCCCCGTCTCGGTAGACTGATCGTTGCGCCATCGGTGGCGGGACTGGTTTTCATCGTGTCGATTTTCGGGAGCCTAAATGTCCGCATCCAAGTTTGTCGCTATCGCCGTCATCGGTCTGTCGCTCGCCGCCTGCGCCGGCAGCCCGGACGGGACAGGTCCTGGCCCGAGGGAAAACACTGGCACTCTGGTCGGCGCCGGGACCGGCGCGCTGCTGGGTGCCGCGGTTGCGGGCGGCGGCACGGGTAATCGCCTGGCTGGCGCCGCCGTCGGCGGCTTGCTCGGCGGCCTGATCGGTAACCGCATCGGCGCCGCCCT
>DATBZY010000336.1:0-3193 GCA_036512915.1 Pseudolabrys sp. | reverse complement strand
GAAGGTCGATGCGCTGGAACGCGCCTTGCGCGAGCGCTCGCCGACGATCAAGCGCGTGATCGGCCACGCCGAGCCGATGCGCTAACCAGCTTGCCTTTAGCCGCCATGCGGCCACGCGCACTCGGCGACGTATGGATGAGGGCGACGGCCACGATCCCGGTCAGCAGATAGCAGCCGGCACCGAGCCAGATGCTGACCTTGATCGAGAAAGCGATGTTCACGGCAACCGCAATGCTCGCCGCCAGCACGCCGGCAGCGCCGTTGATCGCCCAGAACCACGGCGTCGGCCGTGCGTTGATGGCATTGGCGAGCCGCATGCCGGTGGGGAAGCCGAAGCCCATCAGCAGACCGAGCGGCAAGATCATCACAATCGCGACCAGCGCCCGCACCGTGATTGAATAGGCCTCGAAGCTGCCGACGAGAACCGGCAGCCACACCGGAAGCAAAGCGAGGTAGAGCGCAGTCAGTCCACACCACGACAAGGCACTGAGCGCATCGCTGATGGGCCAGCGATCGCTGAGCAAGCTGCCGATGCCGGTGGAGAGAATGATGGCGAACAGGCCCACGGTGAGGCCGTAGACCGGATGGCCGAGAAACAGCGAGAGCCGTTGGATCAGTCCGATCTCAACGAACATGAATCCGAAACCGATCAGCAGGAAATAGGCCGTCCCCAGGCCGATCAATCGCGCCGAGACCTGCCGCGCCGAGGGCAGCGCCGGAAGGATAATGGTGAGGAGAACAAGAATTAACGACAACAGCACGATGATCAACAGCGTGATCGTGGCCGCGAGATTGCCCTTGATCACGCCTGAGTTCGCCTCCATCGCGCGCAGCATGGCGGCCGGATCGGTTAGCCGCAGCTGATTGAAGAAGAACGGCCGCTCATCGGTGGGTGGCGACACGTCGAGATGAAACTTGGCCGAGAGTGCGCCCAGCGCCGCGGCGTCAGGCGCTTGCATGATCTGCCGCAACGCTTCGGACGCCGCCGGTGCCCCCGGGCTGACCAGGATGGAAAAGCCGAGCTGGTTCGACACGTCGCGCAAGCGAGCGAGATCCTGGGCTGAGAACGGCGCGCGGCCAACGATCAGCGTCGACAGATTGGCGAACGAGGCGAGAAAGAGATGCTGCGCCGGGTCCGCTACGCCTAGGTCGAGCAGAGTCGCCTTGGCCAGGCTCACCAGCCGTCCCGTCTCGTCGACATTGTCTGGAGCGTACCAGCGCGACACGGTGAACACCCCGCTTGGCGCTAGGCTCGCCATGAAGTGCCGCCAACCCTGCACCGTGTAAAGCCCATTTTCCGAGAGCGAGAAGGCGCCAACCCCGGTCGCTGCCCACGTGTCGATCATGCTCATCTGCACGAGATCGAACTGGCGATCGCGCCCCACGCTGGCGAACCAGCTGCGCGCTTCGTCCACTTCCAAGCGCACGCCAGGGAGATCGGCGAGGTGGTTGAAGTCGCGGAAGCGGCTGGTAAAGTAACGGATGAAAATCGGGTTGAGCTCGACGCCGGTGACGTCGCGGAAGCCGAACAAATATGCGGTCAACAGGTCGCGCCCGCCGCCCACCCCGATGACCGCCGAGCGGCCCTGACTGCGGATGTAATAGGCGAGGCTCGTGACATCGTATTTGAGGAAATCCACCTCCTGCAAATTGCCGCTGAAGCGATACATCGCCGTCCCCGCATCGCCGTCGATGTTCATGTAGCGCTGATCGACCTCGAGTTCCGGCATGGTCGGCGAGGCGCCCCACATTGCCGGAGATTCGTGCACGGTCTTCTCGGCGCGGATGCGCGAATATGAATTCCACTGCATGTGCTCGATGATACGGGGGTCCTCGCCCTTGCCTTTGGCGAAGGACAACAGCAGCCCATGCGGATGAATTGCCGCATTGCCGAGCGCGAGCAGCGCGAACGCGACAAGGAGCACGCCAGGCCGATGCAGCATGCGCAGCCAGCGCGGCAGAACGATCGCCCGCGATTCCGCATCGTTGCAACCGCGCGCAAAAGCGAAGGCCGCCGCCGCGCCGAGCGCGCCGACCATCAGCATGGCCGACACGCCATCGAGCGTGCTCATCAGCACCAGAGCGCCGAGGCAACCGAAGGCGGCGCCGGCGAGGTCCGAGCCGTAGACGAGCCCGACCGGCCAGGGGCTGCGCGTCAAAGCCAGCGAGATGCCCATGCCGGCGAAAATGTAGGGCGGCACCAGCGCGGCGATCAGCTTAAGCCAGAGCACGGCCGCCAGGACGAAGCCGAACCCGGGGTCGAGCAAAACCGTCGAGATCAGAACGACGGTCGACAGCACGACGGTGACGGAAAATCCCGAGGCGATCCAGCTCAGATTCGCGAGCAGACGCTCGGGCTTGAAGAATTCCTGGTTGAAATAGACGATGAGCGAGCCGGCGGTCATACCGAACATCGCCATGCTGATGGCGAAGAAGGCGAGATGATAAAAGCTGATCACCGACAGAATGCGCGTCTCGACGATCTGCAGCACGAGAACGCATGCGCACAGGAGAAACAGTCCGCCGAGGAATGCCGCTTTTCGGGTCATTAACAAGCGCTGCCTGCCAGGACGCGGACCATCCAATTTCAGCGTTGCAGCCCCGGATGCGGCTGGCAAGGCCCAAGCAACGTTCGCCTTACGGAATCAACACCGCCGCGCCTTGCAGGCGGCCCGCGCGCAGGTCCGCCAATGCGTCGTTGGCACGCGCCAGTGGATAGCGCGTGACCTCGCAGTGCACGCCCGCTTTCGGCGCCAACTGCAAGAATTCATGCGCGTCGGTGCGCGTGAGGTTCGCCACCGACATCACGTGCCGCTCCTCCCACAGCAATGAATAAGGAAAGCTCGGAATATCGGACATGTGGATGCCGCCGCAGACCACGCGTCCGCCCTTGCGCACCGCTTTCAGCGCGGCCGGCACCAGCGCGCCCACCGGCGCGAAAATGATGGCGGCATCGAGCGGTTCCGGCGGCGCCTGTTCCGAGCCGCCCGCCCACACCGCGCCGAGCGCGCGCGCGAAGTCCTGCGCGCCGGAGTCGCCCTTGCGCGTGAAGGCGAACACGCGCCGGCCCTGCCAGATCGCGACCTGCGCCAGGATATGGGCGGCGGCGCCGAAGCCGTAGAGGCCGAGCGTCTTGCCTTCGCCGGCCATGCGGTAGCTGCGCCAGCCGATCAAGCCGGCGCATAGCCAAGGC
>DATBZY010000335.1:0-2037 GCA_036512915.1 Pseudolabrys sp. | reverse complement strand
GCGCACGTTCTTCGCGACAGCACCTCGCGCCCGCGCGGTCCTTCGATCAGTGAGATGGTGGACGTCGAGAGCGAATGTATTTCCGTTATCTCGCAATCGGTTGAGCCGGCCGAGGCGCGACGTGCAGCAGTGACAGAACCGCCGCCGCTGGCTTTTAGCGACGAGGGCCTGTCAGTCTATGCCACGATGCGCAAGCCGGAGAAGAAGCGGCCGGCCCGAACCAGGCAACCGGCGGCCGAGGCAATAATGCAACCGTGCGTTCCCATTGCCGCTGGAATTCGCGTCATGGTCTATCCGCACGACCTCGGGGAAGATGAAGAAGACGACACAGCCGGTAAGACCCGCCCGTTTCATTACGGCCAGCGGCTGCGCTTCCTGGCCCGCTTGCGTCCACCCCGCAACTTCGGCAATCCGGGGGCATGGGACTACGCCGGCTACCTGCGCGATGCCGACATCCTCGCCCTCGGTTCCGCGCGTGCCGATCGCGTCGAACTCCTTGCCGGATTCAGTGGCAGCCGCATTGGCGACTGGCGGGCGCGCGCACGGCGTAGCGTCTTAAGCCGGATTGATGCCCTTTGGGACGCGCCTCGCGCGGGTCTTATCGCCCCCATGGTCGTGGGTGACACGTCCGACTTGCGCCGCGACGTCCGCAGTGCCTTCCAGCGAACCGGCGTCTACCACATCCTTGTCGTCTCGGGGATGAACGTCGGCATCATTGCCTTTGTCATCTTCTGGGTACTGCGGCGCCTGCACATCGGCGATCTGACCTGCTCGGTGCTGACGGTCGTGCTCTCCTGCGGCTATGCGCTGATCACCAACGGTGGCGCGCCCATCCTGCGTGCGGCCTTGACGCTGGCGATCTATCTCGGCGCCCGCCTGCTCTATCGCGATCGCGCGCCCCTGAACGCCGTCGGATTGGCCGCGCTGATCCTGCTCGCTGCCGATCCCCGCGCCCTCTTCGACGCCAGTTTTCAACTGACGTTCCTCTCCGTCGTCGCTATTGCCGGCATTGCTGTGCCGCTGCTCGAGCGCACGGCGGAGCCATACCGTCATGCCACCCGCCACCTCGATTCTCTGGCTTACGACCTCACGCTTCCGCCGCGCCTGGCGCAGTTCCGCCTCGACCTGCGCTTGCTGGAAACGAAAGCAGGCGCGCTGGTTGGCCGCCGCCTGGCACGATTTGGCCTAGTTGGTGGGATCCGCGCCGGCCTGGCCACGCTGGAATTGTTCGTTGTCTCGGCCGTCGCGCAGTTCGCGCTCGCGCTGCCGATGGCGGTGTATTTCCATCGCGCCGTGCTGGTCGGGTTGCCGGCAAACCTCGTCGTTGTCCCGCTCACGGGAATCCTGATGCCTGCCGCCGCCGCTGCGGTGGCACTGGACTATCTCGCTCCTGCGCTCGCAAGACCAGCAGCCTGGATCACCGCATGGTCGCTCGACGGGATTACCGGCACGATTCGCGTCGTCGGTGGCTGGCGCGCTGCGGATTTGAGAATTGCGCCGCCGGATGCGGCCATCGCGATCGCCTGTGCGGCGACGATCGCCTTCTGCATCTTTGCCGTCCGGCGCCGCCGGTGGGTTGCCGCCTGCGGCGTCGCACTGCTCGCCGTTTCCGCCGCCTGCATTGCGATCGTTCCGCCGCGGAAGCAGCTTCAAACCGGAAAACTTGAATTCACCGCCATCGACGTCGGGCAGGCCGACTCCACGTTGATCGTTACACCGGAGGGCCGCACGCTGCTGGTGGACGCCGCCGGCTCACTCGGCCCGTTTCAGTCGGAATTCGACTTTGGCGAGGACGTGATTTCGCCCTACCTATGGTCACGCGGCATCACGCGTCTCGACGCGGTCGCGATTACGCACGCCCACTCCGACCACATCGGCGGCATGCGCAGCGTGATCGCGAACTTCCGCCCGCGCGAGCTGTGGATGGGCCCCAATGCGCCGGACCACGCTCTTGAGGACCTGGTCCGGCAAGCGCGATCGTACGGAATGAAAATAACAATGCTGTCGGCGCCCGACGACTTCAGCTTTGGCGGCGCG
>DATBZY010000334.1:0-7749 GCA_036512915.1 Pseudolabrys sp. | reverse complement strand
GTTCCAAAACTGGATGCACTCGCGCGAGGCCCAGCAGATGCTCGTCGATTCGGCCCGCCAGTATTCGCCGCACGGCCAGACTGTGGAAAAGCCTGGCGTCCGAAAGCTCGCCGACATCAAGCTGATGAAGGAGGATCCGGAGGGCGTCCATACGCAGGCGGACGCGGTCAAGAAGCGGTACGCAGAGATTTTCAAGGTGTGATGACAATCGCCATTCCAGCAACGCCGGCGCCAGCGCCTCGCAAATTCGGAATCGATATCTCGAAGCCGGTGCTCTATGGCTTCGCCGCGGTTCTGTGCGTGCTGATCGTGCTGCCGCTGTCGTGGCTTCTGCTCTACAGCCTGACCGACGCCAAGGGCGCGCTCACGCTTGCCAATTTCTACCGGCTGTTCACCGAGTCGTCGTTCTACGATCCGCTGGTCACCACCTTCATCATCGCCACCGCATCGGCGTTCATCTGCTGTGCGGTGGCGGCGCCGATGGGCTGGCTGGTGGCGCGCACCGACCTGCCGTTCAGCCCGGTGATCCGCGCGCTGGTGACCGCCTCGTTCGTGACGCCGCCGTTTCTCGGGGCGATTGCCTGGGAGCTGCTGGCGGCGCCCAACAGCGGGCTGCTCAACAAAATCTTCCGTAGCCTGACCGGCGCCGAGCAGGACGTGCATCTGTTCAATATCTACACGCTCGAAGGCATCATCTTCGTCATCTCCTGCTACACGTTCCCCTATGTGTTCGTGCTGGTCGCCAATTCGCTCGATCGTACGCCGGGCGAGCTCGAGGACGCCTCCTCGATCCTGGGCGGCGGGCGCTGGTACACTGCGCGCCGCGTCACCATTCCGCTGGTGCTGCCGGCCTTGCTCGCGGGCGCCTTGGTCGCCTTCCTGCAGGCGATGACGCTGTTCGGCTCGCCGGCGATCCTGGCGCTGCCGGCCGGCTTCCACACCATGACCACCAAGATCTGGAGCCTGTTCCAGTATCCGCCCAAGCCCGAGCTCGCCGCCGCCGCCTCGCTGCCGCTGCTGGTGCTCACCGTCATCCTGCTGCGGGCCGAGAACATGATCCTCGGCCGCCGCGGCTATTCGGTGGTCGGCGGCAAATACGGCGCGCCGCGCTTGATCCCGCTGCACCGCTGGCGCTGGCCGGCGTTCGCCTTATGCCTGTTCGTGCTGCTCAACCCGGTGTTCCTGCCCTATGCCGCGCTGTTCAACGCGGCGTTCTCACCGGTGGCCACCACGTTCCTGACCTGGCAGAATGCCACCTTGCAAAATATCTATTTCGTCCTGTTCGACCTGTCGGCGGCCTCGCTGGCGCTCAAGAACACCGTGATCCTCGGCACCGCCACCGCCACCATTGGCACCGCGCTCGCGCTGGTCATCGCCTATGTGACCGCGCGCCAGGCGGTTCCCGGCCATCGCATCCTCGGCTTCCTCGCCACCGCGCCGATCGCCATTCCCGGCATCGTGCTCGGCGTCGGCCTGTTCCTGAGCTACACGCGGCCGCCGTTCGTGCTGTACGGCACCTTGTGGATCCTGCTGATCGCGTTCGTCACCATCGCGCTGCCGTCGGCCTATCAGCAGCTGAAGGCGGCGTTCCGCACCATCCATCCCGAGCTCGAAGATGCCAGCCGCATCCTCGGCGCCACCCGGCTGCGCTCGCTCTGGCAGATCACCGCGCCGCTGCTGCGCACCGGCGTGATCGCGACCTGGTGCTTCATCTTTGTCGGCGTGATGCGCGAACTGTCCGCCGCGATCATTCTGTTTACCTCGGAGACCAAGGTGATCTCGGTGCTGATCTACGATCTCAACGAGAGCGGCGATCTCGGCGCCATCTCGGTGATCGGCCTCGGCATGCTGGTGATCACCTTCGCGGTGGTGATCGCCGTCAACCGCATCCCCGGTTTCGGCAACGTGCGCTTCCGCAACTGAGCATGATCCCGAAAAGTGGGCACCGGTTTTCGGAAAAGATCATGCTCAAAAAAATGTAACACCATGGACGCCAAGCTACCCACCATCGCCGTCGCGCAGCAGCTGGCCGAGCGCATCGTCGCGCTTCGTTCCGACCGATTGCCGCCGGCGGTGCGGCAAAAATGCCAGGACCTGCTCATCGACGTCGTCGGCCTGTGCGTCACCGCGCGCAGCGAGGACTACATCAAGAGCGCGCTCGCCGGCTGCGACGACGACGGGCCCTGCACCGCCATCGGTCATGACCGAACCTTGAGCGCGGCCAGCGCCGCCTTCATCAACGGCACCGCGGCGCACGGCGAGGATTTCGACGACACTTTCGAAGGCGGGCCGGTGCATGCCGGTGCCGTGATCGTGCCGGCGGTGCTGGCGGCCTGCGAGCGCCACAAGCCGGATGGCGCGGCCGCGCTGCTCGGCATCGCGGTCGGCACCGAGGTCATGTGCCGGCTTTCCACGGTGGTGCCGAAGGCGGTGCATAAAGCGGGCTTTCATCCGACCGCCATTTTCGGCGTGATGGGCGCGGCCGCCGGCGTCGGCGCCGCGCTCGGTCTCAACGCGAAACAGCTCGTCGATGCGCTCGGCATCGCCGGCAGTTTTGCCGGTGGAATCATCGAATATCTGGCCGAGGGGGCCTGGACCAAGCGCTTGCATCCCGGCTGGGCCGCGCAGTCAGGCTTGCGCGCGGCGCTGCTCGCGCGCGGCGGCTTCATCGGTCCGCGCACGGTTTTCGAAGGCGTGCACGGGCTGTTCCACGGCTTCGCGCATACCACCGAAGGCAATTATGACGCAGTGACCGGCGATTTCGGCACCCGCTGGGTAACCGAGACGCTCGCCTTCAAGCCCTATCCGTGCGGCACCATGGCGCATCCCTACATCGACTGCGCCAAGCGGCTGGCGGCGCGCGGCATCAAACCAAGCGACGTCAAGGAATTGATCTGCGAAGTGGCGGAGGGCACCGTGCACCGGCTGTGGGAGCCCTTGGCCGCCAAGCAGCGCCCGCCCAACGGCTATGCCGCGAAATTCGCCACGCCGTTCATCCTCGCCACCGGCTTCGTGCGCGGCGGCGTCGGGCTCGACGCCTTCACGGACGCTGCGGTGCGCGACGCAGACGTGCTCGCGCTGGCGTCGAAGGTGCGTTACGTGATCGATCCGGACAATCCGTATCCGAACAATTTCACCGGCCACATCCGCGCCGTGCTTAATGACGGGAGCGTGCTTGAGGAACGCCAGCCGCATTTCCGCGGCGGCGCGCATGAGCCGCTGACCCGCGCCGATATCGAAGAGAAATTCGCGCTCAATGCACGCCACGGCGGCTGGGACGCCGCGCGGCCTGCGGCCGCGCTCAAGCTGCTGGCCGGGCTGTACGATGAGAAATTCGATCTGGCGCGGCTGCGAGGGTAGTAGGCTGTCATGCCCCGCGAAAGCGGGGCATCCAGTAAACACCGCCGTCTCGGCTCACATTTAAGCGCTGGTGATTACTGGATTGTCCGCCTTCGCGGACGATGACAGCCGAGGAGAATGGAGTGAATTCAACCAACGAACTCGCCGGCAAGGTCGCCATCGTCACCGGCGCCGGACGCAATATCGGCCGCGCCATCGCCCAACAGCTCGCGCTTGCGGGCGCGGCGGTGGTGGTCAATGCGCGCTCGAACAAGGCCGAGGCAGACAACGTCGTGCGCGAGATCGAAGCGGGCGGTGGCCAAGCGATCGCGTATCTTGGCGACGTCGCCGATCCGCAGGCGGTCCAGGCGTTGGCCGCCGCCGCGCTCAAGCGCTTCGGCCGCATCGACATCCTGGTCAACAACGCGGCGTTGCGGCGCGAGAAGCCGTTCGAGCAGATGACCCATGCCGAATGGCGCGAGATCATGGACGTGACGCTCGACGGTGCCTTCCACTGCGTGAAGGCCTGCCTGCCGGCGCTCAAGCAGAGCGGCGGTGGTTCAATCGTCAATATCGGCGGCATGAGCGCGCATACCGGCGCCAAGGATCGCGCCCACGTGGTCACCGCCAAGGCCGGCCTCGTCGGCTTCACGCGCGCGCTCGCCCACGATCTCGCTGACGCGCACATCACCGTCAATTGCGTCGTGCCCGGCCTGATCGGCACGCCGCGTCCGAAGAATTCGCCGGAGCCGCAGCATCACCTCACCCACAGCACGATTTCCGGCGCGCGTGGGCAGCCCGATGATGTCGCCGCCATCGTGCGCTTTCTGTGCGGTCCCGGCGCGCGCTACATCACCGGGCAGAGCATCCACAGCAACGGCGGCGCCTATCTCGGCTCATAGCCGTCATGTCCCGCGCGGCGGGGAGGGTGGCCGCGCGGATGCGAAAGTGCTAATCCACCGCTCACATTAGTCCGGTAACGACGAGGTTCGCATGTATTCAGAGCTCGCTCTTTTCATCGACGGAAAATGGCTCAGCGGCGAAGGCCGCAAGGGCGAGGACGTGATCAATCCGGCGACCGGCAAGGCGCTGGCGCATCTGCCGCATGCCAGCCCGGCCGACCTCGACGCCGCGCTTGCCGCCGCCGCCAAGGGCTTCCAGGTGTGGAAGGCGACCTCGGCCTACGACCGCGCCAAGATCATGCGCAAGGCCGCCGATCTGGTGCGCGAGCGCTACGATCACATTTCCAAGGTAATGACCCAGGAGCAGGGCAAGGTTTACGCCGAGTCGCGCGCCGAGGTGCTCACCAGCGCCGACATCATCGACTGGTATGCCGAGGAAGGCCGTAGAGCCTATGGCCGCGTGGTGCCGGGCCGCCAGAAGGGCGTGCGCCAGATCGTGCTGCAGGAGCCGGTCGGCGTGGTCGCGGCGTTCACGCCGTGGAATTTCCCGACGCTGACGCCGGTGCGCAAGATCGCCGGCGCGCTGGCGGCCGGCTGCTCGATCATCATCAAGGCCTCGGAAGAAACGCCGGGCGCTTGCGTCGAGCTGGTGCGATGCTTTGCCGACGCCGGCCTGCCCGCGGGCGTGCTCAATCTGGTGTTCGGCGTGCCGGCCCAGGTGTCGGAGCATCTGATCCCGTCGACAATCGTGCGCAAGATTTCGTTCACCGGCTCGATCCCGGTCGGCAAGCATCTCGCCGGCCTTGCCGCCAAGGGCATGAAGCGCGCCACCATGGAGCTCGGCGGCCATTCGCCGGTGGTGGTGTTCGCCGATGCCGATCCGGAGAAAGCCGCCGACACCATCGCCGCCTTCAAGTATCGCAACGCGGGGCAGGTCTGCATTTCGCCGACGCGCTTCTATGTGCAGGAGGCGTCCTACAGCAAGTTCGTCGCCCGCTTCACCGAATATGCCAAGAGCCTCAAGATGGGCGATGGCTTGGAGAAGGGCATTACCTTGGGCCCGCTCGCCAATCCGCGCCGGCTCGACGCCATGGAGGCGATCGTCAACGACGCCAAGGCCCGCGGCGGCAAGATCGCCACCGGCGGCGCGCGTCACGGCAACCAGGGCTTCTTCTTCGAGCCGACGGTGATCACCGACATTCCCGATGATGCCAAGATCATGACCGAAGAGCCGTTCGGTCCGATCGCGCCGATCGTGCCGTTCAAGACCTTCGACGAGGTGGTCGAGCGCGCCAATTCGCTGCCGTTCGGGCTGGCGGCCTATGCGTTCACGTCATCGAGCGCCACCGCTACGGCCATCGGCGACGCCATCCAGTCCGGCATGGTGGGTGTCAACAGCATCGCCATCTCGACACCGGAGACGCCGTTCGGCGGCGTCAAGGAGAGTGGCTACGGCTCCGAAGGCGGCATCGAAGGCCTGCAGGCCTACATGAACACGAAGTTCATCTCGCAGGGGTGAGGCCTACTTCGCCATCGCCTTCTGGCACGCTTGCCACACCTTCGCGGCCGTCGCCGGCATGTCCATGTGATTGGCGGCGCCGTTCGGGATCGCATCCGAAATCGCGTTCATCACCGCAGCAATCGCCGCTGTGGTGCCGGCCTCGCCGGTGCCCTTGACCCCGAGCGGATTGCTCTTGGCCGGCACCGAATGCACCGCCTCGCGCAGCTCGATCGGCATGTCGTGCGCATGCGGCATGCCGTAATCCATGAACGATCCGGTCACTAACTGCCCGCTCATCGAATCGTAGACCGCGTTTTCCAGCAGCGCCTGGCCCAGCCCCTGCGCGATGCTGCCGTGCACCTGGCCTTCGACGATGATGGAATCGAGCATGTTGCCGCAGTCGTCCACCGCCGTGTAAGTGACGATATCGACCTGGCCGGTGTCGGGATCGACCTCCACCTCGGCGATGTGACAGCCGTTCGGAAACGTCAGCGGCGTGTCGAGCTTGTCCTTGGTGTCGAGGCTGTCAGGCACGTCGCCGCGTCCGGCCAGTTCCTTGGCGCGCCGCGCGGTCTCGAACAGCGAGATCTTGCGGTCGGTGCCGACCACCTCGAAACTCCCCTGGCGATATTGGATATCCGACTCGGAGGCCTCCAGCGCCGCCGACGCGACTTTCTTTCCTTTGGCCAGCATCAGGTCGGCGACATGCACGATGGCATTGCCGACGCACATCGCCGAGCGCGAGCCGACCGAGGCAAAGCCCGTGAGCCCCATCGCGGTGTCGCCGTGCCGGTGCTCGATCTTGGCGGCATCGATGCCGAGGTGATTGGCCAGCAGCCGGCCGAACACCGTGGCGTGGCTCTGGCCGGTCGACTGCACGTTGCAGCCGAGGATCAGTCGGTCGTCGCCGGGAAACGCCACCGACGCCATTTCCATCGGCAGCGCGCCGGAATGCTCCAGCATGCAGGACACGCCGATGCCGCGATATTTCTTGCGCTTGGCGGCCGCGCGCCTGCGCTTGTTGAAATTGTCGAAGTCGGCGAGCGCCAGCGCCTTGTCGACGATTCCTGGGAAATCGCCGCTGTCGTAGATATTGCCGACCGCCGATTTGTAGGGAATCGCCGAGGGCGGAATGAGGTTCTTCTTGCGCAGGCGCACGCGGTCGATGCCGGTGATGCGGGCGGCTTCCTCGACCACGCGCTCGAGCGCGTAGTTTGCCTCCGGCCGGCCGGCGCCGCGATAGGGGCCGATCGGGATCGTGTTGGTGAAATAGCAGGCGGCCGAGGCGTCGATCTTCGGAATCCGGTACATGCCCGGCAGGCAGCGCGCGAAATTGTTGGTGTTGATGCCGACGCCGGCGGTGCTGACATAGGCGCCCTGGTTGCACAAATGCCGCATGCGCAGCGCCAGGAACTTGCCCTTGTCGTCGAGCGCGAGCTCGGCTTGCGTGACGGTGTCGCGCGCCTGCGTGTCGGTGACGAAGGCTTCCGAGCGCGACGACATCCAATGCACCGGCCGGCCGAGCTTGCGCGCGGCGATCAGCAGCGCCGGATATTCCGGATAAACCGGCGTCTTCATGCCGAAGGCGCCGCCGACGTCCTCGGTGATCACGCGTAGCTTGTCGTTCGGTATGCCCATAATGGCGGCGCCGATGCCGCGCAACGAGTCGGCGCCTTGCGAGCAGGCGTGCAGCGTGTAGCTGTCGCTCTTGGCGTCATAGACGCCGGTGGAGGCCACCACCATGCGTTGGTTGACCACGCTGACGCGCGCCACATGCGGCGCTTGCGCGATGATCTTGGCGACGTCGCGTTCGTTCTGCTCGTCGGGCACCGGGCCCGGCCAGTCGACGCAGAGATTGCCGGGCGCTTCCGGGAAAAGTTGCGGGGCGCCGGGCTTCATCGCCGCGCGCACATCGACCACCGCCGGCAATTCCTCATAGTCGACCTGCACGAGCTCGGCGGCGTCCTGCGCCGCCGCTCGCGTTTCCGCCACCACCATCGCCACCGG
>DATBZY010000333.1:0-10897 GCA_036512915.1 Pseudolabrys sp. | reverse complement strand
GGCCGACCTGTTGCATCCGATGGGCGAGGCCGGGAAAGCTCACCAGCCCCTTCTGAATCGCCGGCAGCTCGAGCCCGAGCGCGACGCAGGCCGCGACCGCGCAGGCCACGTTCTGCGCATTGTGCTGCCCACGCAACGAGCCGATGCCGGCGAGCTGCGCCACCGGATGCGCCTTGCCGGCGGCCGCATGCATGATCCGGCTGCCTTCGGCGTAATAACCATCGCGCAACGGCGCCACCACCGACACGCGCACCACCGTCTTAGCCGCCCGCTCGATGCGATCGGCGGCCGCGCGCGTGTAGCGGTCATCGACGCCGATCACCGCGCTGCCGCCCTGCTCCACGCTGGCGACCAGCAGCGTCTTGAGCGCGGCGTAGTTCTCCATGCTGCCGTGGCGGTCGAGGTGGTCTTCCGAAACGTTCAACAGGATGCCGACCGTCGCTTTCAGCGACGGCGCCAGATCGATCTGATAGGACGAGACTTCCAGCACATAGCAGCGTCCGGGAGCAAATTGTTCCAGCGCCAGCGCCGGAACGCCGATATTGCCGCCCATCTGGGCGTCGCGGCCGGCGCTGTTGAGCAGATGCGCGATCAGCGCCGTGGTGGTCGACTTGCCATTGGTGCCGGTAATGGCAATGAGCGGACTTGTCTGCCCCGACTTTTCACGTTCCTTGGCACGCTCGCGACAGAACAATTCGATGTCGCCGATGATCTCGACGCCGGCTTGGCGCGCCAGCGTCGCCGACCAGTGCGGTGTCGGGTGGGTCAGCGGCACTCCGGGCGTGAGGATCAATGCCGCCAGCTTCGACCAATCGAGTTCGTGCAAATCTAACGTCTTGAGGCCGACGGCTTGCGCGTCGGCGATCCTCTTGCGGTCGTCGTCGAAGGCGACGACCTCGGCACCGCCTTGCTCAAGCGCGCGCGCCGCCCACAGGCCGGATTGACCGAGCCCGAAGACCGCAACCTGTTGTCCAGCGAACGTGGTGATGGGGATCAAGGATCATCTCAACTTCAGCGTCGCCAGCCCGGCGAGCGCCAGCACCACGGCGACGATCCAGAACCGGATCACGATCTGTGGCTCGGTCCAGCCGAGCTGCTCGTAATGATGGTGGATCGGCGCCATCCGGAACACGCGCTTGCCGGTGAGCTTGAACGAGACCACCTGCACGATCACCGACACCGCTTCCAGCACGAACAGCCCGCCGACGACGGCGAGCACGATCTCGTGCTTGATGGCCACGGCAACTGTGCCGAGCAGGCCGCCGAGCGACAGCGAGCCGGTGTCGCCCATGAAGATCGAGGCCGGCGGCGCATTGAACCAGAGAAAGCCGAGGCTCGCCCCGATCACCGCTCCGCACAGCACCGCCAGTTCGCCGGTGCCGGCGACATAGTGGATCTGCAGATATTCGGCGAACACGGCGTTGCCGGCGAGATACGAGATCAGACCGAAGCTCGCCGCCGCGATCATCACCGGCACGATGGCGAGGCCGTCGAGCCCGTCGGTGAGATTGACCGCATTGCCGGCGCCGACGATGACGAAGGCGCCGACCAGCACGAAAGCCCAGCCGAGATTGATCACCAGATCCTTGAAGAACGGAAACACCAGCGAGGTCGCGGTTGGCGGACGTCCGAGATGCGCGATCGCCACGCAGGCAACCACCGCGATCACCGCCTCGACGGCCAGCCGCGTGCGGCCGGCAAAGCCGGCATGGCTCTGCCGGGTGACCTTCAGATAATCGTCATAGAACCCGATCACGCCGAAGCTCAGCGTCACCCCGAGCACGATCCACACATAGGGGTTGGTCGGGTTCGCCCACAGCAAGGTCGACACCAAAAGGCCCGACAGGATCATCAGCCCGCCCATGGTCGGGGTGCCGACCTTGGTGACCAGATGCGATTGCGGACCGTCGCTGCGAATCGGCTGGCCCTTGCCCTGCTTGACGCGCAGCAAGTCGATTATCGGGCCGCCGAACAGGAACACGAACACGAGCGCGGTGACGATCGAGCCGCCGGTACGGAACGTGATGTAACGGAAGACGTTGAGGAACGACACCTTGTCGGAAAATTCGGTCAGCCAAAAGAACATCGGATCAACCTTACAGATTTAGACTCTGATCGGTTCAAACTGGATCAGAGATCTACCTAACATTTTCCTTGGCGCATGATCTTATCCGAAAACTGGTTCCCACTTTTCGGCATCATGCGCCGGAAGCCTGTTCGAGCGCGGACCGTCTGGGAAATTGCCGTTCTAGCGCCTTGACGATCGGGCCCATTTTCGAGCCTAGCGAGCCCTTCACCATCACCGCGTCGCCGGCGCGAATGGCGTCGAGCACGGCCGGCTCCAGCCCCGCCGCGGTCTCGGCATAGCCGCCCCGGCGGCCTGAGGGAAGAGCCTCCCACAGCGAACCCATCAGCGGCCCGCAGCAGAACACCAAGTCGACCGCCGCCGCCTCGATCGGCTCGGCGAGACCGCGGTGCAGCTCGGCGCCCTGGCGCCCGAGCTCCAGCATGTCGCCTAGGACCGCAATGCGGCGGCCGTGCGGGCCGACCGGGGCCTGGCCGAGCAGCGCGATGGCCGCCCGCATGGAGGCAGGATTGGCGTTGTAGCTCTCGTCGATCAGCAGCGCGCTGCCGCCGGGCGTCTGCAGGGTTGTGCGCGTGCCGCGCCCGGTGGCGGGCTTGAGCTTGTTGAGCGCAAGCGCGGCCAGCGCCAGATCGGCGCCGACCAGCGCGACCGCCGCCAGCACCGCCAGCGAGTTGAGCACGAGATGCTTACCCGGCGCGCCGAGCTTGTAGGTCACATCGGCGCCGAGGATTTGCGCCTGCACGGTCGAGCAATCGGCCTGCAGCGAAAGCCGCACCAGCCGCGCGTCGGCTTCGCCGTGCTCGCCGAACGAAACGATGCGAGCGACGCCGGCAGCAATCGCTGCGGCCGCGAGCCGCCCATATTGGCCATTGTCGCGGTTGAGCACGGCGGCGGCGCCCGGCTCGAGCCCGACGAAAATTTCCGCCTTGGCGTCGGCGATTTTCTCCAGCGATCCGAAATATTCCAGATGCACCGGCTCGATCGCGGTGATGATCGCCACATGCGGACGCACCAGCTTGGTGAGCGGCGTGATCTCGCCGGCATGGTTCATGCCGATCTCGAACACCGCGTATTTCGCGCTCGCCGGACAGCGCGCGAGCGACAGCGGCACGCCCCAATGATTGTTGTAGGAAGCGGCCGAGGCATGGGTTTCGCCGTCGGCGTTAAGCGCCAGCCGCAGCGCCTCTTTGGTGCCGGTCTTGCCGACCGAGCCGGTGACGCCGATGACCTTGGCGTGCGAACGGGCGCGCGCGGCGCGCGCAAGATCGCGCAAGGATTCGAGCACGTCATCGACCGCCAGCAGGGCGGCGTCGGCGGCGAAGCGGTCGCGTTTATCGCGCGCCACCACCGCGACCGCGGCGCCGTTTTTCAGCGCGCTGTCGACAAACGCGTGCCCGTCGCGACTGTCACCCATGATGGCGAAAAAAGCCTCGCCCCGGCCGATGCTGCGGCTGTCGATGGAAATGCCCGACACCTTCGCCGGCAGCGCGCCGGAACGGGTCGCGCGCATGGCCGCGGCCATCTCGTCGAGGCTCCAGAGCGCGCTCATGCGACCTTGCCCTGCAAGGCCGCCGCGACTGCGTCATGGTCGGAAAACGGCACGGTGCGCTCGCCGATAATCTGTCCGACCTCATGGCCCTTGCCGGCGATCAGCAGCACGTCGCCGGCTTTCAGATCGGCTATGCCAGCGCGGATCGCCTCGGCGCGATCGCCGATTTCGCTCGCACCCGGCGCCGCGGCCAGAATAACGGCGCGGATCGCGGCCGCATTCTCGCTGCGCGGGTTGTCGTCGGTGACAATAACGCGGTCGGCATTCTCTACTGCGATCCGCCCCATGATCGGGCGCTTTCCGGTATCGCGGTCGCCGCCGGCGCCGAACACCACCACCAGTTTTCCAGTTGTATAGGGCCGCAACGCGGCGAGCGCTTTCGCCAGCGCGTCCGGCTTGTGGGCATAGTCGATGAAGATCGGCGCGCCGTTCCTGGCTCCGACCAGCTCCAGCCGCCCCTTGGCGCCGGTGAGTTTTTCCAGCGCCGCGAACACGCGCTCAGGAGCAGCCCCGGTCGCGATCGCAAGGCCGGCGGCGACCGCCGCATTCTGCACCTGAAAGCCGCCGACCAGCGGCAGCTTGACCTTATAGTTGCGTCCGCCATGCGCGATGCTGACGACTTGCGCGAAGCCGTCGATGGCGCCACCGAGCAAGCGGATATCGTCGCCATGCTCGCCGACCGTGAGAATTTTCAGCCCGCGCTTGTTGGCGGCCTCGACCACCTGGCCCGCATAGCAGTCGTCGACGCCGATCACCGCCGTCCCGCCGGGCGCGATCAGCGTTTCGAACAGGCGAAGCTTGGCGGCGAGATAGGCCTCGAGGGTCGGATGATAATCGAGATGATCGCGCGAGAGATTGGTGAAGGCGCCGGCGGCAATTCGCACGCCGTCGAGCCGGTGCTGGTCGAGGCCGTGCGAGGAGGCCTCGAGCGCCAGATGCGTGACGCCCTCGCCGGCCAACTGAGCGAGCGTGCGATGCAGTTCGACCGGGTCGGGCGTGGTGAGCGAGCCGTAGCGTTCGCCTTTCGGTGAAACCACGCCGACGGTGCCGATGCTGGCGGCCTGCAATCCCAGCGCCGTCCAAATCTGGCGCGTGAAGGCGGCGACCGAGGTTTTGCCGCTGGTGCCGGTGACCGCCGCGATGGTTTTCGGCTGGCGGGCAAAAAAATTCGCCGACGCCAGCGCCAGGGTTCGGCGCGCGTTGCTCACCTGGATGAAAGCGACGCCATCGGGCAATCCGTCGGGACGCTGTTCCGCCGCGACCGCCACCGCGCCGGCGGCGGCGGCTTGTTTCGCGAAATACGCGCCATCGGCCTTGGCGCCGGCAATGGCGACGAACAGGAAGCCCGCTTTGGCCTTGCGGCTGTCGGCGGTCACGCCGGCGATCTCGATGCCGGCAAGTTGCGCGGCAAGTTGCGCGTCTTGGCGCGCATCGAGCGCGGCTTCGGGCAGAAGATCGGTCAGGCTCACCGCGCCTCCTTCGCGCTTACCAGCAGCATTTGGTCGGCCTTCGGCAGATCGAAGCGCGGCGGAATGTCGAGCAGCGGCGCCACCCGCGCGATCACTTTGGCGCCGACCGGGACCGCGTTCCAGCCGGAGGTAGCGAAGCCGTGGGTTTCGGGTAGCCCCTGCGGTTCGTCGATCATGATCAGCAACTGATAGCGCGGCTTGTCGGCGGGCAAAATGGCGGTAAAACTGGACAAGACTTTGGTCTTGGAATAGCGCCCGCCGACCACCTTGTCCGAGGTGCCGGTTTTGCCGCCGACATAATAGCCGGGGACATCGGCCCGCGTCGCGGTGCCCTTTTCCACGTTGAGCCGCATCAAATAGCGCATTTTCTCGGCCGTTTCAGGCTTGATCACGCGCACGGCGAGGCGCTCGGCCTCGGCCTGATCGCGCTTGAGGAAGGTCGGCGGGATCAGCTTGCCGCCGTTCACCAGCGCGGAAATGCCCATCACCGCCTGCAGTGGCGCCACCGACAAGCCATGCCCGAAGGCGATGGTCACGGTGTTGAGCTCGCCCCAACGCTTGGGAACCAGCGGTTCGGCGCTTTCCGGCAATTCGGTGCGCAGGCGGTCGAGTTGGCCGAGCTTCTTGAGAAACGCCTTGTGCTGCTCGACGCCGACGCTAAGCGCCATGCGCGCCGCCCCAATGTTCGACGAGTAGGTGAAGATCTCCGGCACCGAGAGTATGCGCTTCTGCGCATGGAAGTCGTGGATGGTAAACTTGCCATAGCGCAGCGACGCCCGCGCATCGAAGGTCGAGCCAAGCGAGACGCGCCCGCTGTCGAGCGCCATCGCCAGTGTGAGCGCCTTGAAGGTCGAGCCCATCTCATAGACGCCGGTGGTGAGCCGATTGATGCGGGTCGGGTCGTTGGCCTCGCGCGGATTGTTCGGGTCGTAGTCGGGCTCCGACACAAGTGCGATGATCTCGCCGGTATTGACGTCGGTGATGATGCCGGCCGCCGCCTTGGCCTTGAATTTCTCGCGCGCATGGGCGAGCTCCTCGCGCAGCGCAAATTGCACGCGCAGATCGAGCGCGAGATTGACCGGCCGCTGCAGCCGGTCGGTGGCCAGCCCCGCCATGTGCAGCGCGGCCAGCCCCTGCCCGTCCAGCCACTTCTCGATACCGGCGATGCCCTGGTTGTCGATATTGACGTGGCCGATCTCGTGCGATACCACCGGCCCGTTGGGATAGACGCGCTTGTTCTCGGTCAGGAAGCCGACGCCGGGAATGCCGAGCCGGTGGATCTGCTGCTGCTGCTGCGGCGTGATCTCGCGCTTGAGCCAGACGAAGCCCTTCTTCGACGACAGCCGCTCGCGCACTTCGTTGGCATCGAGGTCGGGCAGCACCGCGCTGAGCAATTCCACCGCCTCGTCGACGTCGATGATCTTGCGCGGCTCGGCGAACAGCGACGGCGTCTTCACGTCGGTGGCGAGGATTTGCCCGTTGCGGTCGAGGATGTCGGGCCGCGCGGTGGCGACGGCGTCCTGGCCGACGCTGCGGCGGGCGCCGTGCCCGTCGCTCATGGTGGCAAACATCACCAGCCGCACCGCGATGACACAATAGATTGCGGCGAAGGCGACAATGGCGAGGCCGAGCCGCGCCTTGGCTTTGACGTTGCGATCGACGTCGCGGCCATAGAGCAGCGAGCGCAGCCAGCGCTGCCAGCGGGTCTCGGTCGAATTCGGCGGTGCGGGCGCGTGCATGCGGTTCACCGCGCTGCCGGCGGCGCGAGCAGGCTGCCGGTCGCATCCGGTGCTATCGGCGCGATCATGGCGCCGATCGGATCGTTGCCTGCAGGCTGCACCACGACCGGCGGGCGCTCGGGCAGCCGGTCGAGGTTGTCGAATTGCGTGGGCGCGATCGGCCGCAGCGCCAAATGGCGGTTGGCCAGCCCCTGGACGCGGCCGGGCGTGTCGACCTTCGCCCACTCGGCGCGTAGCGTAGCGATGGCGTTGCGCTCGCGGCGCAATTCGCCGGCGACCTTCGCCACCCGTTCGGCCTGCAGCGTGGAATCGAACTTGATCTTGTAGACGAACGATGCCGCCAGGATGAGCGCGCCGATCACCATGATGTTGAGCAGGCGCATGCTCAGTGCCCCTTCAACACGTCGGCGAGTGCCGGCAGCCGCGGCAGCAGTTCGGACATCTCGTCGTCGCGCGCGGGCGCATCGGTGCGCTCGGCGGCGCGCAGCTTGGCCGATCGTGCGCGCGGGTTGCGCGCAACCTCTTGCATCTCGGCGACCACGGGCCGCTTAGTGAACACACCGAAAGTCGGCGCCGGACGCTTGCGCTCGGGCGCATGGCGCGAGCCGCCGCGGGTCTCAGCGCGCGCCGCAAGGAACAACTTCACGATGCGGTCCTCGAGCGAATGGAAGGACACCGCCACCAGCCGGCCGCCGGGTTTGAGGATGCGTTCGGCGGCCTCGAGCGCGGCCACGAGCTCGCCGAGTTCGTCGTTCACGAAAATGCGTAAGCCCTGGAAGGTGCGCGTGGCCGGATGGATATCGCCGGGGCGCGAATGCACCACCGAGGCGACGATTTCGGCGAGCCTCGCGGTGGTGAGAATCGGCGCAATGGCGCGCGCCTTGACGATGGCGCGCGCGACGCCGCGCGAATGGCGTTCCTCGCCGAGCAGGAAGATGATGTTGGCGAGATCGCGCTCGCTGGCCGCGGCGACGATGTCGGCCGCGCTGGCGCCGTCGGTGCCCATGCGCATGTCGAGCGGTCCGTCGTGGCGGAAGGAAAATCCGCGTCCAGGCGTATCGAGCTGCATGGAGGAGACGCCGAGATCGAGCACCACGCCGTCGACCGCTGCGAGCCCGCAGTCGCGCGCCACCGCGTCGAGATGGGAGAAGCGATCCTCGATCAGCGTCAGCCGGCCGGCCGCCTCGGCCACCAGATCGGCGCCCAGCGCGATTGCGCTCTGGTCGCGATCGATGCCGATCACTTTGCAATCGGCCAGGCCGAGGATCGCGCGGCTGTAGCCGCCAGCGCCGAAGGTGGCGTCGATATAGACGCCGCCGTCATGCACCTTGAGGAACTCGAGCGCAGGCGCGCCGAGCACGGGAATATGGCGGGCTGGTCCGCCAGCGACAGCCGCAAAGCCGTCGCCGCCCGCCGTCATTCCCCTGCTCCGAGCTGGGAACCGCGGGCGGCAATGCTCGATGTGAAATCGTGGGATGTCATTGGATATTATGGGCGTCATGGAATGACCCAGCCCCGGGGCCCCTGCCTCGAGGTCCCGGCGCAGCACTGTGTGGGCCGCATTAAACAGCCCTTAATCTTAAGGATTTGTTGCCGAGCTGCCGGCGCCGGCCTCTCCGCGTTCCTCCCCGCCGAACTCGTGCGGGCGGCGGGGGAGGGTGAACCAGCGGCCCGGACAATAATACCATTTGGACTAAGGCCTCATGCGCGCATTTTGGACGTATTGCTTTTTCGATCGGGCGCGTTGAATGATGCGGCCCCGCGCCTCAAGCAGTGGTTTTCTCCGGCCCCATGCCATCATTTCCGCCGGATTCCTTCATTGTCGCCGACGTCGTGCCCTCGCCCAATCAAGACGAGCGCAAGGACGGCCGGCCGCCCGACATGATCCTGCTGCACTATACCGGCATGCCAACCGGCGAAGCGGCCCTGCAACGGCTCATCACGGCGGCGAGCAAGGTTTCCGCCCATTACGTGGTGTTCGAGGACGGCCGCATCGTGCAATGCGTGTCGGAAGGCTTACGCGCCTGGCATGCCGGCGTGTCGTCCTGGGCCGGCGAGACCGATATCAATTCGCGCTCGATCGGCATCGAGATCGTCAATCCGGGGCACGAATTCGGCTATCGTAATTTTCCGCTGCGGCAGATCGCGGCGGTGATCTCGCTCTGCAAAACGATCATCACCCGCCGCGGCCCGATTGCCGCTGACCGGATCCTCGCTCATTCCGACGTGGCGCCGGCGCGCAAGCAGGATCCGGGCGAGAAGTTTCCCTGGGAGCTGTTGAGCGAATCCGGCATCGGCCATTGGGTGCGCGCGGCCCCGCTCAATCTCGATGGCGTCACGCTCAAGCCCGGCGATCGCGGTGACCAGGTGGCGCGGCTGCAGCGCACGCTGCGCACTTACGGCTACGGCATCGAGGAAACCGGCAGTTATGACGACGCCACGCGCGACGTCGTCACCGCCTTCCAGCGCCATTTCCGCCCCGCCCGCGTGGACGGGATCGCCGATCCGTCCACGCTGCTCACGCTACGCGCGCTGATCGAGACGCGGCCGGCGCCGCTTTCCTGACCAGCGGCCCGGCGATGGCTTGACGCCGCGCCCCCGCCCCTCCATGTCTTTCTCGTCAGTCGGCCGGACGGCCGTCCCGCGCCAATGCCGAAAGGCGGCCGGGGAGGAAAGTCCGGGCTCCATGGACGAACGGTGCCGGATAACGTCCGGCGGGGATCGCCTCACGCAAGTGGGAACGGGCCTCAGGGATAGTGCCACAGAGAACAGACCGCCGCGGCTGCGTAGTGTTTTGGCCGCGGTAAGGGTGAAACGGTGCGGTAAGAGCGCACCGCGCTGCCGGCAACGGCAGCGGCACGGCAAACCCCACCGGGAGCAAGACCGAATAGGAATGACGTTGGCGCGCAAGCTCCAGGTCCGTCCGGGCCAGTCATTCGGGTAGGTTGCTTGATGCGCCGGGTAACCGGCGTACCAGAGGAATGGCCGTCACGTATGCCTTCGACGGCATGCCATACAAAACCCGGCTTACAGGTCGGCTGATATGTTGAAGGGGCGTCCGGCGGAGAACCCGCCGGGCGCCCCGCCAATTTTGCAGACCGCGACGGCCGAGGCATGCGCTCCCAGCATTGCGTGCAGGGCATAGCGGCGGCGTTCATGCTCGTAGAAGCCGCCATGCTCGCCGATCCTCGGCGCCGAGCAGGACGATGCTCGGAGCCGCGGATATTGGCCATGCGCTAACTGACCGTCGCAGAGGCAAGTTGGCGGCCGGCAGCGGCCCCGGTCTCCAGCCGGCCGTCGCGCAGCCGGTAGATGTGATCGAAGCGATCCAGAATCATTTCGTCATGGGTGACGACGATGATCGCGGCGCTTTGGTCGACCGCGATCCGCCGCAACAAATCCATCACGATGCGGGCGCGCGCCGAATCGAGCGGCGCGGTCGGCTCGTCGGCGAGAATGATGCGCGGCTTGTTGGCGAGAGCGCGCGCGATCGCCACCCGTTGCGCTTCGCCGCCGGAGAGCTGCTTGGGCAAAGCATGCTTGCGGTGGCCGATCTCGAGATAGTCGAGCAGTTCGATGGCCCGCGTGCGCGCTGCCGCAGCGCTAAATCCGGCAAGATCGAGCACGATGGCGACGTTGTCGCTGCCGTCGAGAAACGGCAGCAGATTGGGGTATTGAAAGATGAAGCCGATCTTGTCGAGCCGCAGCCGGCGCAGGTCGGCCTTGAGCCAGCGCTCGTCATAGACGACCTCGCCGTCGAGCGTGATGCGACCGCTGCTCGGCTCCAGAATGCAGGCGATGCAGTGCAGCAGCGTGGTCTTGCCGGAGCCGCTCGGTCCCATCAACCCGACCACCTGGCCGGGGAAGACTTCCATGTTGATATCGCGCAGGGCATCGACCCGCGTACTGCCCTGTCCGAAATGTTTGGACAGATGCTCGACGCGCACGACCGGTTGTCTGTCTGTCCCGGCCATAGCGCTACCCCGAGCTCGCGAGCGCTTCCGCCGGGTCCACTTTTAGGGCGAGCCTGATGCCGAGCGTGCTGGCGGCTAGA
>DATBZY010000332.1:0-6901 GCA_036512915.1 Pseudolabrys sp. | reverse complement strand
AAAACGTGCCAACGCCAAAGCGAAATCGACGGCTGACGTTTCTATTTGGGGCAGCGACACATAGCCCACTTAGATTCACGCTTGAAATCAGCGTCTAGGAAGTGGCTAAGAAATGAAGAACTCTTTACTTTCAATGGAGTTAGGCGTCACGAAGCTTTCTGTGCGCTTGTGAGTGTCGTCACCGAGCGATGCGATCGGCCGTATTCGCTCGGTTACACGGGGCTGTTAAAACACACGGACCTCCGGTGCGCCCGGCTGCTGCAGGTGTTGCGCAACGCCGATGCCGCGTCGACTGCGGAAGGACTGAACAATGACCGACGCGCCGCGAAGCTATCCCGATCTGCACGAGCATATCGCGGCGCTGGAGCAGCGCGGGCTGCTGCATAGAATCGATCGGAGAATCGACAAGGACGCGGAAATGCATCCGCTGGTGCGCTGGCAATTCGTCGGCGGCATTGCCGAGGCTGAGCGCAAGGCCTTCCTGTTCAGCAACATCACAGACGGGCTGGGCCGCAAATACGACATGCCGGTCGTGGTCGGCGCCATTGCCGCCAATCCGGAAATCTACAGCGTCGGCATGCGGGCACCGCTCGCCGACATCCAGGCCAAGTGGGATCACGCCATCGCCAATCCGGTCGAACCGCGATTGGTCAACGAAGCGGTCTGCCACGAAGTCGTGATCGAAGGCGACGCGCTCAAAGGCGAGGGGCACGGCCTCGACCGGCTGCCGATCCCGATTTCGACGCCCGGCTTCGACAGCGCGCCAACATTGACTGCGACCAACGTGATTACGCGCGATCCCGAGACCGGTGTGCAGAACATGGGCACCTATCGCGCGGCGCTGAAAGCGCCGGATCGCTTGGTGGTGCGCATGGCGACGCGCGTTGGCGGGGCCGGCGGCTACCAGCACTATCTCAAATACCAGAAGCGCGGCGAGCCGATGCCTTGTGCCATCGTGCTCGGCTGTCCGCCTTACGTGGCGTTCATGGGACCGCAGAAGCTGCCGATCGGCGTCGACGAGATCGCCGTGGCCGGCGGTCTTGCCGGCGGGCCGATTAACATCGTGCGCGCGCGTACGGTCGACCTGATGATTCCGGCCGAATCCGAACTCGTCATCGAGGGCCTGATCGACACGGAATATCTCGAGCCGGAAGCGCCGTTCGGCGAGTCGCACGGCCATGTCGCGCTCGAGGAATTCAACATGCCGATGCGGGTGACCGCGATCACCCACCGCAAGAACCCGATTATTCCGTCCTATATCAGTCAGGTGGCGCCGAGCGAATCGAGCGTGATCAAGCGCGTCGCCTACGAGCCGCTGTTCACCGCCCACCTGCGCAACACGCTCGGCATCCGCGGCGTCAAGAAAGTGTCGCTGCACGAACCGCTGACCGGACTGTTGCGGGTCATTGTCGTCACGCTGGAGAAGGGGGTATCGCGCACCGAGGTCTGGCGCGCGCTCAACGGCGCGGCATTCTTCAAGGCCGATTGCGGCAAGATCTGCATTGCCGTCAACGAGGACATCGATGTCGACAATGCCGATGCACTGTTGTGGGCGATGGCTTATCGCATGAATCCGGTCGAGGACCTGCAGGTGGTGCCGCATCGCGGCCAAGGTCACGGGCCCAAGCGCGAGCACGACCAGGAAGAGGATTCGACGCTGCTCATGGACGCCACCATGAAGGGCGACATGCCCCCGCTGGCGCTTCCGAAACAGGAATATATGGAGCGCGCCAAGGCGATCTGGCAGGAGCTCGACCTCGGTGCGCTGCGGCCGCAGGCGCCGTGGTTCGGCTATTCGCTCGGCGATTGGCTGCCGCAATGGGACGACGCCGCCAAGCGCGCCGCGCAAGGCCGCTATCTCGACAATGGCCGGATCAGCGAAAAGCTCCGCCGCAAAGGTCTCAAGCCCGAAACCAAGTACCGGCCCGATCGCGATACGTCAGGGCAGGGCGGTAACGGCAAGGGTTCCTGAGCGGACTCACTTCATCTTAGGCATAGGCCGCGGTGGCATCGGACAGACATGGCATGGCCGCCGAGGCGTCCGCTTGAGCGGGGGCCACGCCGTAGAATTCCAGCATGCCGCGAAGATTGCTTGCGAGCGCTCGCTGGCGGTCGCTACGCGGCCGGTCCGCGAACTTCTCGCGCGACCACCGCCACAACATCGCCTGTTCGATCTTTTCAGCGTCTAGTTCGGCGGTCTTGACCTGCGTGCGCAGCGCGGCGCTCGCGTCGCGCGACGGATTGTCGGCATCGGTACTGGTGGGCTTGAGCGCGCGGCGGGCGCTGCGCAGCGACCGTACAATATCATGATGCCAGCCCGCGACCGCGGCGTTGGCGGCGGCAATATCTTGGCTATCGAGCCGCACGCCTTCGACCGCGCCGACGAAGGCGACAAACAACAACAGATTGACGTCGAGGTTTAACCGCGCCTGCAGTGCGAGGCATTCGTCAGCCACCCCGTCGCGGCCATAAACGGCAAGCGCGAAGGCCCACAGCGGCGTATCGAGCGGTTGCGATGGGGTCATGTGCCAGCCATCATTCGGGCCGCACCTGAAGAACGAACTTGCCGAGCGCTTTGCCGTCACGCAGCGCGCGCAAAGCATCGGCGAATAGCTCGAGCGGCAATCGCTCGTCAATGTGGGGAACGAGTCGTCCTTGCTGGTAGAACTCAAAAATCTCGCGCTGAGCTTCGCACGCCCGCTCAGGCGTACGCTCGCGATAGTCCGACCATTGGATGCCAATGACAGCGATGTTCTTGAGCAGGAGATAGTTGGCCTTGAAACTCGGAATCTGGCCGCTGGCAAAGCCCACAATGATCAGACGGCCGCACCAAGCCAGCGCCCGCAAGGCCGCGGCATTGGCATCCCCGCCCACGGGATCGATGACCACGTCGGCGCCATGCTTGTCGGTCAGCGCAGAGACCTTCTCGCGCAATACGTCGTGCAGATTGGGCACGGCGAGATCGATCACGTGATCGGCGCCAGCTTGCGTCGCCAAATGCGCGTTGCGCTCGCCGCGCACGCCGGCGATGACCATCTTGGCGCCGAGCGCTTTGGCGAGTTGCACGCTCGCGAAACCGATGCCGCCTGACGCGCCCAGCACGAGGACGATTTCGCCCGGCTTGAATGCGGCACGATCCTTCAACGCAAACCAGGCGGTCTGATAGACAAGTCCCAGCGCCGCCGCCGTATGGAAAGCCATGCCCGCCGGCATCTTGAAGCAGTTCACCGCGCGCGCCTTCAACCGCTCGGCATAGGCGCCATATTCGACCTGGACGGCGACGTGGTCGCCTACCGCGAGATCGCGCACGCCGGCACCCAACGCCGAAACACGCCCGGCCGCCGCCTTGCCCGGTGAGAACGGCAGCGGCGGCTTGAACTGGTATTGCCCGGCAATCACGAGCATATCGGGATAATTGACTTCCGCCGCGACCACGTCGACCACGACCTCGCCCGCGCCCGGCTGCGGATCGGGGACCTCCTCGACGCCGACAGTTTCAAACGGCGCGAAGGCGCGAACGTAGACCGCTCTCATTTAATGTAATCCGCGTTGTGCGCCCCCAGCGTCGGCGCCGCGATCGGCGTATCGGACGCGGCGCGGAACGCATCGCTCACCGGAACGGGAAGCGCCGGTATGACTTGGCCCTGCGCGTTGCTCAGCTTGTGCGCGAACAAGCCGCGGGCGACGAACTGCGGATCGGTCATCGCCGCGCGCGCAGTCTTGACCACGGTGCAGCAGCAATCCTGGCCGCGAAAGAGATTTTCCCAATGCGCGGCATCTTTGCCGCGGATGATCGCGGCGACGCGCGCGGCGGCGGCAGCGGGATCCTTGGCGTCGGCATATTGCGGCTCGAGCCCGATGATGCTGCAGAAGTTTTGCCAGAACCTCTGCTCGATCGGTGCTGCCGCCACGACCTGGCCGTCGCGCGTCGGATAGAGCCGGTAGCGGGCGGTGCCGCCGGTCACCAGGCTGGCCCCGTTCTGCGGCCATTGACCGGTTGCGATCCCTTCGCCCAGCACCCAATACATGAAGGGAAAGAGATTGTCGGTCATGGCAATGTCGAGATAGCGGCCCTTGCCGGTGCGCGCGCGCTCGGTCACGGCCAGCAGAATGTTCATCACCGCCGGGTAAGCGCCGCCGGCAATATCGGCGATCAGCGCCGGCGGAACCACCGGCCGATCTGTATTCCCCATCGAGAGCGCCAGCAGACCGGTATCGCCGATGTAATTCAGGTCGTGCCCGGCGGCATCGCGCTTCGGCCCGGTTTGCCCGTAGCCGGTGATCGAACAATAGATGATGCGCGGATTGATCTTGGCGACGCTGGCATAGTCGAGGCCGAGCCGTTGCATGACACCCGGCCGGAACTGCTCGACGATGATGTCGGCGCGCGCCAGCAAAGGGCCGAGCTTGGCGCGTTGTTCCGGGTTCTTCAGGTCGAGGGCGAGGCTTTTCTTGCCGCGATTGAGCAAGGCGAAATTGACGCCGTCGGCGCCCCAATGCGGCGGGTAAGCGCGCATATCCTCGCCGCTGCCCGGGCGTTCGATCTTGACGACTTCGGCGCCGGCTTCCGCCAGCAGCAATGTTGCCATCGGCCCCGGCAGCAGCGTGGAAAAATCCAGAACGAGCACGCCTTCGAGCGGTCTCACGCGGCTTCCTCTCGCATTTTGGCAACGGTCCGACTGGCTGACGTCATTTGTCGATAAAACTCCGCCCGATCAGCTGACGGTGCACCTGATTGGTTCCTTCCCAGATCTGGGTGATTTTCGCGTCGCGCATCAAGCGCTCGACCCGGTAGTCGCGGATATAGCCGTAACCGCCATGCATCTGTACCGCTTCGGTCGTCATGCGCATGGCCAGATCGCTGGCCCGCAGCTTGGCGATCGACGCCTCAAGACCGAAATCGCTCGCGCCGTCATCGATGAGGCTGGCGACATAGTCCAGCCACGACTCGGTCATCGCCAGCTCAGCCGCGAGATCCGCGATGAGGAATTGATTGGCTTGGAAATCGATGACGCGGCGCTTGGCCACAGCGCGCGTATTCATATAGGCGACCATGTCCTTGAAGGCGGCGGTCGCAATTCCGAGCGCGTGTGCCGCAATGCTCGGGCGCGACTTGTTGAGCGACGCCAGCAGCAGGCCAAGTCCCTCTCCGGGATTGCCGAGAAGATTGGCGCGCGGCACCCGGCAACTATTGAAGGCGAGCGCCGCCGTGGACGAAGCGCGGTGACCGAGCTTTTCTTCGACGCGCACCACCTCGAAACCCGGCGTGCCCTTCTCGATGATGAGCGCGGAAATCGCCTGCTTGGGATCCTCGATCGCGCTCCATTTCCCGAACACCAGCAACAGATCGGCGACATCACCGCTGGTGATGAACAGCTTGTTGCCATCGACGACAATGTCGTCGCCGTCGGGCGTGAATCGCATCGTCATGGCGGTGGCATCGGAGCCGGCCGCCGCTTCGGTGATGGCGAGCGACGCGAGCGCGCCCGCGGCCACGCGCGGCAACAACCGTTTCTTTTGTTCCTGCGTGCCGAAATCGATCAGCGGCTTCATGCCATGGAAATTGGTGGCATAGATAATTCCGGTCGACGCACAGGCTTCCGAAATCGTCTGCACCACCGCGAGATAGAGCCGATATGACATCGGCGCGCCGCCATAGGCTTCCGGCACGAATATCGCGTTGAGCCCAAGCGATTTAACAGCATCGACACTGTCTTGCGGAAAGGCTTCCGCGCGGTCGTAGCGCGCCGCATTCGGCGCGATGACGGTATCAGCGATACGGCGCACCTGATCGAGCAGGATCTGCTCGTCCTCCGCCCATTGACGGCGCTGCTCGAGCTGCTGGAGAATTTTCATCGGTGGACTATATCCAGCCATCACGCATCGCGGAAATCCGGTTTCCGTTTTTCCACGAACGCGGCCATGCCTTCCTCGGCGTCCGCCGTCCGGTCGGCCAGCGTCGACAGCTCGGCTTCCGCCTTGAGGCCCTCGCTGAGCGGAAGATCCGCGGCGCGGCGAACCGCGGCGCGGGTAAATTCGAGGGTGCGCAGGCTGAATCCGGTGAGCTCACGCGCGAAGGCCATACCGGCCTCGAGCGGCTCGCCGTCAATCAGCCGATGCACCAGCCCGATGCGAAATGCCTCGTCGGCATCCACGCTGCGGCCGGTCATGATGATTTCGAGCGCGCGCGCCTCGCCGACCAGCCGCGGCAGGCGCTGGGTGCCGCCATAACCGGGGATCAAGCCGAGCTTGATCTCGGGCAATCCCATCTTCGCCTGACGCGCGGCCAGCCGAAACGTGCAGGCCATGGCCAATTCAAGCCCACCGCCGAAGGCATGGCCGTTGATGACCGCGATCGACGGCAGCGGCAGCGCGTCCAGCTTGGCGAAAACGCTTTGGCCGAGCTCGGCGCCGCGCTTCTGCTCCAGCAAACTGCGCCCGCGCAGCTCCTTGATATCGGCGCCGGCGCAGAACGCCTTGGTGCCGGCTCCGGTCACGATCAGCGCCCGCGCGTCCGATTGCGCGACCTGATCGATCGCCTCGCCGATCTCGCGCAACATCGCGAACGAGAGCGCATTGAGCACCGCCTGGCGATCGAGCGTGAGGATGGCCACTGTTTCCCGGCGTGCGAGATGGACGGTCATCAGGCGACTTCCTTCGAAGGGTCGAAGCGAACCGGCTGCGGCGCGAGCTCGCCGCGCTTGACCATCTGCACCAGTTCGCGCTTGAGAATCTTGCCGCTGGCGGTCAGCGGGAATGTGTCCACGCAAATGAAAAATTCCGGCATGTCGTATTTCGACAGGCCTTCGGCATCAAGGTGCTGCAGGATCGCCTCGCTGGCGATCGTCCCGATAATCGCCAAGCAGACGCGTTCGCCGAGACGCTCGTCGGCGACCGGAAA
>DATBZY010000331.1:0-13929 GCA_036512915.1 Pseudolabrys sp. | reverse complement strand
CTCCGAACTCTTGGTCTTGAGCCATTCGGCGACCGCCTTGATGTCGTCCTTGGTCACCGTGCGCCCGTCTTCGTTGCGCAGCAGATTTTCCAAGAGAACTTTCATCGAGAACGGCAGGCGCGAAATGCCCTTGAGGCCGTTCCTTTCGGCGGTGGGAAGACTGAAATAGGCGTAGCTCTTGCTACCAACCTGGAGTGTCTTGCAACATCTGAAGCTGTCGAGCGAAGTCATGTCGGCTGTTTCCATTCCCGGCCCGGGGCATCGGCGTTGGATCGGTCTAAGCTATTAGCAAGACAAGGGTTTTCTCGCTGGGGAGACTTACGTCCGAATTTGAGTAGCGTAACGCCGCAGGTGCGGGCTTATAAGGTCTTTTCGCGTCCGACGCCATATTTACCGGGATCGTTGCAAAAGATGCGCAGAATATCGGGGGTTTCCACGACTACCGCTGCCGGTCCGCACCCCGCGGCCGGGCTGCGGCGCGCCTGATGCAGCTCACGGGCGAAAAACTGGCCTGCAACCGCGGCGGGCGTGATGTGTTCGTAGGGCTTAGTTTCAGCCTGTCCGGCGGCGAAGCCGTGGTGGTGACCGGACGCAACGGCGCCGGCAAATCCTCGCTGCTGCGCATGATTGCCGGGCTGGTGCATGTGTCCGCCGGCCGGCTGGCCCTCATTGGCGGCGAGCCTGACGCCACGCTCGCCGAGCAGTCGCATTACCTGGGCCACCATGACGCGATGAAACCGTCACTTTCAGTCAGTGAAAATCTGCGATTTTGGGCCGAGTATCTCGGGTCCGGCCGCCACGCGATCCAACAGGCGCTGGAAGCGGTCGGCCTTGTCCCGCTTGCCGACCTGCCCGCCGCCTATTTGTCGGCCGGGCAGCGGCGGCGGCTGTCGATCGCCCGCCTGGTCGCCGTCCAGCGGCCGCTCTGGCTGCTCGACGAGCCGACCTCGGCGCTCGATGCGCCTTCGCAAGACCGGCTGACGGAAATGATGCGCAGCCACCTCGCCGGCGGCGGCATGATCGTCGCCGCGGCACATGGGCCGATCGGGCTCGAACGCGCGCGCGAACTGAAACTGGGCCCGGCATGAGCGCCTTCACCTCACTTCTGGTCCGCGACATGCGGCTCTCGGTGCGCGTCGGCGGCGGCGCGCTGATGGGCGCGCTGTTCTTCCTGATCGTGGTGACCATGATGCCGTTTGCGATCGGCCCCGACCTGGCGCTGCTGGCGCGCATCGGTCCGGCGATCCTGTGGCTCGGCGCGCTGCTGGCGAGCCTGCTCGCGCTCGACCGGCTGTTTGCCACCGATCACGACGACGGATCGCTCGATCTGCTGATGATGGGCGGCATGCCGCTCGAATTGGCGGTGGCGGCGAAGGCCATCGCGCATTGGCTGACCACCGGATTGCCGCTGGTCGTGATTACGCCGGTGCTCGGCCTCATGCTCAATGTCGAGCTCAGCGCCATGGGCTGGGTCTCGCTGACATTGCTCGCCGGCACGCCCGCGCTCACCTTCATCGGATTGATCGGCGCCGCGCTGTCGGTGGCGCTGCGGCGCGGCGGCTTGCTGCTGGCGGTGCTGGTGCTGCCGCTGACCATTCCGGTGCTGATTTTCGGTGTCGCCGCGGCCAATGCCGCGATCGTCGGACCCGCGCCGTTCGGCCCCCCGTTCACCATTCTTTGCGCACTATCCTTGGCCAGCTTCGTGCTGGGCCCGGTCGCCGCGGCAGCGACGCTGCGCCACGGCCTGGAATGATGGCCAAGGCAGCCAGGCCGGCCAAGTGGCCACCATTGCCCGCGTCCTTGCGGAAGACTAAAAGGCGCCGATGCCCATAATCGATCTCGCCAACCCGACCCGCTTTCTCGGCATCGTCAGCCGCATGCTGCCATGGCTCGCGGCGGCGACGGTCCTGCTGTTCGCCTTCGGGCTTGCCCGCGTCATGACCGCGCCCGACGATTACCAGCAGGGCGCCACCGTGAAGATCATGTTCCTGCACGTGCCGACAGCCTGGCTCAGCATGATGTGCTGGGGCGTAATGAGCATGGCAGCGCTCGGCACGCTGGTATGGCGGCATCCGCTGGCGGACGTGGCCGGCAAGACGGCCGCGCCGATCGGCGCTGCGTTCACTTTCATTTGCCTCGTCACCGGCTCGCTCTGGGGCCGCCCGACTTGGGGCACCTATTGGGTGTGGGACGCCAGGCTCACCTCGATGCTGGTGCTGTTCCTGCTCTATCTCGGCGTGCTCGCGCTCTATTGGACCGCGGAGGACCCGGGCCGCGGTTCGCGCGCGGCGGCGATCCTCACTTTGGTCGGCGCGGTCAATATTCCGATCATCAAGTTTTCGGTGGAATATTGGAACACGCTGCATCAGCCGGCCTCGTTGTTTCGCAAGGGCGGCTCGGCCATCGATCCCTCGATCCTGATTCCGCTGCTGATCATGGCCGGCGCGTTTACGATGTTATTCTTCACCTTGCACTTTGCCGCCATGCGCAATGAGATTCTGCGCCGGCGCGTGCGCAGCATGCGACTGATGCAGGCGCAGGAATTGGCGCAGGCGCGGTCATGAATCTCGGGGCTCATGCCGACTTCATCGTCGCTTCCTATGCGGTAACGGTGTTCGTGATCGGCGCGCTGGTTGCCTGGGTCGCCCTCGATTATTCGGCGCAGCGGCGCATCCTTGGCGATCTTGAGGACCTTGGCGTGACGCGGCGGTCGCAGCGGGCGGGTAAGGACAAACGATGAGCACGGCCTCCGGCGAAAGCTCCGGCCCCAAGCGGCGCAATATTCTGGTGCTGCTGCCGCTGCTGGCCTTTCTCGCGCTGGCGGCGCTGTTTTTCTTTCGGCTTGGCAGCGGCGACCCTTCGCACATCCCGTCCGCGCTGATCGGACAGCCGGCGCCAAAGACCGAGCTGCCGCCGCTGGCCGGGCTCGAACGCGACGGCAAGGCGGTGCCGGGCCTGAGCAACGCAACCTTCATGGGCGCAGTGACGCTGGTGAATGTCTGGGCCTCGTGGTGCGTGCCGTGCGCCGACGAGGTGCCGTTCCTGGAACAGCTGTCGAAGGACAAGCGCATCCAGCTGGTCGGCATCAACTACAAGGACGCGCCCGCCAATGCGCGGCGTTTCCTCAATCGCTACGGAAACCCGTTCATGGCGTCCGGCACCGACGAAAACGGCCGCACCTCGATTGACTGGGGCGTCTACGGCGTGCCGGAGAACTTCCTGATCGGTCGCGACGGCCGCATCGCCTACAAGCTGGTCGGGCCGATCACCGCCGACAATCTCGTCAAGGTGCTCGAGCCGGAAATCGAGAAAGCGCTAAAGCCTTGAGGCCGCTGGCTTTATCCAAAGCCTATCAATTGCTCGAACCGGGCCCGGTGGTTCTGCTGACGACGGCGCGCAAAGGCCGCGCCAATGTCATGACCATGTCGTGGCACATGATGGTCGAATTCGAGCCGCCGCTGGTCGCCTGCATCTGCAGCAGCGCCAATTACAGCTTCGCAGCATTGCGCGCGACCGGGGAATGCGTGATCGCCGTGCCGGCGCGGAAGCTGGCGTCGAAAGTGGTGAAGGTCGGCAACTCATCGGGCCGCGATCTCGACAAGTTTGCTGCGTTCGGACTGACGCCGCTGCCGGCCGAGAGCGTGGCGCCACCTTTAATCGCGGAGTGCTTCGCCAATCTCGAATGCAAGGTCTCCGACAAGCGGCTGGTGAACCGCTACAACCTGTTCATCCTCGAAGTGCTGAAGGCCTGGGTCGATCCGGCGCAAAAGAGCCCGAAGACCATTCACCATCACGGCTACGGTCGGTTCGTGGTCGACGGCGCGACGATCAAATTGAAGTCGAGAATGCGCTAGCCCTTTTTGTCCACGCTGTATTTCACCAGCAGCGGATATTGCAGTGCGCCAAACACGAAGGTCAGCGGCACCACGCCGAACAATTTGAAGCTCACCCAGAAATCGGTAGTCTGTGTGCGCCAGACGATTTCGTTGACGATGGCGAGCAAAAGAAAAAACAGCGCCCAGCGCCAGGTGAGTTTGCGCCAGCCTTCTTCCGTCAAGTGAAATACCGACTCAAACAGCAGGCCAAGCAGCGGCTTGCCGAGCGCAAGGCCGACCAGCAGCGTGCCGCCGAACAGAACGTAGATGATGGTCGGCTTGAGCTTGATGAACAGGTCGTCGTGCAGGAACAGCGTGAGCCCGCCGAACACCAGCACGATCGCGGCAGTGACCAGCGGCATCACCGCGATGTGCCGTGTCATCACGTAAGACACGGCGAGCGCGATCAGCACCGTCACCATGAAGGAACCGGTCGCCGCATAGATGCCGAACTTCGCGTTGGCGGCGAAGAACAGCACCAGTGGCCCGATGTCGAGCACCAGCTTGAGGATGGGATTGAGTTGTTTCTTTTTGGTCATGGCCGGCTTTTAACGTGCAGTTCTCTCTTTGTCATTCGAGCCCCACAATCGCCCTTGCGAAATCGCGCGCGGTGAACGGCGCCAAGTCATCGACACCCTCGCCGACGCCGATGAAATGCACCGGCAGGCCGAATCTGGCGGCGATCGCCACCAGAATGCCGCCGCGCGCGGTGCCGTCGAGCTTGGTCATCACGAGCCCGGTCACGCCTGCGATCTTGCCGAAGATCTCGACCTGGCTGAGCGCGTTCTGCCCCACGGTCGCATCGAGCACCAGCAGCACGGCGTGGGGTGCTGCCGGGTCGACCTTGCGCATGACGCGCACCATTTTTTCCAATTCGCTCATGAGTTCAGTGCGGTTCTGCAATCGTCCGGCAGTGTCGACCAGCACCACATCGACGCCTTGCGCCTTGGCGGCGCCGAGCGCGTCGAACGCGAGACTGGCGGCGTCGGCGCCTGGCGCACTGGCCTTCACGCTGGCGCCCGTGCGTTCGGCCCAGATCTTGAGCTGGTCGATGGCCGCGGCGCGGAAGGTGTCGCCGGCCACCAACATCACCGTCTTGCCCTCGGCGCGGAATTTGGCAGCCAGTTTGCCGATGGTGGTGGTCTTGCCCGAGCCGTTGACGCCGGCGACCAGGATGACGAACGGCTTGGCAGTGATTTCGAGCAGTATGGCGACGCGAGCCAGCACCTTCTCGATTTCGCCGGCGAGCACCGCCTTCACCTCGTCGGGCGCGATTGCCTTATCGAAGCGGCCATCGCTGAGCACCGCGGCGATACGGCCCGCGAATTCAGGCCCCAAGTCGGCGCGGATCAATTCGTTTTCCAAAGCCTCCACCGCCGCGGCATCGAGCTTGCGCTTCGACACCAGGTCGGCAATGGCGCCGCCGAGCGACGACGACGTGCGTTTGAGCCCGCCGCTCAAGCGTTTCCACCAGCTTCCGCTCTCTGTCCTGTCGTTCATGGCGCGCCCGTGATAGCCGTTTCGGCAAATCTTGGACAGTGACCATGGCACCGGAAGAGATGCTCACCCGCCTGCTCTATCGCGACGGGCTCATGCTGGTGATCGACAAGCCGGCCGGCGTCGCGGTGCATCGCGGGCCAAAGGGCGGAGCGAGCCTGGAAGACGACTTCGGCGCGCTACGCTTCGGCCTGCCGCGCTCGCCCGCATTGGCGCATCGGCTCGACCGCGACACATCCGGCTGCCTGGTGCTCGGCCGCCATCGCAAGGCGCTGGCGCTGCTCGGCAAGCTGTTCAAGCAGGGCAAGATCGGCAAGACCTATTGGGCGGTGGTCGAAGGCGGGCCGGACACCGACGAAGGCCGCATCGATATTCCGCTCGGCAAACTCGACGAGCAGCGCGGCTGGTGGATGAAGCCCGATCCGCACGGCCAGCCGGCGGCGACGACCTGGAAGGTGATGGGGCGTGGGCCCGGCCACACCTGGCTCGCGCTCGAGCCGCTGACCGGGCGAACGCATCAGTTGCGGGTGCATTGCGCCGAGATGGGCTGGCCGATTGTCGGCGACAATATTTACGGCCGCGCCCCGCGTGTGGGCGGGCCGCCGCTGCATCTGCATTCGCGCGAGATTGTGGTGCCGATTTCCAAGAACAAGCCGCCGGTCGTGGTGACCGCGCCGGTGCCTGCGCATATGCGCGAGCTGCTGGGCAAGTGCGGGTGGACGAGCGAGCCTTAATACAGCATCGCCTTGATCCGCTCCGGCGCTTCGCGGTCATAAGCCTGGCCGCCGAGCTTGCCTTGGCTGAGCTCCGCGATGATGGTGCCGGTGCTGGGCAGGCTCTTGCGGTCGATCTTCGACTTTTCGTCCCACAGCTTGGAGCGCACGATCGCCTTCGAGCAGTGGAAAAAAATGGTCTCGATATGCACGATCAGCACGCTGCGCGGCAGCTTGCCGTTCACCGCGAAGCTCTGTATCAACTCGGGATCGATCGAGAACGAGGCGCGTCCGTTCACCCGCAAAGTTTCGCCGATGCCGGGAATGAGGAACAGCAGCGCGATGCGCGGATCGCGCAGGATGTTGCGGTAGCCGTCGATGCGGTTGTTGCCGGGCCGGTCGGGGATGGCGAGCGTCTTCTCGTCGAGGATGCGTACGAAGCCGGGGGCGTCACCCTTGGGCGAGCAGTCGAGCCCCTCCGGACCGCCGGTCGCCACCGCCACGAACGGGGCGGCTTCGATCAGCTTACGATAGCCGCTGCTGATGTGGTCGATCTCCTTGACCACGGCGGGCCCGTGGGGCTGACCGTAGAGCGCTTCGAGCTGGTCGATGGTCGTTACAAGATGCTGGCTCGCGCCCATTTCCATTCTCCCTAGGCAGCCAGCAATTGCCGGCCATCATGCCCCGTCATCGTGAGATCGAGAATAGCACCGGGCTCGACCGGCGCGGCAAGCCGCACGGCTAAGAATTGTTCGGTGCGGCCGATGCCGCCGCGTTCGGTCAACACACGCCGCTGCGCGCCGATTTCGCGGTCGAGATACAGGCCGAGCGACGCTTCGCCCTTTTCGCGCAGACGGCGGGCGCGCTCCTTGACGATCGTGCGATCGAGCTGCGGCATGCGCGCGGCCGGCGTGCCGGGCCGCGGCGAAAACGGAAACACGTGCAGCTGCGAGAGCCCGCACGCGTCCACGAGCTCGAGCGAGCGCGCAAACATGGCCTCGGTCTCGGTCGGGAAGCCGGCAATGATGTCGGCGCCGAACGCGACGTCGGGGCGAAGCCTGCGAACCTGATCGCAGAACGCAATCGCCTGGCTACGCGAATGGCGACGCTTCATACGCTTGAGGATGAGATCGTCGCCGGCCTGCAGCGATAAATGCAAATGCGGCATCAGCCTTGGCTCGTCGCCCAGCGCGTCAAGCAAATCGTCGTCAGCTTCCACCGAATCGATCGATGACAGCCGCAGGCGTGTGAGCTCTGGAATGTCCTTGAGCATCCGCTTCACCAGCGCGCCGAGCCGCGGAGTGCCGGGAAGATTCGTGCCGTAACTGGTGATGTCGACGCCGGTGAGCACCACTTCGCGGTAGCCGCGCTCGACCAACCGCCGCGCCTGCGCCACCACCTCATCCATCGGCAGCGAGCGCGAATTGCCGCGGCCGAAAGGAATGATGCAGAAGCTGCAGCGGTGCTCGCAGCCGTTCTGCACCTGTACGAAGGCGCGTGTATGGCGCTCGATGCCATCGATCGCATGCATGGTGTGGCGTTGCACCGCCATGATGTCGCCGACGGCGATTTTGTCCGCCGACGAGGAATCCAAGGCGGCGCGCGTCTGCGCCCACGACGCCGCCGATAATTTTTCCTCGTTGCCGATGACGCGGTCGACTTGGCCCATGCCGGCAAATCGCTCCGGCTCGGCCTGCGCCGCGCAGCCGGTGACCACGATGCGCACAGCGGGCCGCTCGCGCTTGATGCGGCGGATGGTCTGCCGCGCCTGGCGCACCGCCTCCGCGGTCACCGCGCAAGTGTTCACCACCACCACGTCGTCGAGCCCGGCGGCACTTGCCTCGCGCCGGATCACCTCCGACTCGCAGGTATTAAGCCGGCAGCCGAAGGTGACAATGTCCAAACTCACGGCACGCCCGCCTTGGCGAACAGCTTAGGGTCGAAGCGGCCGTTGAATTCGAATGCGACCTCCCCGGTCATCAGCACGTGATCGTCGCGCTCGCGCCAGTCGATGGTCAGTTCGCCGCCCGGCAGCGTCACCTTCACCTTGCGGTTGGTCCGCTTGAGCCGCGCCGCGGCGACCGCGGCCGCGCATGCCGCCGAGCCGCAGGCCTTGGTGAGCCCTGCGCCGCGTTCCCAGGTGCGAATAACAATGTGGTCCCGCGACTTGATCTCAGCGAGCGTTATGTTGGCGCGTTCGGGAAAGATTGGATGATTTTCAAGCAGAGGGCCAAATCGGCCGAGGTCATAGGCGGTCACATCCTCGACCCAGAAGATCGCATGAGGATTGCCCATGTTCACCACCGATGGCGAATGCAGCACCGGCTTGTCGATCGGCCCGATCTGCAATTCGATGGCGCGGGTGTCGCGGAACTCCTCGGCCAGCGGAATCTCGTTCCACTTGAAGCGCGGCGGACCCATATCCACGGTGAACAGCCCGTCGGCGCCCTTCCAGCAGTTCAAAATGCCGCCACTGGTCTCAAACGTGAGCGCGCTCTTGCCGGTCTGCTCCGCCAGCAGCGACGCCACGCAGCGCATGCCGTTGCCGCAGGCGCCGGCTTCGGAGCCGTCATTGTTGTAGATGCGGATGAAGGCGTCGGTGCCGGGCGTGCGCGGCGCATAGAGCGCCATCAACTGATCATAAGGAGCGCCGCCGTCCGGCGCGGCCGCCGCGCGCGCCTCATCGGGCGCAATCGCACCGCCACGCGCGCGCAGATCGACCACGACGATCTCGTTGCCGATACCGTTCATCTTCACGAAGGACTGATTGGCAAGCGCGCCCATAAATTCGCTTATTGTATTTGGCCACAGTCTTAGCCGTTGCCCGGGTTTCGCCTGGTTTATATGGCGAATAGACGCGGATTGGCCAGAGGCGCATGATAGAATGCATCAAATGCTGCGAATCGCCGGGATCGCCGCGGCCAAACGACGGAGAATCCTGATGGCGTACTCACGTTTTGCGGCGCCGATTGTCGTCGCGCTTGTCTTCGCCGCCGGCCCGGCCGCGGCGCAAATCGCAAGCCCGCCGGCGCAATCCCAGCCGGCGCCTGCTGAGCAGATGCCCCCGGCCGCGCCACCGATGGCCGGCCCGGCCTCGCCGTCGCCGCTGCAGGCGGGCGACGCCTTTGGCGCGGAAGTGACGCTGCCGGAGCGGACGATCGTCTACCTGAAGGGCCACACCAATTGGGATGCCGCCTTCGAGACGCTGGTCGACGCCTTCAAGTCGCTCAACGAATATCTCGACAAGCAGGGCATCAAGCCGAACGGCCCGGCCATGACCATCTACACCCAGACCGACGACACCGGCTTCTCGTTCGAGGCCGCGATGCCGGTCGCCGAAGCGCCGAAAATTCCTCCCAAGGGCGACATCGCCGTCGGGCAGGCGCCGTCCGGCAAGGCGCTCAAGTTCGTCCATCGCGGTTCCTATGACGCGATGGACTCGACCTACGAGGCGATCACCAATTATCTCGACGACAAACGGCTGGAGGCCAAGGAGCTGTTCATCGAGGAATATGCCTCTTATCCGGTGACGACGAGCCCGGACAAGCTGGTGGTCAACGTGTTCGTGCCGGTGAAATAGCGCATGAATTCGAAAAGTGGGAACCGATTTTTGGAAAAGATCATGCGCAGGCAAAAAGCCATGTCGATATCGCGCGCGCTGTTCTCCGCTTGCGTCATCGCCGCCGCGGTCGCGCCGTTATCCGCGCGCGCCGACGATAGACTGGTGACGGTCACCGGCGAGGCGACGGTCGCGGTGGCGCCCGATGCCGCCGTGATCCGCATCGGCGTGACCATGCAGGGCAAGACCGCGCGCGAAGCCAGCGAGGCCAACGCCAAGCAGATGACCGCCGTGCTGGCCGCCATCAAGGATGCCGGCATCGCCGACCGCGACGTGCAGACCTCGCGGCTGTCGCTGCAGCCGCAATACGATCCGAACAAGAGCGGTACCGCCCGCCTGCTCGGCTTCCAGGTGACCAACCAGGTCACGGTCAAGATGCACGACATCGACAAGTTGCCGGCCATTCTCGATCGCGCCATCGGCGCCGGCGCCAACGAGATGTCGGGGATCCAATTCGTCGTGTCGGAGCAGTCGAAGCTGCTCGATCAGGCCCGTGGCGAGGCCATCGCCGACGCCTATCGCAAGGCCTCGCTCTATGCGCATGCCGCCGGCGTGAAGGTCGGCCACGTGATGGCAATTACCGAAGAGGGTTCGGCCCCGCCGCCGCGCCCGATGCAGGCCCTGCGCGCGGGCGCGGTCCCGGTCGCGCCCGGCGAGCAGACGCTGCGGGCCGTGGTCACGGTGAGTTACGAGCTAACCCCTTGATCCGGCTTGCTTTGGCCGGCCTTGACTTGAGGGTGCCCCAACCCTAGGTTCCGCCCACTCACGTAAGAGACGCGGAATTTCAATTTCGCCGCCCGGTCCTTGAGAGGCCGGAGGCCACCGCCCGACAGCGCAATGCGCCCTCGGGCGTGTTTTTGTTTTTCCCTCTCCCCGCACGCGGCGAGAGGGTGGCGAGCGCCGGAAGGCGCGAGCCGGGTGAGGGGCCAGCGCATGCCCCTCACCCGACTTGCTCGCAAGAGCTCGCAAGTCGACCTCTCCCCGTGAGAATGGGGAGAGGGAAAAAAGGAAGAAGATGTTCGACTCACTGTCGGAAAAAATTGGCGGCATTCTCGACCGCCTCACTCGCCGCGGCGCGCTCAGCGAAGCCGACGTCGATGCGGCGCTGCGTGAAGTCCGCCGCGCGCTGCTCGAGGCCGACGTCGCGCTCGACGTGGCGCGCGCCTTCACCGACAACATCAAAAAGCAGGCCATCGGCATCGAGGTGATGAAGTCGGTGACGCCCGGCCAGATGGTCGTCAAGATCGTGCACGACCAATTGGTCGCGACGCTCGGCGCCGACAGCCAGGGCATCGATCTGAATGCCGCGCCGCCGGTCGCCATCATGATGGTCGGCCTGCAAGGCTCCGGCAAAACCACCACCACCGCGAAAATCGCCAAGCGCCTCACCGACCGGCAGAAGCGCAAGGTGCTGATGGCCTCGCTCGACGTGCGCCGGCCGGCGGCGATGGAGCAGCTCGCCGTGCTCGGCCGCGAGGCGCAAATCGACACGCTGCCGGTGGTCGCAGGCCAGATGCCGCCGCAGATCGCCAAGCGTGCAATCGAAGCAGCAAAGCTCGGCGGCTACGACGTGGTGATGCTGGATACCGCCGGTCGCACCACGCTCGACGATGCGATGATGAGCGAGGCCGCCGAGGTCAAGCGCGCCGCCAATCCGCACGAGGTGTTGCTGGTCGCCGACGCCCTCACCGGCCAGGACGCGGTCAATCTCGCCCGCGCCTTCGACGAACGCGTCGGCCTGACCGGCATCGTGCTTACCCGCGTCGACGGCGATGGCCGCGGCGGCGCCGCGCTTTCGATGCGCGCGGTGACGAACAAGCCGATCAAGCTGATCGGCACCGGCGAGAAGCTCGATGCGCTGGAGGAATTCGACCCCGCCCGCATCGCCGGCCGTATTCTCGGCATGGGCGACATCATCGCGCTGGTGGAGAAGGCCGCCGCCAATATCGACGCCGAAAAGGCGATGCGTACCGCCGAGAAGATGCGCAAGGGCCATTTCGATCTATCCGACATGCGCGAGCAACTGACTCAGATGGCGGCCATGGGCGGCATGAGCGGCCTGATGGGCATGCTACCGGGCGTCGCCAAGATGAAAACCCAGATCGCCAATGCCGGGATCGACGACAAGGTTCTCAAGCGCCAGGTGGCGATCATCGACTCGATGACGCCGAAGGAGCGCCGCAACCCGGACATCCTCAAAGCCAGCCGCAAGAAGCGCATCGCCGCCGGTTCCGGCACCACGCCTGAGGCGATCAACAAGCTGCTGAAAATGCATCGCGGCATGGCCGACATGATGAAGGCCATGGGCAGCGGCAAGCGCAGCCCGCTCGCCGGCCTCGGGCAGATGATGGGCTTCGGCGGCGGCGTGCCGTCGCCGGAAGAGATGGCCAAGCTCGCGGCGAAGATGCCGGGCGGCAAATTGCCGGGCGGAATGCCGGAGTTGCCGTCGAGCATGCCGAAACTGCCGCCGAATTTTCCAGGTGTTTCCGGCATGCCGAGCAATTTTCCGGGCTTGGGTGGAAAATTTCCTGGATTGCCGGGCTTGCCCGGACTCGGAAAAAAGAAGTGATCAAAGAAGTGATCAAAACGTAAGAAAGGAACTCAAATGTCTCTCGTTATCCGCATGGCCCGCGCCGGAACCAAGAAGCGGCCGGTCTATCACATCGTCGTCGCCGACGCGCGCTCACCGCGCGACGGCCGCTTCATCGAGCGGCTCGGCTTTTTCAATCCGCTGCTGCCGAAGGAAAAGACCGAGCGGCTCAGGCTCGACCTCGAGAAGGTGCAGGCCTGGATGAAGAAGGGCGCGCAGCCGTCCGACCGCGTGAAGCGCTTCCTCGATGCCGCCGGCATCCTGAAGCGGGAGAAGCGCAACAATCCGGTCAAGGCGATCCCGCGCAAGGAACGCCGGGCCGCGGCCGAAGAAGCCACCAAGGCCAAAGAAGCCGGCGATGCGGCGGCCAAGACCGCCGCCACCGCCAAGGCCGCGGAAAAGGCCGCAGCGGACAAGGCGGCCAAGGCGGCCGAGCCGGCGGCGAGCTGATTGCGGTAGGCCGTGGCTCGCCGGTCGCAACCCACGCGCAAGTCACCCGCTTCGCTGGCGGGAAACAAAGTTCGCGTCGCCCGCATCGGGGCGGCGCACGGCGTTCGCGGCGAGGTGAAGCTGTGGCCGTTCACCGAGGATCCGATGGCGGTCGCGAATTACGGCCCGCTGGAAACCGAGGACGGCTCCCGGCAGTTCGAGATCGCAGCCTTGTGGCCGGCCAAGGATTTTCTGGTCGCGCGCATTGCCGGGATCGACGATCGCACCGCGGCCGGGACATTGTGCAATGTCGATCTGTTCGTGCCGCGCGACCGCTTGCCGCCGATCGAGGCGGCCGACACCTATTATCATGCCGATCTGATCGGCCTGTCGGCGGTGCGGCAAGACGGCTCCGCGTTCGGCACCGTCACCGCGGTGCATAATTTCGGCGCCGGCGATTTGATCGAGATCGTGCCCGCCGCCGGCGGCGAGGCGCTGCTGCTGCCGTTCACCGAGGCCGTGGTGCCGACGATCGATATGGCGGCGCGAAAAATCGTGATCGTGCCGCCGGCCGTGAGCGAGTAGCGACCATGTGGCGCGCGAGCATCCTCACGATTTTTCCGGAGATGTTTCCCGGGCCGCTGGCGTCAAGCCTGGCCGGCAAGGCGCTCAATTCCGGCCTCTGGTCGCTCGATACCCACGACATCCGGACGCAAGCCACCGACAAGCACCGCACCGTCGACGACACGCCGGCCGGCGGTGGGCCCGGCATGGTGATGAAGGCGGACGTGCTCGCAAAAGCTCTCGATAGTCTTGCGCTCGATAGCGTTCCGCACGACGCCCGTCCGCGCCTGCTGATGAGTCCGCGCGGCGCGCCGCTCACGCAACAGCGGGCCGCAACGCTGGCCGCGGGCCAGGGCGTCGTAATCGTCTGCGCCCGCTTCGAGGGCGTCGATGAGCGGCTGATCGCGGCGCGCGCCCTGGAGGAAGTCTCGCTCGGCGATTTCGTGCTCTCCGGCGGGGAAATCGCGGCGCTGGCCGTGCTCGACGCCTGCGTCCGGCTATTGCCGGGCGTCATGGGCAAGGAGGCCTCGGCCGCCGAGGAAAGCTTCGCCGACGGCCTGCTGGAATACCCGCAATACACTAGGCCGCCGGTCTGGGAGGGGGAGCCGATCCCGGAGGTGTTGCTGTCCGGCGACCACGCCA
>DATBZY010000330.1:0-11664 GCA_036512915.1 Pseudolabrys sp. | reverse complement strand
CGGTATCGCCGGTCAAGGACAGTCGATTGCCGCCAGCCCGGGTTTCAGCGTTGGCAATCATGGTAATGCGCGGTTTGCCGTTTGCTTTCTGCTCAACAACGCAAATGATATCAGACTGCCAGCCGACGCCCAACGAAGCGTTGCAAAACATTGGGGAAACTGGTGGTCGAGGTGCAGGTCGAGGGGTAGCCGGTCAACGCCTTGCCAGCCTTTCAAGCCCCGAAACCGCCCGGGCCCACCACTTGGACAGCGACCGAATCCAGAGCACCCCCTTCGGCCCGCCGAAAACCGACTTTGGCCGCTTAAATGCAATGAAAACCGCGAAAAACGGGCAAAATAGGCCAGAAAACCCGCTTAAAACGAGATTCGTCTACTGTTACCCCAGGCGTTACCCAGAGGCATTTAAGAGGGTATCTGATTTGGTCTAAGTGCTGGTCGGGGCAGCAGGATTCGAACCTGCGACCTTCTGGTCCCAAACCAGACGCGCTACCAGACTGCGCTATGCCCCGCTAAACCGATGCGGTCGATACACGCTTCGCCGCAGCCCAGCAAGCGAGGCTCAGCGGCTATTGAAAATCGGATGGGCGACGCGGTCGCCCGGCGCTAGCCCAAGTTTTCGGGCAGTTCCGCCGATCACCTCCAGCACGGCACGCACCGGCCCCCCGGAGGAGATGATCCGCGTTGACAGCGGCTCGGTGTTCTCGGCGATCCGCAGGATCCGCCCGTCGCCGCGGATAAACAGCATGTCGAGCGAGATGTAGGTGTTCTGCATCCAAAAGGAGACCTCCTGTTCGCGCTGAAAGTCGAACAGCATCCCGCGCCCTTCCGGCAATTCCTTGCGATACATCAGGCCTTTCGCCCGCTCCGCGTCGTTTACGGCCATTTCGACCGAGAACGCATGCACGCCGGTCTTGCTGGCGATTTCAAGCGTCTCCAGTCCAGCCGGCCGGACCGGACCGGCGGCGACGAGCAGTCCAAAGAGAACGAAGGCAGTCCACCGCAATGCGCGCATGCGCCCGCCTTTACGCGGACGACAGCCGCGCGGCAATGGGAAAATAGACGAGCGCATGATCTCGAAAAGTGGGAACCGGTTTTCGGAAAAGATCATGCGCCAGCAAAATGTTAGCCGGTCTCTGATTCAGCTTGAACGGATCAGATTTGGGATGAGCCGGTGGGACCGGCCGGCGATCAGTGCAACGCCAAGCCGAGCGGCCCGCCGTCCGGCCGAACCTCGGCCGCCATCAAGCCCTTCGGTCCAGGCCCGAAACGCACCAGCACGGTCTGCCCCGGCCGCAGCTCGGCGAGCCCGTAACGGCGAAGCGTTTCCATGTGCACAAAGATGTCGGGCGTGCCCTCACCGCGGGTGAGGAAACCGAAGCCACGCAAGCGGTTGAACCACTTGACCTGGGCGCGCTCGAGCCCGCTGGTCGGCGTCACCAAGACGTGGGTACGCGGCGGCGGCATCTGCGCCGGGTGCACTGCGGTCGTCTCGTCCATCGACAGAATTCGGAATACCTGCAAGCCCTTGGGGCGCTGCAGCACTTCGCACACCACCCGGGCACCCTCATAGGCGGTCTGGAAGCCGTCGCGGCGCAGGCAGGTCACGTGCAGCAGCACGTCCGGCATACCATTGTCGGGAATGATGAAACCAAAACCCTTGGCGACATCGAACCACTTGATGACACCCGCCAACTCGATGAGATTGGCCGTCGTTTCATCGATTAGTTCTCGGACCGTTCCGGGTCGGAGATTGGTCCCAGTCATTTTTGTTTCAATCCCGTCCGACGCCATGATGCCGTGCGCCGCCGTCTATCTGGCGCTTCTTCAAGAGCGCTTCCCCGAATCTGTGAAACGAAGATAACACCGGCCCTTGAACCGCAAAGAGCAAAATGTGCTTGCGCACAGGTCTGTGCACAGCGGAAACCCTTGCGAATCAGTAGGAGATGAAGGGTGCGAGCGCGTCGCCGACGTCGTTGCGCACCACCAGATCCGCGATCTCATCGAATTCGGTCGGCTCGCGATTGATGATGACGAGTGCCGCGCCATTGCGTTTAGCCATCAACGGAAATCCCGCCGCCGGCCACACCACCAGCGACGAGCCGACGGCGAGAAACAGATCGCAGCTCTTCGTCAATTCCTCGGCGCGCCGCATGGCATCGGCCGGCATCGCCTGCCCGAACGACACGGTCGCGGTTTTGATGGTGCCGCCGCAACTACAATCCGGAGCGTGGTGTCCGCTCGCCTGAAATTTTTCCTTCACCCACGACAATTCGTAGCGTTCCGCACATTCGAGGCAGACGGCGTAGGTGGTATTGCCGTGCAACTCGACAACATCTTGCGGCGGGATGCCGGAGTCCTGATGAAGGTTATCGATATTCTGGGTCACCAGAGCCGGGACCTTGCCGGCGCGGTAGAGGCTCGCGAGCGCCCGATGACCCCGGCCCGGCTTCGCCTTGGCAAAACTTTCCTCCATGACGAAGCGCCGCCGCCAGGCCTCGTTGCGCAGCTCGCGGCTCGCCATGAAAGCGTCGAACGGGATCGGCTGGTTCTTGGTCCACAAGCCTCCGGGCGAGCGGAAATCCGGGATGCCGCATTCCGTGGATATCCCCGCTCCCGTGAACGGGACGATTGTCCGCGCGCCCGCGATCAGGTCGCGCAGATGGGAAATCGCGGTCTCAAGATTGGAAGCGATCATTGCTATATAGTCGCTAAGGCTAAGGGCGGCCGGCCATCGTTCATGAGGGTCCAACCATGAGATATCTGCACACCATGCTGCGCGTGCGCAATCTCGACGCCGCGCTCGATTTTTACGGCAACAAGCTCGGCCTCAAGGAGGTCCGCCGCTGCGTGGACGAGAAGAACCGCTACACGCTGGTCTTCCTGGCCGCTCCGGAGGACGCCCCGGCTGCGACCGACGCGCTCAAGGCCGGACGGCGCGACGCACCGGTCGTGGAACTGACCTACAACTGGGACAGCGAGGACTATGGCGAGGCGCGTTTTTTCGGCCACCTCTGCTACGAGGTCGATGACATCTACGCCACCTGCGACAGGCTGATGAAGGCCGGCGTGACGATCAACCGCCCGCCGCGCGACGGCGTCATGGCCTTCGTGCGCTCACCCGACAAGCATTCCATTGAGCTTTTGCAAAAGGGCGCCGCTTTAGCCCCGCAGGAGCCATGGAAGTCGATGCCCAGTACCGGGAAGTGGTAATCGCCAACCGGAGTTCCCTTGCCGCTGGCGGCGAAGCTCATTATACCTCGCCGCGTTCCGAGCGCGGCCAGCGCTCAAATTCACGATTTGCGCCCTTCGTCTAGAGGCCTAGGACACCGCCCTTTCACGGCGGTAACACGGGTTCGAATCCCGTAGGGCGCGCCATTGTTCCACGCCCGCGTGGTCATGGCTGCCATGCGAAGATGTTCCGCATTTCACCCAATATTTAACATAGAAATTATGGGCCGGATGATTCCTTGCGGGTACAATTTCGGTGTCCTGCAGTTAGCTCTTTTGGAGCGTCAGGCCATGATGAAAAGACAGAATGTGGTGGCAGCGCTGCGACGCGACGTGGCGTTTGTTGGAAACGCGGTGGTCGCGGTCGTGTTTATCGGCTTTGCCAGCCTCGCGGTGGCGGCGGCCCTGCTCGACCTGCTGGCGATCCGGCATTAACGCTTGCGCATGATCTTTTCCGAAAACCGGTTCCCACTTTTCGGGACCATGCGCTAACGCTTGCGCGTGATCTTTTCCGAGAACCCGTTTCCACTTTTCGGGATCATGCATTAACCCGCCGACGGCGGATAATGATGCCGCTGTCCGTTGAAATCCTCGATCACGACGTGCTCACTGCCGTTGATACCCGTCCGCTCGAGATAGTTCGGGCCGATAGGCGATTTGCCGTGGCCGCCGGGAATATCGAGCACGTAGGTCGGCTGGCATAAACCCGACAAACGCCCATGCAAGGCGCGCATCACGTGCTGCCCGGTTGCGATGTCGGTGCGCAGATGAGCGGTGCCGGGCGCCAGATCGCCGTGGTGCAAATAGTACGGCTTGATCCGGCATTCGACCAAGGCACGCATCAGCTCGCCGAGGACCTCCGGCGTATCGTTCACACCCGCCAGCAGCACCGATTGTGCCAACAGCGGCATCCCTGCATCGGCTAGCGCTGCGCAGGCCGCGCGCGCTTCGGCTGTGAGCTCGCGCGCATTATTGACGTGCACGGCCACGTAAGTCGGCTTGCCCTTGATCTTCATGGCCCGCACCAGATCGCCCGTGATGCGCGCCGGATCGGCAATCGGAACGCGAGTATGGATGCGGACAACCTTGACGTGGTCGATTCTCTCCAAGCTCTTCATCACCGCGCGCAGCCGGCGCGCCGACAGCACCAGCGGATCGCCGCCGGTGAGGATCACTTCCCAGATTTCGGGCCGGCCGCGGATGTAATCGAGCGCAGCGGCAAGCGCTGCCGGCGCCAGCGCATTTGGCTTGTCGGGACCCACCATTTCGCGGCGGAAGCAGAACCGGCAATAGACCGCACAGACATGCGTGAGCTTGAGCAACACGCGGTCCGGATAACGGTGCACGATGCCGGCAACCGGGCTGTGCGCGTCGTCGCCGATCGGATCGCTGAGCTCCTCCGGCTTGTGGTCGAGCTCCGCCGCGCTCGGCACGAACTGGCGCGCGATCGGATCGCGCGGATCTTGCCGGTCGATCAGCGCGGCCAATGTCGGCGGCAGCGCCACCGCATAGCGCGCGGCCACCGCCTTCAGCGCAGCGCGGTGCTCGGGCGGCGCCAGTCCGTGTTCACAGAGTTGCGCCGGTGTGCGTAGCGTCGGCATGGCTTGTCCCTCTTCGATCCTTTGTTTGCTCACGGCTCGACCACCGGCGTCCACATCACCTGCTCGATGCGTTGCGCGCCGGTCGCCAGCATCGCCAGCCGGTCGAAACCCAGCGCCATGCCGCAGGCCTGCGGCATGGTAGCGAGCGCCGCCAGGAAATCCTCGTCCACCGGATAACTCTCGCCGTGGATGCGCGCCTTCTCCACCATCGCCGCGGCAAAGCGCGCGCGCTGTTCGGCAACATCCGTGAGCTCGCCAAACGCATTGCCGAGTTCCACCCCGCCGGCATAGAGCTCGAAGCGCTCGGCCACCTTGCTGCTGCCCGGCTTGCGCCGCGCCAGCGCCGCAAGCGGCAACGGGTACTCATATAATATGGTCGCGCGCCCAATGCCGAGACGAGGCTCGACACGCTCGGCCAGAATGCGGCTGAAGATATCGCCCCAGGTGTCGTCGTCGGCGATCCTAACGCCGGCTTTGACCGCGGCGGCGGCAAGTTTCTCGCGGTCGCCCTGCCCTCCGTTCACCGTCGCCAGCAGATCGACGCGAGCGTGGCGCTCGAACGCCTCCGCCACGGTCACGCGCTCCGGCTCGGCAAACGGATCGATGGTTTTGCCGCGGAAAATGAATTGTTTCGTGCCGGCGGCATGCGCGGCTTCGCCCATGAGCGCTGCGCAATCGTCCATCAGCGTCTCGTAGGGCTCGTCCGCCCGATACCATTCCAGCAGAGTGAATTCAGGATGATGCAGCGCGCCCCGCTCCCGGTTGCGGAACACGCGGGCGAAATCAAAGATGCGCGTCTCACCCGCTGCCAGCAATTTCTTGCAGGCGAATTCCGGCGAGGTGCGCAAATAGAGCGGCTGTCGCTCCCCGCCCGACCCGATCAGCTCGGTCGCGAATGCATGCAGATGGGTCTCGTTGCCGGGTGACACCTGCAAGGCTGAGGTCTCGACTTCGACGAAATCGCGCGCCGCAAACCAGGCCCGCAGGGCCGCCGCGATGCGGCCCCGCCCCAGCAGGAACGGCCGGCGGGCGGCGTGGAGGCCGGGCAGCCAGAACGGCGTGGTTTCGCGCACATTTACCTCGACGCAATGGCCTTCGGGAAACACTGGCATCGCGCGAGAAGATCGCTATGGTGCGGCCCGAAACCGCGCCACCCCCAGGCCGCCCCCCAATCAAGGACTGTTATCGTGAAGGTCATCGCTAGCCAACTCCGCAAAGGCAACATCGTCGATCTCGACGGTAAACTCTGTGTCGTCCTCAACGCGGAAAGTTTTCATCCCGGCAAGGGCACCCCCACCACGCAGATCGATATGCGCCGGATTTCCGACGGCGTGAAGACCCAGATGCGCTACAAGACTACCGACCAGGTCGAGCGCGCCCATGTCGAGGAAGTGGAATATTCTTACCTCTACCAGGACGGCGACGGCTTCCATTTCATGAACGACCAGACCTATGACCAGGTCGCCCTGCAGGCCGATATCGTTGGCGACATGGCCGTCTATCTTCAGGAAGGCATGAAAGTTCAACTTGCCATCCACGAGGGCATCGCGATTTCGATCGAAATTCCGCAGAAGGTGACGCTCGAAATCAAGGAAACCGAGCCGGCGATGAAAGGCCAGACCGCGTCGGGCTCGTTCAAGCCGGCGATCCTGTCGAATGGCGTGCGGACCATGGTTCCGACCCACATCGTCGCCGGCACTCGCGTGGTGGTGATGACTGCCGATGGCGCCTATGTCGAACGCGCCAAGGATTAAGGATTTTCCTTGCGCAGGATCTTGCCCGAAAATCGATGCCCACTTTTCGGGATCATGCGCTAGACTCTCACGCTGGCGCGCACTTCTTTCGGAAACAGATCGTCGGGCGTGAGCCTCTTCGCGGTGACGCCCTGGTCGTGGGCGAAGCGGCAGAACGCGTCCAGCGTCTTGCGGTTCTCCTCGAGCCCATAAGGAAACGGGTCGGCGCCGAAGTTCTTGGCGAACTCAGCCGCGATCGCGGCCGCCCACGGCACCGGAATGCGTGATGCGGTCAGATCCTGGATGCGCTCGACGCTGCGTTGCTTGGCCTGCTCGAAGGCCTTGAACAGGTTCATCGCCGCCCACGGATAGCGCTCGAACACGGCGCGGCGCATGGCGATGACATGCATGATCGGATAGATGCCGGTCGCGGCGTGGTAGGCCATTTCCTCCGTGCGGTAGTTCGGATAAAGCCGCACGATCTTCGCCCCGGGCGCGTTGAAGGCGTCCGGCACGCGCGCCGAGATCGCCGCATCGATCTCGCCCGACAGCAACATGGCGCTGATGCTGGTGTCGCGCCGCTGCTGGTATTGAATGCCTGGCGGCAGTTTGAACTCGACCTTCTCCTCGCGCCCGGCCTCGTTCATGCCGGCCTGCACCCAACGGATCTTGCGCAGATCGACGTTCGCCGTCTCGCTCAGAAAGCCGCGCGCATAAATTCCGGCGGTCTGCGCCCATTCCGGAATGCCGACGGTTTTTCCCTCCAGGTCTTTCGGCGCGGCGATGCCGCGGTCCGCACGCACATAAAAGGCCGAGTGACGGAACACGCGCGACGGGAATACCGGAATGCCGATGAAAGGTGATGAGCCTTGCGAGGCATAGCCGATGAACTTGCCGAAGGACATTTCGGAAACGTCCCATTCCCGGTTTTTGATGAAGCGGAAGAAGACTTCCTCAACCGGCAAGACGAAGGCGGTAAGCACGATGCCCTCGGGCCGCACCACGCCGTTCATCAAGTCGCGCACGTGGTCGTAATCGGTGGTGGCCAGCGTTAGATGCAGCCGCGCCATGCCGCCGCTCTCGATGAGCTCCGGCTCGCGATCCGTGCTCGCCGACCCGATCCTATTCGCTTCGTTGACCGTCATGTCGCGCGCATCTCCCATTATGGCGCCCCCCTCGCGGCCTCGCGGCCGCGGCAAAACTACACCAGGGCACGACCCTTGTATGCCACGGGCCGATGGCTTTAACTCGGGTTGAGGACGTCTTTGGCCCTTGGCTGGCGGGCAAAACGAGGGACCCGTATTGAAACGTGCCGTTCTTGTAAGCCTTGCGCTGCTCTTCGCCAATGCTGCGCCAGCGGAGGAGATGAAGAGCCCGCATATCTCGGTCGCGCAGGTCGATTGGGATGCGGCGGCGGCGAGCTTGACCGAGCGCCCGGCCGGTCCACCAATTGAGGCCTTTGCCCGCGTCAACGCTGCCGCGCAATTGCGTTTTCCAGATATCGGCAAGAGCCCGGTCCCGGTGCTGCTGCCGTTCGACGCCGATGCCCTGCGGAAAGACCAGGCCAGCGGCAAATCCGATATCGACGCCGACAGCTATGTCCGCGGCCGCTTCCACGCCGCAATATTCTTCCAGGCCGGACCGGCCGGATACAATTCCGTCTTTTCATTGCGGGCCGCGGAAGTGTCGGAGCTGTCCGACATCCGCTACGGCGATCCAGTCTATGTCCTGTTCTCCGGCTTACGGCTCGTCTACGAGCTCGACGGCCCGCCACTGCCGGAAGGCACTCCGGTCAAAAGTCTGGAAGCTGACTTCCCCGGCATCCGCCGCACTCTGCACGAGTCGTATATTCGCTACAGCTTCGAGCGCTACGGCGTGACCTATGTCGCCGCGATCTACTGTCTCGACATGCGGCCGCGCCCGAAGCGGCTGATTTGCAAGCAGGCCGACCGCATCGCCGAGCGGTTCCTGCGCGCGCTGAAACTCGTTGGCGGCACGCCCTCTCCTGCTCGCGAAACGGTTGACGCTGTGCCGCTCGACCGGCCCGAGCCTGTGGCGCCTGATTTCAACTATTTCAGTCCCGGATTTTTGATTCCGGGTACCGGGCTCAAGAAGGACCTCGGCGGGCGCCCCGACTACACGGTCTATGCGCGCTTGCGCTTCCCGCTTAGGCAAGCGCCGGACTTCGCCAACTCGCAATCGTTCAACAACTGGGGCGACTGCGATTTCACCGGCAGGTCGCGCGGCAGTCTTCGCGGCAAGCGCTCGCCCTATTCATGCAGGGTGAATGGACGACCGCTGGTGTTCGACGAGTCCACCAACTACGCCTACCCATGGCGCGACAATTTCTGCGAGCACCGGAATTTCTTCGTCGGCCAGTGCCCCGGCGGTGAAGGCCATCAGGGCCAGGATATCCGGCCAAGCAGTTGCACGCTGTTCAACGACGGCGCCGACCGCTGCGAGCCTTATCAGCATGAGGTGGTGGCTGCGCATGACGGCATCATCCTGCGCGCCCGCAAGCAGGAATCGGTCTACCTGTTCATCAACACGCCGAACACGCATATGCGCGTACGCTACATGCATATGAACCCGAACCAGCTCGACGCCGACGGCATCATCAGCGGCAAGCTCGTGCATGCCGGCGAGGTGATCGGCAAAGTCGGTAACTACAATAACAAGGAGCGTGGCACCACTTATCATCTGCATTTCGACATGCAGGTGCCGACCAAAATCGGCTGGGTGTTTGTCAATCCCTATATGACGCTGGTCACCGCCTATGAGCATCTCATTGGCGCCCGTGGCACCGAAATCAAAGACGGCGACCCGATCCCGCCCTCGAAACCGGTAGCGCCAGTGATCGCGCACCCCTCCGAGGTGCCGGCCATCGCCGAGGCACCCGCCGAACGCACTGCCGTCGCACAAATTGAAGAAAAGGCCGCGGTGCGGGTGAAACCAAAGCCGCACAAGCGGCGGCACATCCGCAAGAAGCGCAAGCACCACCAAGGCTAGCGCCGGTCGCGTGGCGTCCGCGGCAGCTTGTCGCGGAGGGTTTTGTTATCCGATTGCGCGTTAGCCATCTCGAAATGGTCTCGTGTCTGCGATTGTTTGCAGAGCGGCAGCGACTAGAATGCCGCCATGCCGCGAATCATCAGCCGACACGCCACCCGACCCGCAACGCAGTTGAGCCGCCGCGCCTTGATTTCCGGCGCGCTCGGAACTACGGCAAGCCTCGCCTTCGGCGGGCGGGCCTGGGCGAAGCCTGCGGGCTTCGATCGCTGGGTGGAGGCGTTTCGCGCCCGCGCGATCAAGCGCGGCATTTCGGAGCAGACCTATAATCGGGTCATGAACGCCGTCACGCCTGACACCAGCGTGTTCGAGCTCCAGCGTTCACAGCCGGAATTCACCGAGCAGATGTGGCAGTACATCAATCGCCGCTGTTCGGAATGGCGCGTCAACACCGGCAAGGAGCGCGCGCGCGAATATGCCGGCCTGCTGGCGCGGGTGGAAAAGGACTACGGCGTCGACCGCTACACCCTGCTCGGACTGTGGGGCATGGAGTCGTCGTTCGGCGACGTGGTGACCAACCCGAAATACATGCGGCCGGTGATCCCGGCGCTGGCGGCACTCGCCTGGGGTGAGCCGCGCCGGCGCGCTTATTGGGAAGCGGAATTGCTCAATGCGCTGACGATCGTCGATCATGGCTGGTCGCAGCCGTCCGACATGATCGGCTCCTGGGCCGGCGCCATGGGTCATACCCAATGGATGCCGGAGGTGTGGCTGCACATGGGCGTCGATTATGATCACGACGGCCGCGTGTCGCCATTCGGCAAACCCGACGACTCGCTCGCCGGCACCGCGCGCTATCTGCTCGAACGCGGAAAGTATCGCCGCGGAGAAGCCTGGGGCTGCGAGGCGAAATTGCCAGCCGGCTTCCGAACCGGCATGGCCGACAACCGCACCACGCGCAGTTACGCCAAATGGCAAGAGCTCGGCGTGCGGCGCGCCGACGGCGCAGCCTTTGCGCGGCCAGATGATCAGGTGAAGCTCTGGCTGCCGGTCGCCGGTGGTCCCGCTTTCCTGGTCGGGCAAAACTTTCGTTCGGTCTATTCCTACAATCCCTCCGCCAGCTACACGCTCGCGCTGCTCCATCTCGGCGACTTGGTCCGCGGCGACCCGCCGTTTCGGCAACAGTTCCCCGGCGGCGAGCGCACGCCCACGCTGGAGGAAGTCAAGGAAATCCAGCGCCGCCTCAATGAACACGGATTCAAGACCGACGGCATCGACGGACGCACCGGAACCGATACGGTCAAGGCCATCATCGCCTTCCAAAAAAAGGTCGGCATGGAGCCGGCCGACGGTTATGCCGGATTGAAAGTTCTCGCTCGTTTGCGTCAGGGCTCTTGAGTTGGCTTAACGCGGATCAGGCATAATTGCTTGCGCATGATCTTTTGCGAAAACCGGTTCCCACTTTTCGGGATCATGCGCTGGCGGCAACCCGCACGCTTGGCCGACGGCGGCCGAGATCCTGTTCCGCCATCCAGATTTTCAAGAAATCGACGAAGGCTTGCACCTTGCGCGGTATGACCGACGCCTGCGGATAGACCGCGAGCAGCGGACGCGACGCAACGCGATAGCGCGGTAGCACGGTGACCAAAGTCCCGGCGGCGAGATCGTCGGCCACCGCATAGCGCGGCACCAGCGTGACGCCCAATCCGGCGACCGCCGCCTTGCGCAACGTCAGCGCTGCGTTCGAAAAGAACGCACCACGCACCTTGACCGATGCCGCCCCCTTCGGTCCCTCGAAACGCCAGATGCTGTCATTCGGCACGACATCGACATGCACAAGGCACGCATGATCACCCAGGTCGGATGGGTTTTGCGGCCGTCCGGCGCGGGCAAGATACTCGGGCGACGCGCAGACCGCCCATTCGAGTGTCGCGATCTCCTGCTCAACCACCGACGATCCGCGCACGGTTGAGAAGCACAGCACCAGATCGAGGCCGCGCTCGGCAAAATCATAAGAGCCGCGATACGGCGTGTTCTCCAGCATCAGCGACACGCGCAGGCGCGGCTGCACCTTGGCAAATGCGATCACGGCGTCG
>DATBZY010000329.1:0-2906 GCA_036512915.1 Pseudolabrys sp. | reverse complement strand
CCTGCCCGAGATCATCGAATACGAGGACCATCCCTGGTTCATCGGCGTGCAATTCCATCCCGAGCTGAAATCGCGGCCGTTCGAGCCGCATCCATTGTTCGCCTCGTTCATCGGCGCGGCGGTCGAGCAGAGCCGGCTGGTATAGTGGCCCGTTGACCGGGCGGCTTGGCGGCTTCATGGTCGCGCCCGCGAGGGAGAATCCGTGGACCAGAAGCTTGCGCCCAATACGACCGTGACGATCGGCGCCGTGCGCTTCGGCAATAAATTGCCGCTGTCGCTGATTGCCGGTCCTTGTGCGCTGGAAAGCCGCGCTCATGCGCTGGAAATGGCGGCCGCGCTCAAGGAGGTCGCGGGACGCGTCGGCATCGGGCTCGTCTACAAGACCTCGTTCGACAAGGCCAACCGCACTTCCGTAAAAAGCGCGCGCGGCATCGGGCTCGACGCGGCGCTCGCCATATTCGCCGAAATCCGTGACACGCTGAAAATTCCGGTGCTCACCGACGTGCACGACGCCGAGCAATGCGCGCGCGTGGCGTCCGCGGTCGACGTGCTGCAAATCCCGGCCTTCTTGTGCCGGCAGACCGATCTTCTCGTCGCCGCTGCCAAAACGGGGAAAGCGATCAACGTCAAGAAGGGCCAGTTCCTGGCGCCCTGGGACATGACGAACGTGGTGGAGAAAATAACGGCTGCGGGAAACAAGAATGTGCTGGTGACCGAGCGCGGCGTGTCGTTCGGCTACAACACGCTGGTCTCCGACCTGCGCGCGCTGCCGATCCTCAAGCGCACGACCGGCGCGCCGGTGATTTTCGATGCGACGCACTCGGTGCAGCAGCCGGGCGGGCAGGGCACGTCCTCGGGCGGCGAGCGCGAGTTCGTGCCGGTGTTGGCGCGCGCGGCGGTCGCGGTCGGCGTCGCCGGCGTATTCATCGAAACCCATCAGGATCCCGATCGCGCGCCTTCCGACGGCCCCAACATGATGCCGCTCAAGGAGATGGAGCCGCTGTTGCGCACGCTGGTCGAGTTCGACCGGTTGGCAAAACGCGCATGATCCCGAAAAGTGGGAACCGGTTTTCGGATAAGATCATGCGCAAAATAAAAAAAGCGCTGATCCGCTAAAGGCTCTCGACCCGCATGGGACGCGTCCTCAATCTCATGGCGTTCGTCGTGTTCGCGACGTCGCTGTTCATGCGCTCGGTCGATCCGGTCATTCCGCAGATCGCCAGCGGATTGAACGTCGAGCCGACCACCGCCGCGCTGCTGTCGACCGGATTCACCTTGCCTTATGCGTTGATTCAGCCGGTGCTGGGCGCGCTCGCAGACATGTTCAGCAAGACGCGGCTGATCTCGATCTGCATGCTCATTCTTGGGCTCACCACGATTGCCTGTGGGTTCGCGACCAATTTCGAAACATTGATGACCTTGCGCGTGCTGGCCGGGATCACCGCCGGCGGCGTGTTCCCGATCGCCTTGGCCGTGGCCGGCGACCGCGTGCCGGTGGCGCAGCGCCAGGTCGCGTTTGGAAAACTTTTATTTGCGGCCATGAGCGGCAACCTGCTGGGGGCGTCGGGCGCCGGCGTTATTGGCGACTTAATTGGCTGGCGCGGGGTGTTCTTCGCCACCGGCGCCATCGATCTGATCGCGCTCGCCTTCGCGCTTCCCGGCTTTCGCGGCATGAACGAGACGCCCGGACGTTTTGATCTATCGAGTTTCATTCCGAACTATCGCGCGGTATTCAGCAATCCATTGGCGAAATATTGTTTCGGCGCCGTTTTCTTGGAAGCGATATTTCTGTTTGGCGTGTTTCCCTACATGGCCGTGCTGCTGCGCAGCGAAGGCGTCACAAGCGCCTCCATCGCCGGCGTGGTGATCGCCGGCTTCGGCGTTGGCGGCCTCATTTATACGATCATGGTGTCGCGGCTGCTCAATACCTTTGGCGAGCGGCGTTTGATGGCGGCCGGCGGAATGCTCATGGCATTCGGCCTGGTCGTGATCGCGCTGCGCATGCCCTGGCCGGTCGAATTCGCCAATTTCGTGCTGCTCGGCTTCAGCTTTTATTTCCTGCACGGCTGCCTGCAGGTCTATGTCACCGAGCTGGCGCCGGGCGCGCGCGCATCGGCGACGGCGGGTCATTCTTTTTTCTTCTTTATTGGGCAGGCGCTGGGCCCGGTGGTCTACGGTCTCGGCCTCTCCAGCGGCATCGGCATCATTCCGGTGCTGCTGCTTGGGGCAGTGGTGCTGACCGCGACGGGATGGATTTGCGCCTTGCGCCTGCACCGAAAAAACTAGCCCCGCCCGCGATAGGGCGCGACACCCTGGTCCGGTACCCACACATCCTTCGGCAATTTGCCGGCCTGCCAGAACACGTCGATCGGCATGCCGCCGCGCGGATACCAGTAGCCGCCGATGCGCAGCCATTTCGGCTTGAGCCGCGCCACCAGTTTCTTGCCGATGGCGACAGTGCAGTCCTCGTGGAAAGCGCCGTGGTTGCGGAAGCTGTTTAAGTAAAGCTTGAGCGACTTCGACTCGACCAGGAACCGCGCGGGCACGTAGTCGATCACCAGATGGGCGAAGTCGGGCTGGCCGGTGATCGGGCACAGCGTCGTGAATTCCGGCGCGGTGAAGCGGGCGAGGTAGTCGGTGTCGGCGTGCGGATTGGGCACGCGGTCGAGCACGGCGACCTTGGGGGACGCTGGGATGCGCGCAGGGCTGCCGAGTTGAAGTCTTTTTTTCGCCATAGGCCGACTATTGGCCCGCTTTCTTAGGCCATGACAAGACCCATCGCGGCCTGTAGAAACGCCCCCAAAACCGGGACATGCCATGACCGCCATTACCGACATTATCGGCCGCGAAATCCTCGACAGCCGCGGCAATCCGACCGTCGAAGTCGACGTCCTGCTCGAGGACGG
>DATBZY010000328.1:0-9293 GCA_036512915.1 Pseudolabrys sp. | reverse complement strand
GCATGCAAGCAAGGCCTCGTAGCGTGTGCTAACCGCATTCTCGTCGATCATCCAGTGACAATACACTCGCCACAGACCACCGGGAATCCACTACACCTTGCCGCTGACGCACCCCGATTCATTAATTCTTGGGCGTCGCCTTAGCCGCCGTTCCCGGCCTTGCATGGGGCTTCCTTCCGGTTAAGGTTCGAGCCGGAAGCGAACCCGGATAATAGTTCATGAGCGCCCAGCCCGCCGCCGCCCGCGCCATCGATGCCGCCGCGCCCGTGCTGCTGCGCGAGCGCGACAACGACATCGCCATTCTCGTCCTCAACAGGCCGCAGGCACGCAACAGCCTGTCGGAAGCGCTGTTGATCGCCTTGTCCGAAGCGTTCACCGAGATTGCCACCGACAAGACCATCCGCGCAGTCGTGCTGGCGGCCAACGGCGTCGCCTTTTGCGCCGGCCATGACTTGAAGGAGCTCACGGCGCGGCGCAGCGATGCCGACGGCGGCCGCGACTATTTCCGCCAGATCATGACGATCTGCAGCGGGATGATGCAGCAGATTGTCAACCTGCCGCAGCCGGTAATCGCCGCCGTGCAAGGCGTCGCCAGCGCCGCCGGCTGCCAACTGGTCGCCAGTTGCGATCTGGCGATTGCTTCGGCGGCGGCGAAGTTCGCCACGCCCGGCGTCGACATCGGCCTGTTCTGCTCGACGCCGATGGTGGCGCTCTCGCGCAACGTGGCGCGCAAGCACGCCATGGAGATGCTGCTCACCGGCGAGTTGGTCGCGGCAGAAGATGCTGCGCGCATCGGGCTGATCAACCGCACGGTGGCGCCCGGCGAAGAACGCAAGGCCGCGATCGCCCTCGCCAAGCAGATCGCATCGAAGTCGTCCTATGTGCTCAAGATCGGCAAGCAAGCCTTCTACCGCCAGGCCGAGATGGGATTGGCGGCCGCCTACACTTACGCCTCCGAAGTGATGACCGAAAACATGATGGCGCGCGATGCCGAGGAAGGCATCTGTGCCTTCATCGAGAAACGCGATCCAAGCTGGGAAGATCGCTAGGCCGAAGCGCCCGCCTTACCGCGCGGCCAGCGAGCGCCTATCTTGCACCGATGAACCACGACAGTTATCCCGACAGCTATATCCGCGGCATCCTCAATACGGTGAAGACCATCGCCATGGTCGGCATCTCGCCGAAGGACAACCGGCCGAGCTATTTCGCGTTCAAATATCTGCTCGAGCGCGGCTATCGCATAATCCCGGTCAACCCCGGCCAGGCCGGCAAGGACATCCTCGGCCAGAAGGTTTACGCCAAGCTGTCCGACATCCCCGAGCCGGTCGATATGGTGGACATCTTCCGCGCTTCCGAACACGTCATGCCTATCATTCAGGAGGCGCTGACGCTGAAGCCGAAGCCGCAGGTGATCTGGATGCAACTGACGGTGCGCAACGACCAGGCCGCATCGCTCGCCGAACAGGCCGGCATCAAAGTGGTGATGAATCGCTGCCCGAAGATCGAATACGGCCGCCTGTCCTCGGAGATCTCCTGGATGGGGGTAAATTCGCGCACACTTTCCTCCAAGCGCGCGCAAATCCTGGGCAAGGGCGTGCAGCGCATGGGCATCGCGCACGGCACGACGCAGGGCGGCGCCACCGAGGCGACCGACAAGGCGCAAAAGAAGGGCGACGACAACAAGTGAACACCAAAACAGTCAGGCCCCCTGTGAATATCGAAGCGCTGCCCGCTGGGCATGGCGCTTGGAATCCAGGCCTGGAATCCGAGTTGCCGCGCGAGTATTTACCACTCTCAACAATATTCAGGAGCGAGAACGTTTCAACCAGCGTGGCAAAAGCGCAGGAACTCAGCGACTATTGTGGCCTGCCGGTCCATGAACTGGTCGCGTTTCGCGCCGATCGATTGATCGTGCATGAATTGCTCATTCGCGTGACCGCCAGTCTCGCTGTCCCTGCCGGGACCAACTACGAGGACTTGGGCCAAAACTTTCGTGCGATCGCTGCGACTATACTCAACAAATATATTGCGCCCCATCGAAAGGAATTGGCGCGAGTTTTCGAGCGCGTGAATAGCGCCGCTTCCGCGATGATCGGACAGGAGCTTGCAAAGGCGCTGTCAACACATCCGACACCGGCGGTCGAGGCCGGCGAGGTCAGCCGGTGGCGCCGGCCATTCGCCTTTGGCCAGCCCAAGACACGAGCGCGCGCTTCAACCGAGACTGCCGAGGAGCGCGAACGGCGGATTGTTTCCGATTGGCAGGAAAAATCGGAAACCGCGGACAACCGGTTGGACGAGTCCTGCTTTCACGCATTGAGCCAGATCGCAACGGCGGTCATAAGCCGGCGCGGCCGGCTGTTCGGCGACCAGGAGTTGCTCACCGCGCTCGCTGTGACGCTGGTCTGCAACGACTATGGCAGTGAGGTCATTGGCGACGCCATCGGTCAATTTTTTCAAGAAGCAATTACGCGTGAAGGCTATCGGCCATTGCCCCCGCAGGACAAGCCAGTCGTCATGAACGTCAAGGGCGCGTCGGCATCCGGCAAAAGCACGATGCGGCCACGGCAGCGAATCCTGGCGAAAAAACTCAATCTACCTTGGGAAGAGTTTGCGCTGATCAGTCCCGACATTTGGCGCAAGTTTCTTTTAGACTACGGGTCCCTTGGCGCCGCCTACAAATATGCCGGCGCACTGACAGGACACGAGGTCGAAATCATCGACAAGAAACTCGATCTGCGCATGACGACAAAAGCTGCCAGAGGAGAGATGACGCATCTTCTGATCGACCGCTTCCGTTTTGACAGCTTTGTGCCCGTGTCGGAAGGCAAGGAGTCTGGCAGGTTGCTGACGCGGTTCGGCGACCTAGTTTACATGTTTTTCATGATCACGCCGCCGGAATTAACCGTCGAGCGCGCTTGGACACGAGGATTGAAAGTCGGCCGGTACAAAGCGGTTGATGATCTCCTGGCTCATAATGTCGAAGCCTACACGGGCATGCCTGAATTGTTTTTCACTTGGGCGCTTAGCGAGGGAAAGCGCGTCCACTATGAATTTCTCGACAATAGCGTCGCGGATGGTCAAGCACCAAGGACTGTGGCATTCGGCTGGAATGGGGAAATGAGCATCCTGGACGTCAAAAGCATGCTCGATATTGACCGGTTCAGAAAGATCAACATTCACGCCCAGAAGCCCGAGGAGGTTTATGTCGGCGATAACCTGGCACCCGAGTGTAACGTTGAGTTTTTGAAGCGATGCGCTCGCCTGATCCCGATCATCAATTTCGCCGACTATGAGACGGGTCGGGTCTATGCGCGGCTCGAACACGGCAAGTGGGCATGGCGCGACGAGCGACGGTTCGCCGACGCCCTCGCTGATCCCGACGTCAAAGCCGGTTTCGAGGCAATCGCTCCAAATGACTATGATTCTACCGCCGGCACGACGGGAGAGCGGGCGAATCTGGATATCGCTAAAGCGTACACCCTGGGCGCTTGGGGTGAGGCAGCTAAGGCCGAGTGAGGCGGCTTGCCCGCGGCGGTAACTCCGAACTGGCGTGTGGACCAGGTAGCGCGCCCCTGCCTGGCGCGGCCCATCGGCACTTTGCCGCCTTGACGCCATGCCCGGCCGGCCGGTAAATCGCGCACCTTTTCCGCCTAAGGCCTCTATTGCGGCCGCAGGCAACATCAAAACGGGGCACCCATGGCCGACGCCGAACGCATTCCGGGCTTTTCCACGCTGGCCATTCACGCCGGCGCCAAACCCGATCCGACCACCGGCGCGCGCGCGACGCCGATCTACCAGACCACGTCTTTTGTGTTCGACGACGTCGATCACGCCGCCTCGCTGTTCGGCCTGCAAGCCTTCGGCAACATCTATACCCGCATCGGCAATCCGACCAACGCGGTGCTGGAAGAGCGCGTCGCCGCGCTCGAAGGCGGCACCGCGGGATTAGCGGTCGCCTCCGGCCATGCCGCGCAGGTGGTCGTGATGCACACGCTGCTGACGCCGGGCGATGAATTCGTCGCGTCGAAAAAGCTTTATGGCGGGTCGATCAACCAATTCAACCACGCCTTCAAGAATTTCGGCTGGCAGGTGGTGTGGGCCGACCCCGACGACATATCTTCGTTTGAGAAGGCGGTGTCGCCGAAGACCAAGGCGATCTTCGTCGAGTCGATCGCCAACCCGGGCGGCGTCATCACCGACATCGAGGCGGTCGCCAAGATCGCCCGCAAGGCCGGCGTGCCGCTGATCGTCGACAATACGCTGGCGACGCCGTATCTCTGCAAGCCGATCGATTACGGCGCCGATATCGTGGTGCACTCGCTCACCAAGTTCCTCGGCGGCCACGGCAACTCGATCGGCGGCATGATCGTCGACGGCGGCACGTTCAACTGGTCGCGCAAAGGGCAATATCCGATGTTGTCCGAGCCGCGCCCGGAATATTCCGGCATCGTGCTGCACGAGACCTTCGGCAATTTCGCCTTCGCCATCGCCTGCCGCGTGCTCGGCCTGCGCGATCTTGGCCCGGCGCTGTCGCCGTTCAATGCTTTCCTCATCCTCACCGGCATCGAGACGCTGCCGCTGCGCATGCAGCGCCATTCCGACAACGCGCTCGCCGTTGCCGAGTGGCTGTCGAAGCATCCGCAAGTTGCCTGGGTGAGCTATCCGGGCTTGGCGAGCGACCGCTATCATACGCTTGCCAAGAAATACGTTCCGAAAGGCGCCGGCGCGGTACTCACCGTCGGCCTCAAGGGCGGCTACGACGCCGGCGTGAAGCTCGTCTCCAACGTGAAGCTGTTCTCGCATCTGGCCAACATCGGCGACACCCGTTCGCTCATCATCCATCCCGCCTCGACAACGCACAAGCAATTGTCCGACGCGCAGAAAGTGCAAGCCGGCGCCGGGCCGGACGTGGTGCGGCTGTCGATCGGGCTCGAGGACAAGGACGACATCATCGCCGACCTCGAACAGGGCCTGAAATCGGCGTGACCACCACCGTCGTCCTCGGCACCGCCACGCCGGGCGGCGGCTTCCCGCTCTATGGCGGAGCTTTCGCCGAAACCGTCAATGAGACCGATACGACACTTGTGGTCGAGCCCCGCAACACCAAGGGCTCGACCGAGAACATCCCGTTGTTGGAAGCGGGCCAGTTCGACATCGCACTGGTCACCGGCGAACCGGCCTATGAGGCCTTCGAAGGCATCGGCCGCGCACGCAGCGCGTTGAAGATCATCACCGCGATGTATTCGACCGCCGGCATGTTCGCCGTAGCCAGCCACAGCCCGGCGCAATCCATCGGCGATCTCACCGGCAAGCCGGTGGCGTTCGGCGCGCGCGGCTCGGGCCTGGTGATCTTGTCGCGCTATGTGCTCGACGGCCTCGGCCTCGACCAGGATAAGGACTTCCAAGCGATCTATCTCGATCGCGCCGGCGACGGCCCCGCCATGGTGCTCGACGGCCGCGCTGCCGCGCTGTGGGGCGGCGGCGTCGGCTGGCCGGGTTTTGCGGCGGTGGCGCAGGCCGGCGGCCGCTTTATCGCGCCCAATGCGGCGGAGGCCGCACGCATCCGCGCCAAGCACAGCTTTTTGAAAGCACTGACACTACCCGCCGGCAGCTATCCCGGACAGAGCGAGCCGGTCGCCTCGGTCGGCTCATGGAGCTTCGTGCTGGCGCGGCCGACGCTTGCCGACGACATCGCCTACGCCCTCGCCCGCGCCGTGCACAAGGGGCACGCGGTTTTCGCGAAGCGGCTGGCGCAGGCGCGCGAGACCACGCCGCAGAACACGGTCGCGGCGGCGCCGCGGCCCGAACTCATTCCTCCGGGTGTGCGGAAATATCTGCGTGAAATTGGGCTCTAGTTCTTCTTCAGCGTGCGCGCGACGTAATCCCGGATAAAGCCGAGCGTTTCCGGCGCGGTCCATATCTCGGTCACCGCCCTGTCGGTCGCCTCCCCGCTGCGCTCCAGGCGCTCTGAGACCGGCTGCCGGATTTGTTTCTTGGTCTGCGCGAAGGCCGTCGGCGAGAGCAAGGCCAGCTCCTGCGCAACCGCAGCAGCGTCCTCCATCAGCGCGTCTGGCTCCACCGCTTCGTCGATCCAGCCGCGCTGCAAAGCCTCGTCACTGCTATAGGTCGCGCCGCTCAGCGTGAATTCCGGCAGGTAGCGCGGCGGCACCGCGAAACGCACGATCTCGAAAGCGAGCGCCGGAAACGGCACGCCCACCAGCAATTCAGTGACGCCGATGCGCCCGCTGTCGCGCGCCATGATGCGGCGGTCGGCGCAAGCTGCGAGCACGCAGCCGCCGGCAATGGCGTGGCCGTTGATCGCCGCCACCACCGGCTTCGGATGATGGAAGACAGTGTCGTAGAGCTTGTGCAGCACGGGCAAGAATTTGCGGATGTAGTCGACGCCGCCTTCGCTCAGGCGCTTGAGATCCACGCCGGCGGAAAATATCTTGCCCTGCCCGGTCAACACCACCGCCTTGGCATCGGACCGGCGCAATTCCATGAACCGCGCCGAGAGCGCCTCGCAGAACTCGATGTCGAGCGCGTTGGCCTTGCCGTGCATCAGCGTCAGCACGGCGATCCCGGCGTCGGTCTTGATGCCGATCATGGCGCCCTACTGCGCAGCCGCCGGGCTTAATTGAAATGTCGCGCGCTGCGACAGCCGCTCGGCATGCACCAGCGCGATCGTGAACACTAGGATCGCCAGCACCTGATGCGCGAGCGCAAGCAGGATCGGCGCCTCATAGAGCAGCGTGACGATCCCGAGTACGGCCTGCAGCGTCATCGTCACTGCCAATATGACGGCACCACGCAGTTCACACCGCAAGCGCCACGCGCCGATGACATGCAACATCGCCAGCAGCCAAACCGCATCAGCCAGCATGCGATGGTTGAGCTGAACGGTGAGATCGTTCTCGAACAGATTGCGCCAGACCGGGCTGAGGAACAGCAGCCGGTCGAATGACGGCATGAGGCCGCCTTCGATCAGCGGCCAGGTGTTGTATTTCAATCCGGCATCGAGCCCGGCTACCAGCGCGCCGAGATAGATCTGCACGAACAGCAATGCGGCAATCGCCAGCGCGCCGAGGCGCAGCGGTTTGGGCGCATCGCCCGCCGGTTGCGGCGCGATCTGCTGCGCGGTCCACACCACCGCGGCATAGATCGCGCAAGCCAGCGTCAAGTGGAATGCCAGCCGGTATTGCGAAACCTTGATGAGCGTGCCGGAGAGGCCCGACGCGACCATCCACCAGCCGACCACGCCCAATAAGGCCCCCCCCGTGAAGATGATCCACAACCGCGTGCGCAGCGGCGGCGGAATGGCGCCGCGCCACAGAAACACCAGGAACGGCAGCAGGAACACCGCGCCGGTCGCGCGCGCCAGCAGCCGGTGCGACCATTCCCACCAATAGATCACCTTGAACTGGCCAAGGCTCATGCCGCGGTTGTGTTCGCGGTATTGCGGTATCTCCTGATACTTCTCGAATTCGGCCTGCCAAGCAATGTCGGTCAGCGGCGGCAGCACGCCGGTGACCGGCTTCCATTCCACGATCGAGAGGCCTGACTCGGTGAGCCGCGTCGCGCCGCCGACCACCAGCGTCAGAAAGATCATCGCCGCCACAGCGAGCAGCCACAGCCGCAGTGCGCGCGGGCGAAAATCCGGAACTGAAGCCTGATCGGGCATGGAATGTCTGCTTGCAGGAGACGATGCGGACCATATAGTCATGCGCCTCGCATCGCAAACCCAGAGCTGCCATGTCCATCCGCACCCGCAAACTGATCGGCACCGTCGCACTTCTGCTGCTGGTGTCGGTGTGGGGTCTGTTCGCGATGGCGCTGGCGCAGTCGGTGCTGACCGACATCAACGGCTTCGTGGCGGCGCTCTATTACGTCGTCGCCGGGCTCGGCTGGGTGCTGCCGGCGATGCCGCTGATCAGTTGGATGGCCCGTCCCGATAGAGTCTAGGGCTTGCGCATGATCTTATCCGAAAACCGGTTCCCACTTTTCGGGATCATGCGCTACTAAGCCGCGTTGACGCGGCGGAAGCCGTTCCACATCGCGGTGGCGGCGCCCGACATCAGGACTTTCAGGTAGCGCTGCTGCTGGAATTCGCCGTTGACCGAAATGCGCGGCAGCGCGGTCATATGGTCGCGGTGCACCTTGAACAGCACGCCCGGCCGCGTCGTCACGGCAGTCTTGAAGCCGAGTTCGGCGGCGATGCGGAATTCGCGCGGACCGGCCGAGGTCGCATCGCCGACCGGATAGGCCAAGTGCTCCGGCCGCTTGCCTAATGCCGCCTCCAGCACCGAGCGGCTCATCTCCATTTCAGCACGCACGGTGGAATCGTTCGGCACCTTCTTGAGCATCATGTGGTTGACCGTATGCGCGCCGATGGTGACCAGCGGATCGGCGGCAAGCTCGACGATCTCCTCCCAGCTCATGCACAGATCGCGGCAGAACGAGGCGATATCGACGTGGTAGCAGGCGCACAGATCGCGCACCACGCGGCGCAGTTCGACTTCGGTCTTCATGCTACGCAGATAGCCGTAGACCGCGTCATACAGTTCGCGCTTTTCCCGCACCGTGCCGCATTCGAAGAACTGGTCCTTGCCGTTGATGACCATGCCGATGCGGCTGTTCTGCGCGATCACCGCTTCGAGCGCGACCCACCACAATTCGCCAAGCCGGTCGGGGAAGCTGGTCGGAATGTAAAGCGCGAACGGCAGCTGATATTTCTTCAGCAGCGGATAAGCCCAGCGCATCAGATCCTTGTAGCCGTCGTCGAACGTGATGCAGACGAAGCGGCGCTTGAAATCGCCGCTGATGAAACGCTGATGCATTTCGTCGAGCGAGACCGACTTATGGGTCCGTCCGCGTCACCACAGCGTCATAATAAGCTATGCCTTCCGGAACCCCATGCGCATGTTCACCGCCTGCACGGCTTTGCCCCATGCAGCCTTGCCAACAGCGTTGGCGTCCGTCAGCTTCTTGCGCACATCAGCAACCGGCGTTTCGGCACGCATAAAGACTGAGGTTCTTTCCGGCTGGCCTGCAAGCGCGCACAGGTTGGCAACCTCCTTGGCATAGGCAAGCGCTTCTGCGCGGGCCACGCTGCGCGCCTGCAGTTCCGCTGCCATATGCGCGGTAAAACATTGTTCGGGATGTACCGCACCCGGTTCTTTGGACACAAGTTTGAGTTAAGCGGCTTGCTTCATGCTGGCTTGCTCCCAGACGGTGCGGGTTTGGCGCGGACTGCATAGTCCATTTTTCTCGATGAGCCACTCGGCATTGTAGCG
>DATBZY010000327.1:0-5390 GCA_036512915.1 Pseudolabrys sp. | reverse complement strand
TGCGTGAGGTGTTGCCAGCCAATCCAGCCTCCGAACTGGTTGCCAAACAGATCCAACATCTGGTTGACGCCGACCTCGCCATGCTGATCGAAAAAGCGCGGGACGAGGGAAGCTGCGAGGCGGTTATGATCGACATGAGTGGTACGGTTGCAAAGGCGCGCGCCGTCGAAAAGAAGCTCATGGATGAAGGTTATTCCCCGAAGAATCTCGTGATCGAGGAGCTGCGCATCGGTACGTTCATTGACGGCGTGGTCGGCATCGGTGACGGCGATGTCACCTGAGTCATGCAGGTCACCGATGCCGACGGGAAATTGATTGCCGACGACAAGGGATTTCTCGGCGAGGATAAGGTGGCGGAGGCGGCCGAGAAGATCGCCAAAAACCTGTTCGACAAACTTTGCAAGAAGAAGGCTTACCATGCGAAGGGTCGATACAATGATCTGGCCATCAATCACACGGTGTGCGACCTGACCAAGCCATTCACAATGCCAGGCACCGGCGCGACGGCAGGGATCCTCTTTTCGCTGACCCCAAAAGGTGACGGCGGCAGTTTCACGGTTGGCGGTACGGCCGGCGGCGTGCCCTGGTCGGGTGGCGGCAACTACACTGTTTCGGTCGATGATAGCGGAGGCGGGATGGCGCTCACCGGGGCGTGGAAGATCACCACGCCGGTGGGTGTGTTCGGCGATAGCGGCACGATCAAGCTGACGCTGACGAAGGCCGGCGATTGCGGCACTGAGAAAAATCAATTAAAGGCAAAACAGGCGCCAGCTACCAAGACGCCGCCAAAATCAGCGCAAAAGAAAAAGCAGGGGTGAATTGCGCATAACTATGATCGCACCAAAAATTGCCCTAGCCATAGACTTGATTGTCAGCCCGCGCAGGATGGGTTGAGCATCGCGAAACCCATCCCACGTGCTCGGCAACAAAAAGCCCCGGAGTTCCCCCCGGGGCTTCGTCATTCGCAGAGGCCGCCTCGTCCTTCGAGACGCGTCGCTTCGCGACGCTCCTCAGGATGAGGCGGACATAGGCCCTACTCCGCCGCCGCCTGCGTGCGGCCGAGCGTGGCCCGCGCCACGTCGCGGAACTCGGCGTGGCTCAGCATCTTCTTGTTGGTCAGCGAATGCAGCTTGACGGCTTGGAGCACCTTCATGGCGTCCTCTTCCGACACCTGCATGCCGACGTCTTTGAGCCACATGTTGATCGAGTCGATGCCCGAGCCCTTGCCCATCACCACCTCCGCCGGCGGCTGGCCGACCGCGCTCCAGCGGATCGGGAATAATTCAGTGGCGTTCTTCTCGCCGCAGTTCTTGAACCACGACGCGATGATGCCGGACTCGATCTGATACAAGCCCGAGCCGACGATGGCCTTGTTGGTCGGCACCAGCACGCCGGTCAGGCGCTGCACCAGATTGGCCAGCGAGGTGAGCTTGGTGGTGTCGATACCGACGTCGACGCCGTACATGGTCTTCAGCGCCATGACGATCTCTTCCATCGGCGCGTTGCCGGAGCGCTCGCCGATGCCGAGCACGGTGGTGTGCATCACCTCGACGCCGAGCGACAGCGCCATGATGGTGTTGGCGACGCCCATGCCGAAGTCCTGATGGAAGTGCGCTTCCAGCCGCTTCTTGATGCGCTTCTGCACCTCGGTGACGAAGTACTTCATGGCGTGCGGCGACAGCACGCCGAAGGTGTCGACCAGCGCCAGCGCGTCCATGTGGCCTTCTTTGCCGACGCGCTCGATCAGATCGAGAGCCCATTTCAGCTCGGCGCGCGAGAAGTCGATCGGGAAGAACACGACCTCGAGCCCGTTCTTGTGCGCGAAGGCGGTGGCCTCGATCGAGGTCTCGATCGCCTTTTCCAGCGGCCAGCGATAGGCTAGCTCAAGCATGTGCTTGCTGGAGGGGATTTCCATCACCACGCCGTTGACGCCGGTGTCGACGGCGCGTTGCACGTCTTCCTTCATGCAGCGCGAGAACGAGAAGATCTGCGGGCCGAGGTTGCGCTTGACGATTTCCTTGATCGCCGCGTTGTCGGACGGCGAGACGATCGGCATGCCGGCCTCGATCCGGTGCACGCCGGCTTCCGCCAACGCCTCGGCGATGCGGATTTTCTCGTCCTTGCTGAGAATGATGCCGGTCTGCTGTTCGCCGTCGCGCAGGGTGACATCATGGATTTTGATATTCTTGGCGAACTTGAAGTCCTTGGTGACTTCGGGCGCGTAGTTCCACTCGCTTACGAACCAGTCATCCGTTTTCCAGGGTTGATTTGCCATCCGTCTACTCCTCTCGCGTGCTGTGATTGGGGGATATTGAGGCGCTTTTCTTAGCCAGGTTTCTTGGCCAGCCGTGCCATGGGGATCAAGACCACCAAATTGCTTTTGCTATTGGCAGCATTGATATTTCGCAAGGGCTGGCGAATTTCGTCGTTCGATAAGGGCCTTATAAGGGCTGTCGGCGGCTCAGACCACCGGATTAGTCAGCTCGCCGATGCCGGAAATGGAAATTTTGACGACGTCGCCCGGCACCAGGTAGCGCGGCGGCTTGAATCCGATGCCGACCCCGGCCGGCGTTCCGGTGGCGATCAGGTCGCCCGGCTCCAAGGGCACATAGGCGCTGACCGCCTCGATAATGGCGCCGACATCGAAAATCAAGTCGCGCAGCCGGGCGAACTGCCGGCGCTCGCCGTTGACGTAGGTCGCCAGCTCCTGCGCGTCGGGTGTGCCGAATTCATCGCGCGTGACCAGCCAGGGCCCGACCGGGCAGTAGCCGTCCAGGCTCTTGCCGAGAAACCATTGCCGGTGGCGCTGCTGCACGTCACGCGCGGTCGCATCGTTGACGATGGTGTAGCCGAACACATAGTCGAGCGCATCGGCGCGCTTCACATTCTTGGCATGGCGTCCGATGACGACGCCGAGCTCGCCTTCGTAATCCGTCGAATGCGTCAGGTCAGCCGACGCCGGGATTCCCTGCAACGGGTCGGCGAGCGATGTCACCGCCTTGGTGAAGACGACGGGAACCTCCGGGACTTCCTGCTTGTCGCCGGACTGATCGATGCCGCTGCGGGCAAATTCCTCGGCGTGATCGTGATAGTTCTTGCCTACACAGATCACATTCTTCGCCAACGGACCGACGGGGGCCGCGAGTTTGACGCTATCGAGGGCAAGCCGCGCGCCATGCTCAAGCGTGCCCGCGCGCTCGCTCAGCAGGGCTATGACCTGGCGCAGATCGCGCACCGCGGCGCCGCCGATCAACAGCGGGCGGAAGTGGTTGTCCTGCACCGTTCCGAAAATCTTGCCGTTCTGGTTGTGTACTGCAGCGATACGCATGGTCTTGGGCATGCCTTTCCGAATTGGCCGGCCGCCATGGGCCGATTTTGCCGGAGGTTTTAGTGCATGAGCGGCATTGACGCCACCCTTGGGGTAGCCGCCGCGCAAAACCGAAAAAGCCCCGGGCAACCAGCCCAGGGCTTCATCGTTCGGCCGAGATAGCGCAGAGATCAGAAGCGGTAGTTCACACCGAGGCGGGCGATGTTGAGCGGCAACTTGTAGGTGCCTGCATCGCTGCAGGTCGCCGCCGGGCAGGTGAAGTTGCCCAGATCGACGTAGAGATACTCCGCCTTGACCGACCAGGCGCCCATGAAGGCGTATTCGACGCCGGCGCCGAGAGTCCAGCCGAGCTTGTTCTCGGTCACCGACCTGCTGCCACCGCCCGGTATGGTCAATTTTAAGTCGCCGTAGGCGGCACCGCCGGTCCCGTAGACAAGGTAGCGGTCGAACGCATAGCCGATGCGGCCGCGAGCCGTGCCGAGCCAGCTGTTTCTAACCTCGCACCCGTCGCAATTGCTGGTGCTGGTTCCCTTGACGGTGCTGTAATCAATTACGCCCTCAAGGCCCCAGACCCATGATCCGGTCTGCAGGTTGTAGCCAACGGTGGCGCCCCCCAACCAACCCGTGGCCCGGGTGTTAAAGCCTTCGCCGGTGATCGAGTTCCCGCCCGAGGCAGTGCCCCAGCCATAGCCGGCATTAAGTCCGACATAGAAGCCGGACCAGCTAAATGCGGGTGCGGAATAGGCCGGCGCCTTGTAGCTGGGCTGGCGCAAATCCGCCGCCTGCGCGGCGATCGGCGCGATCAGCAATGCGGCGACGGCAATGCCGGTTCGGATCGTTCTTGTCATCATAATTTTCGGCCCCTTGACTGGTCGGATGATTGTTGCAAGCGGGCGATCATGCTGATCCACCCGGTTCGTGACGCACGGCTGAACTGAAGACCTCAAACGGACGCGAAGACGCGCATCCGCAAGAGCACGTTCGATTCCTAACAAAGCCTGAGTAATGGCCGGTTAACCATGAAAGGCCCCGCAATTTGGGACCTAACCTGTTGCCGAAAAAGCTCACGCTACCCGCGCGCTCTCAATACCGCCTCAATCGAAACGCGCGACCACGGCGCGCTGCGCTCGCGGAATGCGATGTAGGAGGCGTGCACCTTGGCCGTGATCGCGCTGCGCTCGCTCAGTTCGCCGAGCACATCGCCGGCCTGCTTGCGCGCGGCGCTCACCAGATCGTCGGGGAAGGCGGCGAGCTTCACGCCGTGGTCGCCTACGAACGCCGCGAGCGCCTGCGCATTGAGCCGCTCCATCTCGGCCAGCGCGAAATTCGCTTCCGTCGCGCAAGCGTGCGCGACCACGGCCTGGAGATCGGCAGCAAGCGCTTTCCAGGCTTTCAGCGCGACGATGCACTCGCCGGTGCCGTTCGGCTTGTTGAAGCCGGGATAGTAGTAGAACGGCGCCACGCGATAGAGCCCGAGCGCGATGTCGGTGCCGGGCCCGACGAATTCCACCCCGTCGATCACGCCCGATTGCAGACTGGTGAGGATTTCCGCCGGCGGCGTGGTCTGCGGCGTGGCGCCGAGCCGGCGATAAATTTCGCCGCCGAGGCCGAGCGAGCGCAGCTTGAGCCCGCGCAGGTCGGCGAGGCTTGCGAGCTCGCGGCGGAACCAGCCGCCCATGCAGACGCCGGTATTGCCGCCCATGAACGGCTTCACGCCGAACGGCGCGTAGAGCTCGTCCCACAGCGCCTGCCCGCCGCCGGCCTCGATCCAAGCGACGTGCTCGGAAGGCGTAAGGCCGAACGGCACCGTGGTGAAGAACGCGGCCGCCGGCATCTTGCCCTGCCAGTAGAACGCCGCGGTGTGGCCAATGTCGGCGACGCCGTTGCCGACCGCGTCCAGCACCTCGAAGGCCGGCACCACCTCGCCGGCCGCGTACACCGCGATGTCGAGCCGGCCGCCCGAGAGCGTGCGCACGCGCTCGGCGACGCGCTCCGCCGACATGCCCGGCCCCGGCAGCCGCTTCGGCCAGGAGGTCACCATGCGCCATTTCACCGTCTGCGC
>DATBZY010000326.1:0-3224 GCA_036512915.1 Pseudolabrys sp. | reverse complement strand
AGCTGCTCAACGAGATCCGCGAGGCCACCCGCGCGGTGGCGGACTTCTCCAAGATTGAGGGCTAGTATCCTGTCATCGCGGGGCTCGGACGGCTCGGCATTCCGACTTATCAGGATCAGAAGGATCGCTCCGCCCGCCTCGCCGTTTCATCGCTGCACGCCAACCCAAGGAGACCCCCGTCATGGTCATCGGCATCGGTCATTTGCAGCCCATCGTCGCAATCGCCGCCGGCATTCTCATCCTAATCATCCCGCGCCTGCTCAACATTATTGTCGCGATCTATCTGATCTTCGTCGGCGTGATGGGTCTTGGACTTATCAAGTAAGCTTGGACTTATCCGCTAAGGGAGAATCCGGGCTTGCGTCGGCGGGGCTGGCGGTGTTTTTAGGCACCATCAGCCCACCCACCATTTCATGACCCATGGCCAAACGAAAATCCTCCAACGCCAGCTCAAAAAAGAAGCCGTCGCCACGCAAGGCTTCGAAACCTAACCCCAAGGCGCCCGCGCGCCCGGCCCAAAAATTGCCAATCCAAAAATTGACGAAAGGCAAGTGGGTCTACGGCTTCGGCGGCGGCAGCGCCGAGGGCAAACCCAACATGCGCGACCTCCTGGGCGGCAAGGGCGCCGGGCTCGCCGAAATGGCCAATCTCGGCCTGCCGGTGCCGCCCGGCTTCACCATCACCACCGAGGTCTGCACGTTTTATTACGCCAACGGCCAGCAATACCCGAAAGAGCTTCGCGCCCAGGTCGCCAAGGCGCTGGCGCAGGTCGGCCGCATCACCGGCAAAACCTTCGGCGACAAGAGCAACCCGCTTTTAGTATCCGTCCGTTCGGGTGCCCGCGCCTCGATGCCGGGCATGATGGACACCGTGCTCAATCTCGGGCTCAACGACGAGACGGTGGAGGCGCTGGCAAGCAAATCCGGCGACCGCCGCTTCGCCTATGACAGCTACCGCCGCTTCATCACCATGTATTCCGACGTGGTGCTCGGCGTCGGCCACGAGCATTTCGAGGAGCTGCTCGACAACCACAAGGAACGCCAGGGCTACAGCCTCGACACTGACTTGACCGCCGACGACTGGGCCGAGCTGGTCGAGCGCTATAAAAAGCGCGTCAAGGACGAGCGCGGCGAGCCGTTTCCGCAGGACCCGGAGCAGCAGCTCTGGGGCGCGATCGGCGCGGTGTTCGGCTCCTGGATGAACCAGCGCGCCAACACCTATCGCCGCCTGCACAATATTCCGGAAAGCTGGGGCACGGCGGTGAACGTGCAGGCCATGGTGTTCGGCAATATGGGCGAGAGCTCGGCCACCGGCGTTGCCTTCACCCGCAATCCTTCCACCGGCGAGCGCAAGCTGTACGGCGAATTCCTCATCAATGCGCAGGGCGAGGACGTGGTCGCCGGCATCCGCACGCCGCAGGAGATCAGCGAGACGGCGCGGCAAGAGGCCGGCTCCGACAAGCCGTCGATGGAGAAGACGCTGCCCAAGGCCTATGCCGAGCTCACGCGCATCTACAATGTGCTCGAGCGCCATTACCGCGACATGCAGGACATGGAATTCACCGTCGAGCAGGGCAAGCTGTGGATGCTGCAAACCCGCTCCGGCAAGCGCACCGCCAAGGCCTCGCTGCGCATCGCGGTCGAACTCGCCAACGAAGGGCTGATCTCCAAGAATGAAGCGGTGTTGCGCGTCGATCCACTGACACTCGACCAGCTTCTGCATCCGACCATCGATCCGCGCGCGCACCGTAGGGTCATCGCCACCGGCCTGCCGGCGTCGCCGGGTGCGGCCAGCGGCGAAATCATATTTTCGTCCGACGAGGCGGCGCTACTCAAGGCGGACGGACGCAAGGTGATCTTGGTGCGGGTGGAAACAAGCCCGGAGGACATCCACGGCATGCACGCAGCCGAAGGCATTCTCACCACCCGCGGCGGCATGACATCGCATGCGGCGGTGGTCGCGCGCGGCATGGGCAAGCCTTGCGTCTCCGGCGCCGGCACGCTGCGCGTCGACTATGCCGCGCGAACGATGACCGCCGGCGGACAATCGTTCAAGCAAGGCGATCTCATCACCGTCGACGGTTCGACCGGCCAGGTGCTGGCCGGCAAGGTGGAGATGATCGAGCCGCAGCTGTCCGGCGAATTCTCCACTTTGATCGGCTGGGCCGACAAGGTGCGCAAGCTCGGCGTGCGCGCCAATGCCGACACGCCGGCCGACGCCAAGGCGGCGGTGCGTTTCGGCGCCGAGGGCATCGGCCTGTGTCGTACCGAGCACATGTTCTTCGAGGCGGAGCGCATCCAGGCGGTGCGCGAAATGATCCTGGCCGACGATGAGAAATTCCGCCGCGCCGCGATCGCCAAGCTGCTGCCGATGCAGCGTGCCGACTTCATCGAGCTGTTCGAGATCATGGCTGGCCGCCCGGTGACCATCCGGCTACTTGACCCGCCGCTGCACGAATTCCTGCCGCATGGCGAGAAGGAAATCGCCGAAGTAGCAAGCGCCATGGGCGCCGATCCGAAGAAGCTCGCCGACCGCGCCCGCGAGCTATCCGAGTTTAATCCGATGCTTGGCTTCCGCGGCTGCCGCATTGCTATTGCCTATCCGGAAATCGCCGAGATGCAGGCGCGCGCCATTTTCGAGGCGGCGGTCGAAGTAGCCTCGCGCACGGCTAAGCCGGTGGTGCCGGAAGTGATGGTGCCGCTGATCGCCAGCAAGGCCGAACTCGACCTGGTGAAGGCGCGCATCGACGCTATGGCGCAAGCCGTTGCAAAGGAGACGGGCGCCAAGCTCGATTACCAGGTCGGCACCATGATCGAATTGCCGCGCGCCTGTCTGCTGGCCGGCGAGATTGCGGAGACTGCGGAATTCTTTTCCTTCGGCACCAACGATCTCACGCAGACCACCTTCGGCATCTCGCGCGACGACGCGGCCAGCTTCCTCGGCATCTACACCGCGCGCGGAATCCTATCGGTCGATCCGTTCGTGTCGATCGATCAGCAGGGGGTTGGCGAGCTGGTGCGCATTGGCGTCGAGCGCGGGCGGAAAGTTCGTCCGAAATTGAAGGTCGGCATCTGCGGCGAACACGGCGGCGATCCGGCCTCGGTGGCTTTCTGCCACGAGGCCAAGCTCGATTACGTGTCGTGCTCGCCGTTCCGCGTGCCGATCGCGCGGCTCGCCGCCGCGCAGGCGGCCCTGGGCAAGACTGCGGCCAGCCAGGCGTAAGT